>DATBSP010000067.1:0-38826 GCA_036559705.1 Hyphomicrobium sp.
GCCGGCGTCCCCCGGAAGCCGGGCATGAGCCGCGACGACCTCATAGGCATCAACATCAAGGTGATGGAGCAGGTCGGTGCCGGCATCAAGAAGTATGCCCCCACCGCGTTCGTCGTTGTCATCACCAACCCGCTCGACGCCATGGTCTGGGCTCTGCAGAAGGCGTCCGGCCTGCCGCGTAACATGGTCATCGGCATGGCCGGCGTGCTCGATTCGGCGCGTTTCCGCCACTTCCTTGCATCCGAGCTCGGGATCTCGGTCGAGGACGTCACGGCGTTCGTGCTCGGCGCCCACGGCGACGACATGGTGCCACTCGTTCGCTACTCGACGGTGGCTGGCATTCCGCTGCCGGACGTTGTGCGCATGGGCTGGATGCGGCAGGAGCGCCTCGATGCGATCGTCGATCGCACGCGCAAGGGTGGTGGCGAAATCGTCGCTCTGCTCAAGACCGGCTCGGCCTACTACGCCCCGGCGTCGTCGGCGCTGGAAATGGTCGACAGCTACCTCAAGGACAAAAAGCGCATCCTCCCGTGCGCCGCCTACCTCAACGGCGAGTACGGCGTAAAGGGGCTTTATGTCGGCGTGCCGGTGATCGTTGGTGCCGGCGGCGCCGAGCGCATTGTCGAGATCGACCTCAATGCGGCCGAGCGCAGCATGTTCATCAAGTCGGTCGAGTCGGTGAAGGGTCTCGTCGACGCCTGCACCAAGATTGCACCGCAGCTTGGCGCCTAAAAGTGATTTGCGTGGCACCTCACGGCGCGACGGCAATCCCCAATTGGAGTGCAGCATGAACATCCACGAGCATCAGGCTAAGGATCTCTTGCGTCAGTTCGGCCTCCCAACGCCAGACGGCATGGTCGCCTTCTCGGTGCGCGAGGCTGACGAGGCGGTGCAGCAGCTGCCTGGGCCGCTGTTCGTGGTGAAGGCGCAGATCCACGCCGGCGGCCGCGGCAAAGGCAAGTTCAAGGAAGCCGCGGCCGGCGAGAAGGGCGGCGTGCGCCTCGCCAAGTCACGCGCCGAGGTGCAATCGTTCGCCGAGCAGATGCTCGGCAAGACGCTGGTCACGGCGCAGACCGGCCCCGGCGGCCGTGAAGTCAACCGCATCTACGTTTCCGACGGCGTCGATATCGAGCGCGAGCTGTACCTATCAGCGCTGGTCGATCGCGCCTCTTCGCGCGTCGCCTTCATTGCCAGCGCGGCGGGCGGCATGGATATCGAGCAGGTCGCCCATGAGACGCCGGAGAAAATCGTCTCCGTCACCATCGACCCGGCCAGCGGCTACATGCCGTTCCACGGGCGGCGTATCGCCTTCGCCTTCGGCCTCAAGGGCAAGCAGATCAACCAGTGCATCAAGCTGGTCGGCGACCTATACAACCTGGTGCTCGCCAAAGACATGAGCATGCTCGAGATCAACCCGCTGATCGTCACGAAGGACGGCGGGCTGTCGTGCCTCGACGCTAAGATGAGCTTCGATTCCAACGCTCTCTACCGCCACCCGGACGTTGTCGCCATGCGCGATCTGACCGAGGAGGATCCAGCCGAGGTCGAGGCTTCGAAGTACGACCTATCGTACGTGAAGCTCGATGGCACCATCGGCTGCATGGTCAACGGCGCTGGCCTCGCCATGGCGACCATGGACATCATCAAGCTCTATGGCGCCGAGCCGGCAAACTTCCTCGACGTCGGCGGCGGCGCCTCGAAGGAAAAGGTGCAGGCGGCGTTCAAGATCATCCTCTCCGATCCGGCGGTGAAGGGCATCCTCGTCAACATCTTCGGCGGCATCATGCGTTGCGACATCATCGCCGAAGGCGTCGTCGCGGCAGCGCGCGAGATGGCGATCACCGTGCCTCTCGTCGTCCGCCTCGAGGGCACCAATGTCGAGCTTGGCAAGAAGATCCTCGCCAAGAGCGGCTTGAAAATCGTGCCGGCCGACGATCTTGCCGACGCCGCCGAGAAGATCACCGCGGCGGTGAAGGCGGCTGCGTGAGCGTCCGCATCGTGGAAGGAAGCGGCGGCGTCTCGAGCGTGCGGCACATTTCGCCGGACCCCCAACGTCTGTCTTGATGCGGTGCAAAAAAGGCTTCTAGAGTAGCGCGCGGCACTCAGGCTCGGTCGCAGGGGCGGCGACATGGCAATTCTCGTAGACCAATCGACGAAGGTTGTTTGCCAGGGCATCACCGGCGCCCAGGGCACCTTCCACACCAAGCAGGCGAAGGCGTACGGCACCAAGATCGTCGGCGGCGTGACGCCTGGCAAGGGCGGCACCAAACACCCCGACGAGGAGCTGGCCGATGTGCCGTTGTTCGATACGGTGGCCGAGGCGCGCGAAGCGACCGGCGCCGACGCAACATCCATCTATGTGCCGCCGCCGTTCGCCGCCGACGCCATTCTCGAGGCGATCGACGCCGGTTTCCCATTCATCGTCGCCATCACTGAGGGCATCCCGGTACTCGACATGGTGAAGGTGAAGCGAGCGCTCGAAGGCTCCGGCTCGCGGCTGCTGGGACCTAACTGTCCCGGCGTGCTGACGCCGAACGAGTGCAAGATCGGCATCATGCCGGGCAACATCTTTCAACCTGGGCGCGTCGGCATTGTCTCGCGCTCGGGCACGCTTACGTATGAGGCCGTGAAGCAGACGTCTGACACCGGACTTGGCCAGTCGACCGCCGTCGGCATCGGCGGCGATCCCGTCAAAGGCCTGGAGTTCATCGAGGTTCTCGACCTCTTCCTCGCCGACCCAGTGACCGACTCGATCATTATGATCGGTGAGATCGGCGGGTCCGCCGAGGAGGAAGCCGCCGAGTTCATCAAAGGCGAGGCGCGCAAAGGGCGCCGCAAGCCGATGGCCGGATTCATCGCCGGTGCCACGGCGCCGCCAGGCCGCCGCATGGGCCATGCCGGCGCCATCATTTCCGGCGGAAAAGGCAAGGCCGAAGACAAGTTGGAGGCCATGAAGTCTGCCGGCATCGCAATTGCCTCAAGCCCCGCGGCGCTCGGAACAACTCTCATGGGCGTGCTCAAGGGGTAGCCAAGAAACCGCAAACTAAGCATGCCAAACTGGCCGACTAGGCGTATGCTGCACTGCACACTGGATTTCCCGCGACCAACCCTCGCCTCGGCATTTGATCTCAGCTCGGCGCCGCACATTCTCTCGTTGAGACCCAGCCATGACTCGCAATCCGCTCAATGAAGCTTTCCTGCGTACCTCCTTTCTAGGCGCGTCCAACGCGGCCTATGTCGAGGACATGCAGGCCGAGTACGAGCGCAACCCGGGCTCGGTCTCCGACGAGTGGCGGCATTTCTTCGAGAGCCTGAACGAGGAGCGGGGCGGCAGCCGCAACGGTGAGCGCGGACCCTCGTGGGGCTTGCGTCCGCCGGAGCTGCTCGACAACAGCGAGCTCGTCGCGGCGCTGACCGGCGACTACGAGGCCAGCGAGCGCACGATCCGCTCCAATCTGCAGGCCAAGTCGCAGGCGCTCGGCTACGAGATGACGCCGGCCGCCTCGCTGCGGGCGACGCAGGATTCGATCCGCGCCCTGATGCTGATCCGCGCCTATCGCGTCATGGGCCATCTTGCCGCCGACCTCGACCCCCTCGGCTTGGCCGACCGCAAGGTGCACCGCGAGCTGAAGCCCGAAACCTACGGTTTCACCGACGCCGACCTCGACCGCCCGATCTTCATCGACCGCGTGTTCGGCCTGGAAACCGCGACCATGCGCCAGATCCTGCGCATCTTGCGCCGCACCTACTGCCGGCACATCGGCGTGCAGTTCATGCACATCACCAGCCCAACGCAGAAGGCCTGGATCCAGGATCGCATCGAGGGCGAGGAAAAAGAGATCCGCTTCACGCCGGAAGGGCGCCGCGCCATCCTCAACAAGCTGATCGAGACGGAGACGTTCGAGAAATTCTGCGAGGTGAAATACACCGGCACCAAGCGCTTCGGCCTCGACGGCGCCGAGGCAATCGTCCCGGCGCTGGAGCAGATCATCAAGCGCGGTGGCCAGCTCGGCGTCAAAGAGATCATCGTGGGCATGGCGCATCGCGGGCGCCTCAACGTGCTCGCCAGCGTCATGGCGAAGCCGCACCGGGCGATCTTCCACGAGTTCAAGGGCGGCTCGTTCAAGCCTGACGACGTCGAAGGCTCGGGCGACGTGAAATATCACCTCGGCGCCTCGTCCGATCGCTCCTTCGACGGCAACAACGTGCACTTGTCACTGACCGCCAACCCCTCGCACCTGGAAATCGTCGATCCGGTGGTTCTCGGCAAGGTGCGCGCCAAGCAGGACCAGCGTGGCTGCGCTGCCGGCGAGCGCACCCCGGTGCTGCCGCTGCTCATTCACGGGGACGCGGCGTTCGCCGGCCAGGGTGTCGTGGCCGAGTGCTTCGGCCTGTCTGGCCTCAAGGGTCACCGCACGGGCGGCTCGATCCACTTCATCATCAACAATCAGATCGGCTTCACGACCAACCCGCGCCACTCGCGCTCCTCGCCTTACTGCTCGGACGTCGCGCGCATGATCGAAGCGCCGATCTTTCACGTGAACGGCGACAACCCGGAAGCGGTGGTGCACGTCGCCAAGATCGCCGCCGAGTTTCGGCAGAAGTTCCAGAAGCCGGTCGTCATCGACATGTTCTGCTACCGGCGCTACGGCCACAACGAGGCTGATGAGCCGATGTTCACGCAGCCGCTGATGTACAAGACGATTAAGTCGCATCCGACCGTGATCGACCTCTACTCAAAGCGCTTGGCCGAGGAAGGCGTGGTGCCGCTGGAAGAGAGCCAGCGCATGCAGTCGAGCTTCAAGTCGCATCTCGAGGAGGAGTTCGCAACGGCAGATGGCTTCCGTCCGAACAAGGCGGACTGGCTCGATGGACGCTGGGCGGGCATGGGCCTTGCGGAAGACGATGCGCGCCGCGGCGAGACAGGTGTGGCGATCGAACGGCTGCAGACCATCGGCCGGCGCACCAGCAGCATCCCGCCCGACTTCAACGCGCACAAGGTGGTGCGCAGGTTGCTCGAGCGCCGGCGCGAGATGGTCGATAGCGGCAACGGGATCGACTGGGCGATGGCCGAGCAACTGTCGATCGGAGCGCTGCTCGCCGAAGGCTTTCCGGTGCGGCTCTCGGGGCAAGACAGCGAACGCGGTACATTCTCGCAGCGCCATGCGGTGCTCATCGATCAAGAGACCGAGCGCCGCTGGACGCCCCTGAAGCACGTGGCCAACGACCAGGCGAGGTTCGAGGTTATCAACTCGATGCTGTCCGAGGAAGCGGTGCTCGGCTTCGAGTACGGCTATTCCCTCGCCGAGCCGAACGCGCTCGTCCTGTGGGAGGCGCAGTTCGGCGACTTCGCCAACGGCGCGCAGGTCGTGTTCGATCAGTTCATCTCTTCGGGCGAGCGCAAGTGGCTGCGCATGTCAGGCCTGGTGTGCCTGCTGCCGCACGGCTACGAGGGCCAGGGCCCGGAGCATTCATCGGCGCGGCTCGAGCGCTTTCTGCAATTGTGCGCCGAGGACAATTGGCAGGTGGCAAACGTCACGACGCCCGCCAACTACTTCCACATCCTGCGCCGGCAACTGCACCGCAAGTTCCGCAAGCCGCTTATCCTGATGACACCGAAGTCGCTGCTGCGCCACAAGCGCGTCGTCTCGCGTCTCGACGAGATGGGGCCTGGCACCACGTTCCATCGCCTGCTGTGGGATGACGCCGAGCACAAGCCGGATGAGAAGATCAAGCTCGTCCCCGACGAGAGGATCCAACGCGTCGTACTCTGCAGCGGCAAGGTCTACTACGACCTATACGATGCGCGTGAGGCCGCCGGCATCGACAACGTCTATCTCTTGCGTGTCGAGCAGATCTATCCGTTCCCGGCGCGTGCACTGATGCACGAGCTCGGCCGCTTTCGGCATGCCGAGATCGTCTGGTGTCAGGAGGAGCCCAAGAACATGGGCTCCTGGAGCTTCATCGAGCCGAACCTGACTTGGGTGCTCGAGCGCATCGACGCCACGCACAAGCGTCCATCCTACGCTGGGCGCCCGGCGTCGGCCTCGACGGCTACGGGTCAATTGTCGAAGCACCTCTACGAGCAGAAGTCGCTGGTCGAGGCGGCACTTACGGGTGGAGCTAGCTAGCTAGCTGTTATTCGGCAGTGACGAGGGATGATCTTCGCGGGGAAGTGAGATTAGAGATGGCGACCGAAATTCGCGTGCCGACCCTGGGCGAGAGCATCACCGAGGCGATCGTCGGCAAGTGGTTCAAGAAGTCCGGTGACGCGGTCAACGCCGATGAGCCGCTGGTCGAGCTCGAGACGGATAAAGTGACGGTCGAGGTTCCGGCACCCATTTCCGGCGTGCTGGACGAGATCAAGGTCGTGGAAGGCCAGACGGTTGCCGTCGGCGCGCTGCTCGGCGCCATCAGCAACGGCAGAGCTGCCGTACAGGCGAAGGCGGAGAAGCCGGCGGCGCCCAAGCTGGCGCCGGTTGCCGAGAAAGGCGACAAAGGGGAGATGCCGCCGAGCCCCTCGGCGCGCAAGAAGCTCGCCGAAGCCGGCATCGACGCGCAGGACGTGGCCGGCTCCGGTAAGCGCGGTCAGATCCTCAAAGAGGACGTCCCCGCGGCAAAGCCGAGGGCGTTCGAGCCTGACGCTGCGGAGCCCGCCCCGACACCGCGGGCGCGGCCTTCCGCGGCATCGTCGCCGGCACGCGGTCTTGCCCCGGTGCCCGTCCCGATGCAGCAGTTGCGCGTTCCATCGGCTCCCAACGACGCGGCGCGCGAGGAGCGCGTACGCATGACGCGGCTGCGCCAGACCATCGCGCAGCGCCTCAAGGACGCGCAGAACACCGCGGCGATCCTGACGACGTTCAACGACGTCGACATGAGCGCGGTGATGAAGATGCGTAACGAATACAAGGAGCTGTTCGAGAAGCGCCACGGCGTGAAGCTCGGCTTCATGGGCTTCTTCGTGAAGGCCTGCCTGCAGGCGTTGAAGGAGGTTCCAGCGGTCAACGCCGAAATCGACGGCGACGAGATCGTCTACAAGAATTACTACCACATCGGTGTTGCTGTCGGCACCGATCGCGGCCTCGTCGTGCCGGTGGTGCGCGAAGCCGATCGCATGAGCCTCGCCGAGATCGAAACGCAGGTCACCGACTTCGGCAAGCGCGCCCGCGACGGCAAGCTCGGTATCGAAGACATGCAGGGCGGCACCTTCACCATCACCAACGGCGGCGTCTACGGCTCGCTGATGTCGACCCCGATCCTCAATGCCCCGCAGTCGGGCATTCTTGGCATGCACCGCATTGAGGAGCGGCCGGTGGTGCGCGATGGCCAGGTAGTGGCGCGGCCGATGATGTATCTTGCCTTGAGCTACGACCACCGCATCGTCGACGGCAAGGAGGCGGTGGCCTTTCTTGTTCGCGTCAAAGAATGCCTCGAAGATCCGCAGCGGTTTCTTCTGGAGCTCTGAGCCCTCATGGCATGGGAGCATGCAGCATGGCGGAGGAAGACATTACTGCGTCGATCGAAGTCTACTTGACGGTAGAGAACGGGCTCGAGGCCATCGCCTTCTATGAGAAGGCGTTCGGCGCCAAGGTTGCCTACAAAGAACTGACACCGGACGGCGGGCGCCTGCAGCATGCGGCGCTGACGGCATTCGGCGGCCACTTCATGCTGTCGGACTACTTCCCCGACTACATCACCGATGTCGCTCCGCGTCCGTCGGATGCGAAGGGCAGCATTGCGGTGCAGATTAATTTGCAGACGCCGCTCGAGGTGGACGGAGCTATCGCGCGCGCGGTCGCTGCGGGGGCCACCGTCACCATGCCGGCGTCCGACACGTTCTGGGTAATGCGCTACGGCCGCATTCGCGACCCATATGGCTACGTCTGGGCGTTCGGTGCGCCGCTCCCCCTCGGAATATGAACGGAGATAAGGCTGTGGCGGCTTTCGATCTGATTGTCATCGGCGCTGGGCCCGGCGGCTACGTTTGTGCCATCCGCGCCAGCCAGCTTGGGCTGAAGGTCGCCATGGTCGAGAAGCGCGCAACGTTCGGGGGGACCTGCCTCAACGTCGGCTGCATTCCCTCCAAGGCGCTGTTGCACGCGTCCGAGCTGTACGAGGCGGCGGGCAACCACTTCGGCGTCATGGGCATCGACGTTAAGCCGAAGCTCGACCTGCAAAAGATGCTCACCTTCAAGGACGAGGGCGTGAAGGGCAACACGGACGGCGTCGCCTTCCTGCTGCGCAAGAACAAGGTCGATCATTTCCACGGCTCAGGGCGCATCAAGGCGCCGGGCGTCGTCGAGGTGACGTTTATCAACGGCGAGAAGCAGGACATCGCGGCGAAGGCGATCGTTATCGCCACGGGCTCGGGAGTTGCCCAGCTGCCGGGGATCGAGATCGACGAAACGGCCATCGTATCCTCCACCGGGGCGCTGTCGCTACCGAAGGTGCCCAAACGCATGCTGGTCATCGGCGCCGGTGTTATCGGACTGGAGCTCGGGTCGGTATGGCGGCGGCTCGGCGCCGAGGTGACGGTCGTCGAGTATCTCGACCGCGTTTTGCCGGGCACCGACGGCGAGGTGGCGCGGCAGCTGCAGCGCATCCTTGCCAAGCAGGGCATGACTTTCAAGCTCGGTCACAAGGTGACGGGTGTTGCCAAGAATGGCGCCGCGCTGCGAGTGACTATCGAGCCGTCGAAGGGCGGCACGGCCGAGACGCTCGAAACGGATGTCGTGCTCGTCGCCATCGGCCGCGTGCCGTTCACCGAGGGGTTGGGGTTGGCGGAGGCGGGCGTGAAGCTCGACAACCGCGGTCGCGTCGTCGTCGATGCGCACTATCAATCGAGCGTGCCTGGCATCTACGCCATCGGCGACGTGATCGACGGGCCGATGCTGGCGCACAAGGCCGAGGACGAGGGCGTCGCCATTGCGGAGCTGCTCGCCGGACAGGCGGGGCATGTCAACTACGACGTCATTCCCAATGTCATCTACACGTCGCCCGAGGTGGCGAGTGTCGGCAAGTCGGAAGAGGACTTGAAGGAGTCCGGCGCCGCCTACAAGGTCGGCAAGTTCCCCTTCACTGCAAACGGCCGCGCCAAGGCCAATCACGTCACCGACGGCTTCGTGAAGATCATCGCCGATGCGGACACCGACCGTGTGCTCGGCGTGCATATCATCGGCGCCAACGCGTCAGAGATGATCGCCGAGCCCGCAGTGCTGATGGAGTTCGGCGGCGCGGCCGAGGACCTGGCGCGCACCTGCCACGCCCATCCGACGCTCACCGAGGCGGTGAAGGAAGCCGCGCTCGCCGTCGACAAGCGCGCGATCCACATGTGAGTGCGCTACTCGAGCGGGGAGACGCTGTAGCCCGCCTGGCGCAGCAGCGCGACGAGCCCGTTTTCCCCCGGCAGATGCAGCGCGCCGACGGCGATGAACACGCCGCCCGCGTCGAGCAAAGGCTCGGCAACGGCGCTCATCTTCTCGTTGCGCTCGACCAGCAGCTTCTGCTGAAACCCGGCGAACGCCTGGTCGCTGACGCCGGCCTCTTTGGCGAGCGCGATCTGGAAGGGCATCGCGGCTGTGATCTTGCGGCCCAGATAGAGCTGCACCAGCGTCTCCATGAGGTCGTCGGTGCGGTCGGCGAATTTCAGGCTGGCGCGCAGCATGTCGAGCTGCTGCTGCTCGGGGACGGCGGCGAGTGCTTCGAATTGCGCCGGAATGGTCTCCAGCCCGACGACCTCCAGCCCGCGCGCCTTGCCGATTTCGGCGATCTTCATGTCAAGGACGCGGGCGCCCTGCTGCACCTTGGTGCGTTCGCAGTCCGAGACGGAGAGGATCATGGTGACGATCCAAGGCTTGAACAGCGCAGCGAGATCGACCGGCATGCCGGAGCGGCCGATGATGGACTTGACGGCGTCGTACTCGGTGTTGGTCAACAGGGTGTCGAGGCGGCGGCCGTCGGTGAACATGACCAGTGGGGCCGATTGGGCGATGACCGACGCGGTGGCGTTCTCCGACAGATCGGAAACCTCGAGCGCAACCACCTTCACCTGGTTGAGAGCCGCCTGGACGGCAGGCGATAGGTTGGTGACGCGCTCGTCGGTGAGATGAACGGTGCCGAATAGGTAGGACGCCGGGCGGCCTTCCTTCTCGATCTTCCACAGGATGGCGCCGGCGTTCTTGGTCGCCGCCGACTCCGCCATGATGCGGGCATAGGTCTGCGGGTCCTTGGCGGCCGTCTCGGTCAACATGTCGATGCCGCGGCACTTGTCGGGGGCGGCGTCCTTCTCGGCGGCAGTGGCGCCAGCTTGTGGAAGGGCGGCGATGGCCAGAGCGGCGATGGTCAAAGGCAGACGGAAACTCATGCGACTTCTCAACTCCGGTACGACGTGGGATTGGTGCGTCTTTTAACGGCGACCGGCGGAAAAAAAGAGGCAAAATTACGTCAAGGTTTCCGGGAGTTTTGCTAAGCGATTGATTTCGCAGGGCGCCTAGGAACGCGGGTGGGCTGCGTCATAGACGGCCAGCAGCCTATCGCGGTCGACTTCGGTGTAGGCTTGGGTGGTCGACAGGGAGGCGTGGCCGAGCAGCTCCTGGATCTGCCGCAGGTCGCCACCGGCCGACAGCAGATGCGTGGCGAACGAATGGCGCAGGGCGTGCGGCGTGGCCGTTGGCGGCAAGTCGAGGGCATCGCGCAGGCGCTCCATGGCGAGCTGGATAAGGCGCGGCGACAGCGGGCCGCCCTTGGCGCCGCGAAACAGCGGCTCGTCCGGCTCCAGCGGATAGGGGCAGAGTTTCACGTAACGGGCGATAGCCTCGCGCACCACGGGGAGCACCGGCACCAGCCGTTCCTTGCCGCCCTTGCCTTTGATGCGCAGCACGTCGCGATCGGGCGTCGGCGCGTCCTTCGTCTTGATGCTTAGCGCCTCGGCGATGCGCAGACCGGAACCGTAGAGCAACAACAGCACGGCTGCATCGCGCGCGAGGACCCAGTCGAGCTCGGCGCCGGGACCCGGATCGACGACGCCGGCCGCCTTGCCCACGGTTAGGGGCTTGGGCACCGAATGCGGCACCCTCGGCATGGCGAGCTGCAGGATGGCGCGGTTGTCGACGAGCTTCTGAGCTTCCAGCCAGCGGAACAGCTGGCGTAGGGCCGAAAGGGAACGGGCCAGCGAACGGCTGACGGCACCGGCACGGCGGCGCGCGGCGAGAAAGCCGCGAAAGGACTTCAGATCGAGACGGGCGAGGTCGGCAAGGCAGGGCGGGTAGCCAAGCTGCGTTGCGATGAAGCCGAGGAACTGGCGGACGTCACGCGCGTAGGCTTCGAGCGTCTTCTCCGCGTGGCCGCGCTCGTGGCGCAGGTGCGCCAGCCAGGCAGCGACGGCGCGCTCCAGGTCGGCGCCCAGCGGTAGCTCAAGTTCGGCGGCTTCGTCGGGCATCGAAGCGAAGCTAGCCGATTCTATGCCGCAAGCCGTTAATCGGCGTCGTCCGGTTCCGACCGCGGAGAGTGCGACCGCAGCCGAGATTCAAGCGCGTCGATGCGGTCGAGCAGCTGCAACGTGAGCGCAACGCCCGGCAGGTTTACGCCGAGGTCGTCCTGCAGCCGGCGCGCCTTCTCGACGCGCACCACCGTTGTCGCGGCAAAGCGCCATTGCGGACGACCGGGTCCGCGCGGCTCGATAACACCTTCCTCGACCAGCTCCATGACCCACTCGGCGTGGACGCGGCAGGTACGCGAAAGATCTGCAAGGGTGATCTCCTCGGCTTCATCGAGGATGACGGATTGATTGGGATTATTTGCTGGCATCGCTCTACACTCCCATGCCGGCGCGCGGGTTGAACGGCAGCTCGCGCTCCATCTGCTGGTAGATTTCCTTCGCCTTATCCGTATTCGCCGGTGGCAGTTCGATTTTCAGCACGGCATGCATGTCGCCCGGCGGGCTGCCGGGGATACCTTTGCCCCTGAGGCGCATGGTGCGGCTCTTGGTGGTGTTCGGCGGGATCTTGAGCATCACGGCGCCTTCCGGTGTCGGGGCCTTGACGCTGGCGCCGAGCGCCGCTTCCCACGGCGTCACGGGCAGGTCGAGATAAACATCCTTGCCTTCGACCTTAAACAGCGGGTCTGGGGCAAACGCCACCTCGAGGTAGAGGTCGCCGGGCTGCCCCTTGCCGATGCCAGGCGAGCCCTGGCCGGCCAGCCGGATGTGCTGACCTTCGCGCACGCCCTTCGGAATGGTGACGTTGAGCGTGCGGTCCTTGACCATCACGTGGCCGCTGTCGTCGACCTCGGGCACGCGCAAAGTGATCGAGCGCTTGGCGCCGGTGTAGGCGTCGCGCAGGTCGATGACGACCTTGGCGTGGTGGTCCTCGCCCTGGGCCCGAAACTCGCGACGAGAAAAGCCGCCCCTGCCTCCGGCCGCCCGCGCCTGGCCGAACAGGCCTTCGAAAAAGTCGCTGAATTGTGCCGAGTCGGCGTTGGTGTAGCCGCCGCCCGAGAACTCGAAGCCCTGGTCCCAATTTGGCGGCGGACGGAAGTCCTGCCCCTGCTTCCAGTTGGCGCCGAGCTCGTTGTAGGCGGCGCGCTTCTCCGGGTCCTTCAGAACCTCGTAGGCTTCACCGGCGTCCTTGAACTTCGCTTCAGCACCGGCCTCCTTATTCACGTCGGGATGATAGGTGCGCGCCAGCTTGCGATAGGCACGCTTGATATCGTCCTGCGTGGCGTCGCGCTCGACGCCAAGGATCTTGTAGTAGTCCTTATATTCCATGGGGCAACGCGTCCCTCGGGGTGGGGCTGTGGAGCTTTGCGGCCGCGCCACCATAGCGGGGCGGCCCTCGATCCCCGGTTAATCTGTGGTATCGGCAAGGAATATCGTCGCTGCCGCGCGCCGATCAATGGCGTGGACGACTGCCGCCGGCGCCGCCTTGGGCTCGCCGCCCCCAACGCCTAGGCTCAGCATTCGATTCGTTGCGTTCGCTTAAGGAGTAGTCTCGCGCCGATGCATAGCCTGTTCGAGCCGCTGGAGAGCGAAGCGCGTGCCGGCACGCAGCTGGCGCCGGTTGTGCTCGCCGTCGCACTCGACCAGACCTACGACTACATCGTGCCTGAGGGTCTCGAGGTCGAACCGGGCTGCTTCGTGCTGGTGCCGTTCGGGCCGCAAAGCCGCATTGGTGTCGTGTGGGACAAACCGGTCGGCGAAACCGGCAAGCCCGTCGACCGCAAGAAGCTGAAAACCATTACCGCGCGCCTCGACGTCCCGCCGCTGCCGGAGATCACGCTGCGCTTTGCCGAGTGGATCGCGCGCTACACGCTGGCGCCGCTCGGCATGACCGTGCGCATGATGATGAGCGCCCGGGCCGCCTTCGAGCCGACAAAGCCGCGTTTCGGCGTGACGCTGGTCGAAGGCGCGCCCGAGCCGCCACGCATGACGCCGGCGCGCAAGCGGGCGCTCGAGATCGCCGGCGACGGCGCCATCCGCGCCAAAGCGGCGCTGGCGCTTGCTGCCGAGTGTTCGTCAGGTGTCGTCGACGGCCTCGTCGCTTCCGGCAATCTCGTCGAGGTGGCGATCCCCGACAAGCGCCCGCCGCTGCCCGACCCGCACTATCGTGTCACCGAGTTCGAGACCGAGCAGGCCGCCGCCGTGCACGCGCTGCGCTCCGCGGTTGATGGCGCGAACTTCTCGACGACGCTGCTCGACGGCGTCACCGGGTCCGGCAAGACGGAGGTCTACTTTGAGGCGGTGGCGCGCACGCTGGAGCGCGGCCATCAGGCGCTGATCATGCTGCCGGAGATCGCGCTCACCGATCAGTTTATGCGCCGCTTCGAGGCGCGCTTCGCCTGCCAGCCTGTCGAATGGCACTCGGCCCTGTCGGGTCCAGAGCGCGGCCGCGTGTGGAAACAGACGGCCACCGGCGCAGCGCGCGTCGTCGTCGGGGCGCGCTCGGCGTTGTTCCTACCGTTCTCCGATCTCGGCCTTATCATCGTCGACGAGGAGCACGACGCCGGCTTCAAGCAGGACGACCGGGTGCACTACCAGGCGCGCGACATGGCCGTGCTGCGCGGCAATCTCGGCGGCTTCCCGGTGATCCTCGCTTCGGCGACACCGTCGATCGAAACGCACGTCAATGCGCGCACCGGGCGCTATCGCCACGTCATCCTCCCGGGGCGCTTCTCGGGGGCATCGCTCCCCGATGTGACCGCCATTGATCTGCGCCAAACTCCGCCGGACAAGGGCAGGTGGCTGGCGCCGCCGCTGGTCGAAGCGGTGGCCAAGACGCTGGGCGACGGCCAGCAGACGCTCTTGTTCCTCAACCGGCGCGGCTACGCGCCCCTGACGCTGTGCCGCTCGTGTGGGCATCGCATCGAATGCCCGCAGTGCACGGCTTGGCTGGTCGAGCACCGTTTTCGCGGCAAGCTGCACTGCCACCACTGCGGGTTCTCCATTCCGCTGCCGGAGAAGTGCCCCAAGTGCGCTGAGCCAGGGTCGCTCGTTGCCTGCGGACCGGGGGTCGAGCGCGTCGCCGAGGAGGTGGCGGAACGCTTCCCAGAGGCACGCGTCGCACTGCTGTCGTCCGACCTGGTGCCCGGTCTCACCGAAATGCGCGATATGATCCGCAACATTGAGGCGGGCGGCATCGACATCGTCATCGGCACGCAAATGGTCGCCAAGGGCCACCACTTCCCCAACCTCGCGACCGTGGGCATCGTCGACGGCGATCTTGGCTTGGCCCAAGGCGCCGACCCGCGCGCCGGCGAGCGCACGTTCCAGTTGCTACATCAGGTAACGGGCCGCGCCGGCCGCGCGCTGGCACTGGGTCGCGGCTACGTGCAAACGCACATGCCCGATCACCCGGTGATGGAGGCCATTATCTCCGGCGACCGCGAGGCCTTCCTCGAGCGGGAAATTGCCAATCGCCGCAAGGGCCTGCTGCCGCCGTTCGGGCGGCTCGTCGCCCTAGTCGTCGCCGCGCGCGACAAGGAGACGGCGCAACTCGTTGCCCGCGACATCGCCCATCGGGCCCCGCGGTCGGACAAAATCGAGGTGCTGGGGCCGGCCGAAGCGCCGCTCGCCGTCATCCGCGGGCGGCATCGCTGGCGCTTGCTCGTCAAAGCCCCGCGCGAGATCGACGTGCAGGCCTATCTGCGGGCGTGGCTGAGCGAAATACCGCCGCTAAAGGGCGACCTGAGGCTCACCGTCGACATCGACCCCTACAGCTTCTTATGAACGGGTCGCGCCGGGCGGCCAAATAAAATGGGCCGGACCTGGGGGGAAGGTCCGGCCCGGACTGGCGCGAGGGTGGGAGCGCACAGTCGAAATTCCGATGCGTTCTGCCGAAGGCGGGCGGGGGGAGCGCGCGAGGCAGATCCGCAGCGGTTAGCGGCGCGAAGCCTCCGAAGCGATGATGCCAAGCATCAGGGCGGCGGCGCCGATGGCGATGTACTTGCCCGTGTTGTTCTTCTTGTAGTGGCGGACGTAGTAGCGGTCGCGGCCGCCGCGGTAGTGGTCACCGCGATAACCGTCGTGGCGATCGTAGCCGCGCGAGTAGTGCCCGCCGCCGTAGCCGTCGCCGCGATAGCCGCCGGCGCTGGCCGAGGTGGTTAGGGTGCCGAGGCTCGCCACGGCGAGCGCCATGGCGGCGGTTATCGAGGTCAGCTTACGCGAAATGGTCATTTGTCTTCCCCTTAGCCCGGTCGTTCAGTGCATTTGGCCGGTTGCGCCTCACCGGCGATGAGGGGCATTCAATACTTTCTGGCCTGAACCCGTTCTGAAGGGGGCGTGCAGCCTGCGTTCATATTCGGGAGGCTCTGGAGGCCCGCGGAATGCGGCATTCCTGCATGCGGGCTCTTGCCCGGCGCGATGACGGGCATCGAGCCCCCTAGTTCGCGCAGTTCACTGATGCAGGCCTCGGGCCGTCACACATCTCCAGATCGTGGCCGATAGCGCGGCACTCGTCATTGCAGCTCCCGTCGCAGGCCCGATTGCGATTACTCCTCGCGCGCCGCAGCGCATGCCAGCGCATCGCGGTCCCTAGGAGAGACGGTAGGATTCGATTTCGACCCCACGCCTTTTTCGGGTTGCAGCTTGGGCAGTTGAATGACGGGGGGCAACTGGCCCGGAAAAGGGCGGGCAATTGGCGGGGCAGCATTTGGCGCAACCACTTGGCTCGCGCCCGGCGTGACGTTTAATGCGGCCAGAAAGCGCCGAACATAACTGAGGTTCGTTTCATCGCACGTTGATAACACTGGGCGCCGACCACCGACCAGCTGCCGCACCGCGCTGCAGACGGTTGGTACGAGGCCGGACACTTGCCCAAGATCGATTGCTCGCCCAAAAATCCCGCAAAGCGTTTCCCGCGGTCCTGGTTAGCCGGCAGGTGCAAGGATGATCACGGGCTAGTTCGCGTGCAGGCCACTTCCGTCGTGTGGTAGCGCTCCGGGCACTGCTTGAGATCACTTCCGATGCTGCGGCAGTCGTCCGAGCAGTTCGCGTCACAGCCGTTTTTGCGTATTCGTCCCGCGCCGTTTTGCATGATATGCGGAAGCGATCGTCTGATGGGATTCCAAAAAAATCTCCGCTCGGCTCGGGTTCGGACAAGTTGCGTAGAATTATGGTGTCCTCTTCGGCGTCTTCAGCACGTACACTCGGCGCCACAATCAGTGCCGACGCGAGCGACCCAATGCTACCAACGCCACCCAGCCTCGCATCATGGTCCCCCGCCTTTTTAGGTTGCGATGAGGATGATTGGCGCGCGGAAATGAACGCGCTGTGACAACCCTCCGAAAGCGTCCGTTCCGACAAGGGCCTCCGGCGCGAGATAGATCATGTTCGTCCACATCGTCGGGAGGGCGAGACCCGCGGGAACCCTGACGCCGACCGGCCCGTCGTCGCGTTCCCCTTCTGACCCGCTGACTGCCTTCTCGCGTCCGAAAATCAGGAAAACCGGGGTTTCCCGCGGCCCTCATAAGGGCGGGGAGGTGCGGCACCAATCCCCCGTTGAAGCCCTGGCCGGTGCATGTTAGAGAACCGGCGCACTATCAGGCTGGCGGAGCGGCGAGGCTTACGGCCGCCCTTTGTGCGAACGAATTTCCTCAACGCGGGGGAGGGTGCGGGGCAGCCAATCTGGCCCGGAGCCCCCGTCTTGGCCGCCGGCGAGAGCGTTTGAAGTGGCAACGGACAAACATATGACGTCGGGTGTTTCGGGGCGCTATGCCTCGGCGCTTTTCGAGCTCGCGCGGGAGCAGAACGAGCTCGATACGGTCAATCAGGATCTCGGCAAATTCCAGGCGATGCTCGATGCGAGCCCTGACCTCGGCAGGCTCGTGAAGAGCCCGGCGTTCGCCGCCGAGGAGCAGGAGCGCGCCCTCGGCGCCGTCATGGACTGGGCGGCCATCGGCGCCACGACCGGCAACTTCCTCAAGGTAGTGACGCGCAATCGGCGTTTGTTCGCCGCCGAGGACATGATCAAGAATTTTCGCCAGCAGCTTGCGCTGCATCGCGGCGAGATGGTGGCCGAAGTGCAGTCGGCGACGCTGCTCAACGATGGGCAGCTCGCTGCGCTGAAATCGACGCTCAAGGCGTCCTACGGAAAGGACGTGCGGCTCGACGCCAAAGTCGACCCCTCGCTGCTCGGCGGCTTGGTGGTAAAGGTCGGCAGCCGCATGTTCGATTCCTCGCTGCGGACGAAACTGATGAACCTAAAAGTCGTGCTGAAGGGATCCGGCTGATCGAAAAGCGGGCCGCGGGTATTCCCTGCGGTTTTTGCGAGAAGGCCGGCCGGCGCTCGAATGCGCCACCGCACGAGGCAAGAAGCGCTTTAACGGAAGAGGCAAGTATGGAAATCCGGGCCGCAGAGATCTCCTCGATCCTCAAGGACCAGATCAAGAATTTCGGCAAGGAAGCCGAGGTTTCGGAAATCGGCCAGGTACTGTCGGTGGGTGACGGTATCGCTCGCGTCTACGGTCTCGATAACGTCCAAGCAGGCGAGATGGTCGAGTTTCCGGGCGGCATCCGCGGCATGGCGCTCAATCTCGAAGCCGATAACGTCGGCTGCGTGATCTTCGGCGACGACCGCGGCATCAAGGAAGGCGACACCGTCAAGCGCACGGGCGCCATCGTCGAGGTCCCCGTCGGTAAGGGTCTGCTTGGACGCGTCGTCGACGCGCTCGGCAATCCGATCGATGGCAAGGGCCCCATCCAGTTCGACAAGAAGATGCGCGTCGACGTGAAGGCGCCGGGCATCTTGCCGCGCAAATCGGTGCACGAGCCGATGGCGACCGGCCTCAAGGCGGTGGACGCCCTGATCCCCATCGGCCGCGGCCAGCGCGAGCTGATCATCGGTGACCGTCAGACCGGCAAGACGGCGATCATTCTCGATACCATCCTCAATCAAAAATCGATCAACGCCAGCGGCGACGAGAAGGCCAAGCTCTATTGCGTGTACGTGGCGGTCGGCCAGAAGCGCTCGACGGTCGCCCAGTTCGTCAAGATCCTCGAGGAGAACGGCGCGCTCGAATATTCGATTGTCGTCGCCGCGACGGCGTCGGAGCCGGCTCCCCTACAGTACCTCGCCCCGTTCACCGGCTGCACCATGGGCGAATACTTCCGCGACAACGGCATGCACGCCGTCATCGCCTATGACGACCTCTCCAAGCAGGCCGTCGCTTACCGCCAGATGTCGCTCCTGCTGCGCCGCCCGCCGGGCCGCGAAGCCTACCCCGGCGACGTGTTCTATCTCCACTCGCGCCTTCTGGAGCGGGCGGCGAAGCTCAACGAAGAGCACGGCGCCGGCTCGCTCACGGCGCTTCCCGTTATCGAGACGCAGGCCAACGACGTGTCGGCCTACATCCCGACCAACGTCATCTCCATCACCGATGGCCAGATCTTTCTCGAGACCGATCTGTTCTATCAAGGCATCCGTCCGGCCGTGAACGTCGGCCTGTCGGTGTCGCGCGTCGGCTCCTCGGCGCAGACAAAGGCGATGAAACAGGTCGCTGGCAAGATCAAAGGCGAGTTGGCGCAGTACCGCGAGATGGCGGCCTTCGCTCAGTTCGGCTCCGATCTCGACGCGGCGACGCAGAAGATGCTTGCCCGCGGCGCGCGTCTCACCGAGCTGCTGAAGCAGCCGCAGTTCTCGCCGCTGAAGATGGAAGAGCAGGTCGCCGTCATATTCGCCGGCACGCGCGGCTACCTCGACGCCGTTCCCGTCGCCTCGGTGACGAAGTTCGAGCAGGACTTGCTGCGTCTGCTGGGCACCGACGGCCAGGACATCCTCGAATCCATTCGCACCGAGAAGGTTTTGACGGAAGTCAACGAGAAGAAGCTCGTCGCCTTCCTCGATAAGTTCGCGAAGGGCTTCACGGCGTAAGCGAACCGGCCCCAGCGCCGCTCGCAAGACAGGCAAGTAAGGAAGGCGCGGCCCGATGCCGAGCTTAAAAGACCTCAGAAATCGCATCACTTCGGTGAAGGCGACGCGCAAGATCACCAAGGCGATGCAGATGGTCGCCGCGGCGAAGCTGCGCCGCGCGCAGGAGGTGGCAACCGCTGCGCGTCCCTACGCCGATCGTATGGACCAGATGATGGCCAGCCTCGGCGCGCGCGTCACCGACAAGGGCGCTTCGCCCCTGCTTGTCGGGACGGGCCGCGACCAGGTGCATCTCTTGATCGTCATGACTGGCGAACGTGGTTTGGCCGGCGGCTTCAACACCAACATCTCGAAGTTGGCGCGCATCGACGCGCAGCAGCTGCTTGCCAAGGGCAAGACGGTGAAGATGATCATGGTGGGCCGCAAGGGCGCCGACGCCATGCGGCGAGAGTTTGGCTCGCACTATGTCGATCGCGTCGATCTACGCGGCATCCGCCAGCTGACGTTCGCGCACGCCGACGATATTGCGCAAAAGCTGCTCGCCCTTTACGCCGCGGGCGGGTTCGACGTGGCGACGCTCTACTTCTCGGAGTTCAAATCGGTGATCAAGCAGCAGCCGATCGCGCTGCAGCTCATCCCGGCCAAGATTCCCGCGGCCAAGCCGCAGAGCGCCGGCGCCGCTGCCATCCACGAATACGAGCCAAGCGAGGAGGAGGTTCTAGGCGATCTCGTCACGCTCAACATCTCGACGCAGATCTTCCGCGGGCTTCTCGAGAACGTCGCGTCCTTCTACGGCGCGCAGATGAGCGCTATGGACTCAGCGACGCGCAACGCCGGCGAGATGATCGACAAGCTGACGCTCCGCTACAACCGCACACGTCAGGCCATGATCACCAAAGAGCTCATCGAAATCATCTCTGGCGCCGACGCCCTTTAGAGTAACGAGACCGGTATGGCCTACACGACGACAGCGACGACAAAAGGTGGCCGGGACGGCCGGGCCGTCCTCGATGATGCCAAGCTCGCGCTCGCGATGGCACTACCCAAGGACCTCGGCGGCTCCGGCGAGGGACACAACCCGGAGCAGCTGTTCGCTCTCGGTTGGTCGTCCTGCTTCGGTCAGGCAGTACTGTTGCTCGCCAAGAAGCACGGCCTCGATGGCCAGTCCGCCAAGGTCACCTGCACCGTCACCCTCGATAAGGATGCCACCAGCTTCGCTCTGAAGGCTGACATCAAGCTGTCCATCCCCGGCGCCGACAAGGACAAGCTCGAGGCCTTGATCAAGGACGCTCACGAAATCTGCCCGTATTCGAAGGCGACGCGCGGGAACATTCCCGTCACGCTGACGGTCGCCTGAAACTCATCCGCTGGAGACGCAAATGGCAAACAATGTTGGTCGCATTCGCCAGGTCACGGGCGCCGTCGTCGACGTGCAGTTCGACGATAACCTGCCGGCAATTCTCAACGCGCTCGAGACGACGAACCAAGGCAATCGTCTCGTACTCGAGGTTGCCCAGCACCTCGGCGAGAACACCGTGCGCACCATCGCCATGGACTCTTCAGAAGGCCTTGTGCGTGGTCAGGAGGTTCGCGACACCGGTGGTCCGATCACCGTGCCAGTGGGCGATGAAACGCTCGGCCGCATCATCAACGTGATCGGCGAGCCAGTCGACGAGGCAGGGCCCGTCAAGACGAGCGATAGGCGGCCGATCCACGCGCCCGCTCCGACCTTCGCCGACCAGGCGTCGGAAGCGCAGATCCTTGTCACCGGCATCAAGGTCGTCGATCTACTCGCTCCCTACGCCAAGGGCGGCAAGATCGGGCTGTTCGGCGGCGCCGGCGTCGGCAAGACCGTGCTCATCATGGAGCTGATCAACAACGTCGCCAAGGCGCACGGCGGCTACTCGGTGTTCGCCGGTGTCGGCGAGCGCACGCGCGAGGGCAACGACCTCTATCACGAGATGATCGAATCGAACGTCAACCTCGACCCTAAGAAGAACAACGGTTCGACCAAGGGCTCCAAGTGCGCCCTCGTGTACGGCCAGATGAACGAGCCGCCGGGTGCGCGCATGCGCGTCGCCCTCTCCGGTCTCACCGTCGCCGAGTACTTCCGCGACCAGGGCCAGGACGTGCTGTTCTTCATTGACAACATCTTCCGCTTCACTCAGGCGGGCTCCGAGGTGTCGGCGCTGCTCGGCCGTATGCCTTCGGCGGTCGGTTATCAGCCGACGCTCGCTACTGACATGGGCGCCCTGCAGGAACGCATCACCACGACGCAGAAGGGCTCGATCACGTCGGTGCAGGCCATCTACGTGCCGGCCGACGATCTGACCGACCCGGCGCCGGCAACGTCGTTCGCGCATCTCGACGCAACGACCGTTTTGTCCCGCGCCATCTCTGAGAAGGGCATTTACCCGGCCGTCGACCCGCTCGATTCCACGTCGCGCATGCTTGATCCGCGCATCGTCGGCGAGGAGCACTATCAGGTGGCCCGCCAGGTTCAGCAGATCCTGCAGCGCTACAAGGCCTTGCAGGACATCATCGCCATTCTCGGCATGGACGAGCTATCCGAGGACGACAAGCTTATCGTCGCCCGCGCCCGCAAGATCGAGCGCTTCCTGTCGCAGCCGTTCCATGTCGCCGAGGTGTTCACCGGCTCGCCCGGCAAGCTCGTCAGCCTCGCCGATACGATCAAGGGCTTCAAGGGTCTGTGCAACGGCGAGTACGATCACCTGCCCGAGCAGGCCTTCTACATGGTCGGCACGATCGAGGAAGCCAAGGCCAAGGCCGAGAAGCTCGCCGAAGCCGCCTGATCACTGAACCGGGCCTCGCGGCCCCGCGATAAGGACAACCGCCATGGCTGTGGACGCACCCGGCGCAGCGACGAGCTTCGGCTCCTGCTGCGGCGAGCTCAAGGACGCGATGAGCGGCGAGGAGTTCGAGCCGCTGCTGACCGTTGGTGACGACGGCGTGCTCTACATGTCGGTAGGCCTCATCGACCTCGAGGACGAGGAGCCAGGCATGGTCGATCACCCGCTCTTCTTCTGCCCGTTCTGCGGGGCGAAACTGCAGAGCGTCGACGAAGTGCGCGCCAAGACGGGAAGCGAAAACGGCGCCGACGACTGACAGGAACAGGTTAGCAGATGGCAGCGACATTCAATTTCGAGCTGGTCACTCCCGAGCGGCTCGTGTTTGCCGGACAAGCGCAGCAGGTTGTCGTTCCCGGCGCCGAGGGCGACTTCGCCGTGCTCGCCGGCCACGCGCCGTTCATCTCGACCCTGCGTCCCGGCATCCTCGAAGTGACGTTGCCGCAGGGGCGCCAGCGGCTGCTCGTCAAGAAGGGCGTCGCCGAGGCCGATCCCGACCGCCTGACGGTGCTGGCGCAAAGTGCGGTCCCGCTTGAGGAGCTCGATGGCGGGCGTATCGCCAGCGAGCTGCGGCTTGCTGAGGCACAGGCCGCCGAGGCGAAGGACGATCAGGCGCAGATGATGGCGCAGACGCTGATTGACGTCTTGAAGCGCCTGCAGGCAAAAACCGCTTAGGGCCTATTCAGCGGCGGCAGCGATTGGCGCCGAGCGGACCCGCGCAAAGCGGGCAAATTCCCGCACCACTTCCTCGTAGACCGGGCGACGGAAATCGACGGCGAGGCGTGGCACGTCCGCCAGCGGCACCCAACGCCAAGCGTCGAACTCTGGCTTTATCATCGAGCCCTTGGGGCCGATGTCGATCTCGCTATCGTCGCCCTCGAAGCGCATGGCGTACCAGCGCAGCCGGTGGCCGGCGTACTTACCCTTGAGTGCGATGCCGAGAAGCTCGGGCGGCAGCTCGTAGGTCAGCCAGCCGGGGATTTCTGCGATCAGGGCGGCGTTGCGAACACCGGTCTCTTCCCATAGCTCGCGGAAGGCGGTCTCGCGTGAAGGCTCGCGCGGCTCTATGCCGCCCTGCGGTAACTGCCACACGGCGTCGCCAACGTAGCTCGCCCGCTGCGCCGCCCACTTCGGGCGGTGACGGCCGACCAGCACCAAGCCTTGCGCATTGAACAGCACGACGCCCACGCAGGGGCGAAGCGGCAGCGGCGCTGAGTAGGTCTCGGTGTGGGTGAAGGCCATGATCGGTGGGTTGTTAACCAGTTATCAGTAAGCGAATCACACCCCATGATAATCTGGAAAATCCAGCCATTCTATGTCGTTATTTGTCTTATTTCGCGTCCCTATGGCGTCGGAAGTGACACTAATATGGCCGGGCATGTTCGGCGAAGGCAGCGACCACCTGCACGTACACCTCGCGCTTGAATGGCACGATGAGGTCGGCGACCTCGGTCAGCGGCACCCACCGCCACTCGGTGAACTCGGGCTTGTGGCCGGTCGCAGGGGTGATATCGATCTCGCTCTCATCGCCAAGGAAGCGGACCGCGAACCACTTCTGGTCCTGCCCGACGTAACGTCCGCCCCAGGCCTTGCCGATGAGGTGAGGCGGCAGGTCGTAGCGCAGCCAACCGCTTGTTTCACCGATGATTTTGACCGTGCGCATGCCGGTCTCCTCGATCAGCTCGCGTAGCGCCGCAGCGGCTGGATCCTCGCCGGTGTCGATGCCGCCCTGCGGCATCTGCCACCACTGGCCACGCCCCTCTTCCTCGCCGGCCCCATCGGCGCGGCGCCCGACCCAAACGAGCCCACTGGTGTTGATCACCGTGATGCCGACGCAGGGGCGGTAGCGGGGGGTGGGATGCGAACGGCTCATGGAGATCCCAGGGTGGCGCGTTGTGGGTATCGGAAACGAAGATGGGCGCCGAAGCGGCGCCCATCTATAGCTCAGGTGCAACCAGACGGCCCAGTTGCGCAGGCGAACCTTAGTTCTTCGCCTTTTCCTTGGCGTCGGCGGCAGGCGGCGTGGTCGTCGGTGCCGGGATCGTGGCGCCGGCCGTTTTGCCATCCGTCGCCGTGCCGCGCAGGAACGACAGGGCATACTGCAGCTGCACGTCCTTCTCCGGTTCCTTGGGCACATAGGCCGATGACCCGGAGGTCTCCTTGACCTCCTTGCCGTCCTCGCCGTTGCCGTTCTCCGGATTGCGCAGGTGGCCGCGCAGGCTCGCCTCGCCGCGCGAGGCTTCCGCCGCGGCAGCCTTCTTCTTCAGCTCGTCCGGCAGCTCCTGCTCGATGACGATGTCCGGATCGATGCCCTTGGCCTGGATCGAGCGGTTCGACGGCGTGAAGTAGCGGGCCGTCGTCAGCCTGATGGCACCGTTGGCACCGAGTGGGATGATCGTCTGCACCGAGCCCTTGCCGAACGAGCGCGTGCCGATGACGGTAGCGCGCTTGTGGTCCTGCAAAGCACCAGCGACGATCTCGGAAGCCGAGGCCGAGCCGCCGTTGATCAACACGACGACCTTCTTGCCGTCGGTGAGATCGCCAGGATGGGCCTGGGCGCGCTGCGTTTCCTCATTGTTGCGGCCCTTGGTTAGGACGACGGCGCCACGCTCAAGGAAGTCGTCGGAGACGGCGATCGCCTGATCGAGCAGGCCACCCGGGTTGTTGCGAAGGTCGATGATGTAACCCTTGAGGTCCTTGCCGATCGACTTCTTGGCGTTCTCGATAGCCTTCACGAGGTTGGTGTGCGTCTGCTCGTTGAAGGTTGTGACCTTGATATAGGCGACGTCCTTCTCGTCATGCGCCTTCACCGCGTTGATGCGGATGATGTCGCGCGTGACCTTTACGTCGAACGGATCGTCGATGCCCTTGCGGACGATGGTCAGAGAGATCGGCGTATTGACCGGGCCGCGCATTTTCTCGACCGCCTGCTCCAGCGTCAGGCCGACGATCTGTTCGCCGTCGAGGTGGGTGATCAGGTCGTTCGCCTGCAGGCCAGCCTTGGCGGCAGGCGTATCGTCGATGGGCGAGACCACCTTGACGACGCCGTTCTCCATGGTGACCTCGATGCCGAGGCCGCCGAACTCGCCGCGCGTCTGCACCTGCATGTCGCGGTAGTTCTTCGGGCTGAGGTATGAGGAGTGCGGGTCGAGCGCCGAGAGCATGCCGTTGATGGCCGACTCGATCAGCATGGTGTCGTCGGGCTTCTCGACGTAATCGGACCGAACCCGCTCCAGCACGTCGCCGAAGAGATCGAGCTGCCGGTAGAGCTCAGAATTCTCCGAGGTTGCCGAATACGTTCGCGTGACGTTCAGCAGCGTCGTGGCGCCGGCGAGGCCGGTCATCAAGAGGAACGTCCAGAATGCGAATTCCGTCTTGCGCATTATCCTTGCACCTTTCGATGACCCGCCACCCACCATGGGTCGGGGTCTATAGGCTTCCCATCCTTGCGAAATTCCACATAAAGGACAGGCGCGTTGTTCGTGGCAGCGGGTTGGGCCTGTTGCGCCCAGCCGCTCATAGTTCCGACTGGTTCGGCGGCGAGAACGAATTGACCAGGTTGGACATCGATCTGTGACAGGCCCGCGAGTAGCACATGATAACCGCCGCCAGCGTTGATGATCAAGAGTTGGCCATAGCTACGAAATTCACCAGCGTAAACAATCCAACCATCGCAAGGTGACGTGACTTGGGCACCTTGCCGGGTTTCGAGCACAATCCCCTTCGATTGGCCACCGAATTGGGTTTTCTCACTAAAGCCCAATACTTGCCGCCCTTGCGCGGGCATGGGCAAACGGCCGCTTGCATCGGAAAAAGCGATCTCAGGCTTAATGCGCCCGGGGCTACCGAGAGCTGTGCCGGGGGAAAGCTCGACGAAGTCGGTCCCTTTGGACGTAGAAGGCGGCCCAATGGCAGGCGGTTCTTTGGGTGGCGCTTTCGAAATCTCCGGCAGGGCGGCAGGAGAGTTCGGCGGAATGAGCGGAGATGAATTCGGTGTAATGTTAGGTGATGGCGCCGCCCGCTTTTGCTGCTCATCGTAGGCGCCGAGCCCGGTATTGTCTTTGACCGCCCGGTCGAGGCGCGAGATCAATTCGTTGAGATCACTGACATTGCGCGAGATGTCGGCGGCCGCTACGCGCATGCGCTTCAGCTCCGACTGGCGCTCCTCGAGAGTAACCTTCTTCTCCTCCATCAACCCGCCGAGCCGCGTGCGCGCGTCGTTCAGCCGCGTCATCTCGGTGCGCAGCTGCTCACCCTGGCTGCGGATCTCGGTCATCACGCGCACGAGCTCGGTGAGCCTCGCCGTCAATGCCTTGGCCTGCGAGCCGAGCTCCGGGAACGCTGCGGAGAGGAGCATGGCGCTGCGCACCATCTCGAGCGCATCCTCACGCTGCGTTATCAGCACCGGCGGCGGATTGCGGCCCATGCGCTGCAGCGCTGACAAGAGCTTAGCGATCTGATCGTTGCGCTGGTTGAGCGAGCCTTTGAGGATGCGCTGCTGCTCCTCGAGCTCGCCGAGGCGGGTCTCGATAGTAGTCAGCTGCGCTTCGCTTTTCTTGATTAGGTCGGCGGTCTCGACGAGGCGCGAATTGAGCCGCTCGCGCTCGGCCGCCAATCCCTGAACGTCCCCTTCCAGCGCTTGCGTACGCTTCTGGACGTCCTGCAGCTCGTTGCGCTTGCTCTCGAGCTTCTTCTTAGCGTCGTCGGTCTTGGCGGGGTCCTGCGCAAGGGCGGGCGCCGTCGGCACGCCGGCCAGCAAGGCAACGCCGGCGAATGCGCCGGCGACTACGAACAGCCTTGCCACTGCTGCCAATTGTGCCCGGTCCAACAGCCTTCTGTCCCCCTTTGGTGCCAGCTAGTGAATCCACCAGAGGCTTCAATTGCGGCAATTATGGCGCGCCAGGACTTGCCAATGCGTTGCTCCGCAAGGTCAACGAGCGGTGTGCGACGTGCCGTCCCTAGATAGCTTAGATACGGTTTGCCCCCCTCCGGCCGACGCTTTAAGGAGTTGCGAGAACGGAGAACGAACGATCATGGAGACTGTGCTGTACCATCTGACCACGCTGGCCGTCGCCGCCGTGGTCGTTGTCCTATTCCTCGGCCTGTGGAACCTCTCGCGCGGCAAGAGTCCGAACACCAGCCAGAAGTTGATGCGCTGGCGCGTCGGGCTGCAGGCGCTTGCGATCGTCATCATCCTGCTCTTCGTGCTCGTCCACAACTACTCCTGAGGCAGTAGCTGGCGGTGCGCGCCGGCCGAATTACGCTATGCTGCAGCGAGCTTTCACGGGAACGCCCGCATGGTCGTACTGAGCAAGATCTACACGCGGACGGGTGACAAGGGCACCACGGCGCTCGGCAGCGGCGAGCGCGTGCCTAAGCACGACTTGCGCATCGCTGCCTATGGCACCGTCGATGAAACAAACGCCAGCATCGGCATGGTGCGTGTCCACCTCGGTGACACCGATCCCAAGCTCGATGCCATGCTCGTGCGCATCCAAAACGATCTCTTCGATCTCGGCGCCGACCTGTGCGTGCCAGATCGCGGCCAAAAGCTCGAGCACGAGGCGCTGCGCGTGACGGACGGGCAGGTGAAGCGGCTCGAGGAGGAAATCGACGAGATGAACGCGGAGCTAAAGCCGCTGCGTTCGTTCGTGCTGCCCGGCGGGTCGCCGGCTGCCGCTGCCCTGCACATGGCGCGCACCATCTCGCGGCGCGCCGAGCGCCTGATGGTCGAGTTGGCTGCAGAGCCGAGCGAGCCGGTCGGCCCCGCGGCGCTGAAATATATCAATCGCCTGTCGGATTTCCTTTTTGTCGCCAGCCGCTACGTCAATGATTGCGGTAAGAACGACGTGCTTTGGGTCCCCGGCCAGAACCGCTAGTCGCTTCCTCAACCTCGGCAGGACAACCTTGTTCATTCCGCTGCGCGACGACAACTCGCTGAAATCGATCCCCTTTCAATACGTCACGGTCGGGCTGATCGCCCTCAACGCGCTTGTTTTCGCGCTTGAGGTGGGCGGTCTCAGCGAGGCGGCGGTGGCGAGCTTCGGCGTGACGCCACGCGAATTGTTCGGCAGCGAATTCCTGGCACCCCCGAACCCGCTGGCCGACGATGGTCTTGCCATCGCCGAGCGCACGACGCTCTTCACCTACATGTTCTTCCATGCCGACGTGTTTCACCTCGTCGGCAACATGTTGTTTCTGTGGGTGTTTGGCGACAACGTCGAGGACGCCATGGGGCACGCGCGCTTCCTCATCTTCTATCTGGCATGCGGCGTCTTCGCGGCTCTGTTCCACGCTTGGATGCTTCCCGATAGCGACTTGCCGCTCATCGGCGCGAGCGGTGCTGTTGCCGGCGTCATTGCCGCCTATCTGATGCTGCATCCTCGCGTCAACGTATGGGTGCTGGCCTTCAAGGTTATCCCACTACGCATCACGGCGGGCTTGGTGCTTGGCATCTGGGTTGCAACGCAGGTCGTCATGGTGGCGATGCCCGATCTCGGGCCGATCGCATGGTGGGCGCACATCGGCGGGCTTATTGCCGGGGCCGTGCTCATCGTTTTCATGCGCCGCCCGGGCGTGGCGCTGTTCGACCATGGCACCAGCCTCGCCTGAGAGCGAAAACCGCATTTTTGCACGCTGTGGCAGCACGTTCGGGCCGGCAACGGTTAATCGGCGCCCAATTGACTTGCATTCGTCAGGACCGTAGGTTCTCATCTCGCACTTGCGAATAACGAAGAGAAGGCCTGCCACTGGGGACTTTCTCGCGCAGTTCGGCGGGTTCACGTCGCGCTGCACAACAGCCTCCCACGATGTCAGCAGACCTCATAAAACGCTTGGAGAGCCGACGGCATGAAGATTCTGGTGCCGGTCAAAAGAGTAGTCGATTTCAACGTCAAAATTCGCGTCAAACCTGATGGCTCGGGCATCGATCTCGCCAACGTGAAGATGTCGATGAATCCTTTCGATGAGATCGCTGTCGAAGAGGCAGTCCGCATCAAGGAGAAGGGCGGCGGGGCCGAGGTCGTCGTCGTTTCTATCGGCCCGGCGAAGGCGCAGGAAACCGTTCGTACCGCGCTCGCCATCGGCGCCGACCGCGGCATCCTCGTCGAGACGGCCGACGCGCCTGTCGAGCCGCTTGCTGTCGCCAAAATCATCAAGAGCATCGTCGAGGCCGAGAAGCCCGACCTCGTAATTCTCGGCAAGCAGGCCATCGACGACGACTGCAATCAGACCGGTCAGATGCTGGCGGCGCTCCTCGGTTGGCCGCAAGGCACGTTCGCTTCCAAACTTTCGCTCGACAACGGCAGTGCGGTCGTCACGCGCGAGGTCGACGGCGGCCTCGAGACCGTGCGCCTCAAAATGCCGGCCGTGGTCACCACCGACCTGCGACTCAACGAGCCGCGCTACCCCTCACTTCCCAACATCATGAAGGCGAAGAAGAAGCCGCTGGACACCAAGAAGCCCGACGACTTCGGTGTCGACGTCACCCCGCGCCTCAAGGTGCTGAAGATTGCCGAGCCGGCGAGCCGCAAGGCCGGCGTCCGCGTCGGCAGCGTCGCCGAGCTCGTGCAGAAGCTCAAAGCCGAAGCCGGGGTGCTCTGATGGCAATTCTACTGCTGGCCGAGCACACCAACGGTGCACTGCAGGCCGCAACCGGCAAGGCCGTCGCCGCGGCCAAGCAGCTCGGCAGCGACATTCACGTGCTCGTCGCCGGCCACAACTGCAAGCCCGCCGCGGACGCGGCAGCCAAGCTGTCGGGCGTCAGCAAGGTGCTTCACGCCGATGCCCCGCATCTGGAGCACGGGTTGGCGGAGGAGATGGCCGCGCTCATCGCTTCGCTGATTGGCAACTACGACGTCTTCGTCGCTCCGGCGACGACCTCGGGCAAGAACGTGGCGCCGCGCGTCGCTGCCGCTCTCGATGTCATGCAGATCTCCGACATCACCAAGGTCATCTCAGCCGACACGTTCGAGCGGCCGATCTACGCGGGTAACGCCATGCAGACGGTGCAGTCGCCGGAAGCCAAGAAGGTCATCACGGTGCGCATCTCGGCGTTCCCGTCGGTGGCCGAGGATGGCTCAGCAGCGATCGAGAGCGTCACGGTGCCGCCGGCTGCTGGTCTGTCGACCTTCGAGAAAGCCGAGCTTACGAAGTCCGATCGCCCTGAGCTTGCCTCGGCGCGCATCATCATTTCCGGCGGCCGCGGCCTTCAGTCGGGCGAGAACTTCAAGAAGCTGCTCGAGCCGGTCGCCGATGCCATGGGTGCCGCGCTCGGTGCTTCGCGAGCCGCCGTCGATGCCGGCTTCGTCCCCAACGACATGCAGGTTGGCCAAACCGGCAAGGTTGTCGCGCCCGATCTTTACATGGCGGTCGGCATCTCTGGCGCCATCCAGCATCTCGCCGGCATGAAGGATTCCAAGGTTATCGTGGCAATCAACAAGGACGGCGAGGCGCCCATCTTCCAGGTGGCCGACTACGGTCTCGTCGCCGATCTATTTCAAGCGCTGCCGGAGCTTGAGGCGGAGCTGAAGAAGGCCGGGCAATAGTCGGAACAACAAGGACCTCGGGGAAGAAGGACTGGCGGACATGAACGTGGCGGTCAAAGCGGCAGACAAGCCGAAAGTCGAGCACAAGACCCCCCAGGCCATCAAAAAGGTCGGCGTGATCGGCGCCGGCCAGATGGGCACCGGCATTGCGCACGTCATCGCCCTTGGCGGCTATTCGGTGGCTCTCAACGACCTCAAGAAGGAAACTGCCGAAGAATCGGTGCGCACCATCGAGAAGTACCTCAAGCGGCAGGCCGAGAAGGGCATCATCACGGAAGCCGACGTAAAGCCGGCCCTGAAACGCATCAGCGTCGCGCCGAGCTTTGAGGCGTTCTCCGACTGCGACTTAATCATCGAGGCCGCGACCGAGGACGAGGCCATTAAGCGCAAGATCTTTGCCGAGGTCTGCCCGAAGCTGAGCGACCGCGCGATGTTGGCGACCAACACGTCGTCGATCTCGATCACGCGCCTCGCATCGACGACCGACCGGCCCGAGCACTTCATCGGCATGCACTTTATGAACCCGGTGCCGCTGATGGAGCTAGTCGAGCTCATTCGCGGCATCGCCACCGACGACGACATGTTCGCGCTGACGCGCACATTCGTCGAAAGCCTGAACAAGAAGGTGGCTGTCAGCGAGGACTTCCCCGCCTTCATCGTCAACCGCATCCTGCTGCCGATGATCAACGAGGCCGTCTACACGCTCTATGAGGGCGTCGGCACGGTCGAGGCGATCGACAAGGCGATGAAGCTCGGTGCGCATCACCCGATGGGACCGCTCGAGCTCGCCGACTTCATCGGCCTCGATACCTGTCTGTCGGTGATGCAGGTGCTGTACGAGGGGCTGTCGGATTCGAAATATCGGCCGTGTCCGCTGCTCGTCAAATACGTTGAAGCCGGATGGCTGGGCCGCAAGACGCATCGCGGTTTCTACGACTACCGTGGCGAGAAGCCGGTTCCGACGCGCTGATCCACCCGATGATCATCGGAGAGGAGACCGGCCAAGCGGGTGGTGGCAAACGACCCGCCTAGCCGGCCCCATTCCTACGCTCTTCCACACAGAACCGTCCCGCGCTCCAAGTCGTGTCGATCCCGTGTGGCGTCCCGCAGGTCGACGAGCGCCGGGCCTGACCGGCACCCGTCAAGCTGTGCTTCAGTTCGGCTGCACGACGTTGTCGATGACGTGGATGACGCCGTTCGACTGCAGAACGTTGGAGATCGTAATGCGGCCGGCGTGACCCTCGGGGTCGTAGACGGCGAGGTGCTTGTCGCTGACGCGCTTGATCCACAGCGACTGGCCGTTGACCGTCTTCAGCTCAGCCTTGCCGCCCATCTTGTCGACCATGTCCCACAGGTCCTTCTCGGTCAGCGTGCCCGGGACGACGTGATAGGTGAGGATGCTCGTCAGCTTGCCCTTGTTCTCGGGCTTCAAAAGCGCCGGGACGGTGCCGTCGGGGAGCTTCTCGAAAGCGCGGTTGGTCGGCGCGAATACGGTGAACGGGCCGGGGCCAGACAGCGTGTCGACGAGGCCGGCGGCCTTCACCGCCGCAACGAGCGTGGTGTGATCCTGCGAGTGCATGGCGTTTTGGATGATATTCTTCGATGGGAACATCTCGGCGCCGCCGACCATCACGGTCTTTTCGGCGAACGACGGGGTCGATAGCGCGGCGCCGTAGGCGAGCGCCACGGCAGCGACGCCGGCGAGAAACGCCGAGGTATTCTTGATTGAACTGTGCATGGGTAGTCCTCCGATCTAGACAGCCCCTGTTGCGGGGCGATGGGCTAGATACGGAGCGGTTCGCGCCGGGTTTCAGCGGTGCCGACTTATTGCGTCGCCTGCAGAAGCTTGCCGCTCCATAGCACGGGTCCGGTGGGTGCGCCGGTTGGAGAGCCACCGGGCGGCTCGAGGCTCACCGCCAGCGTCGCATCCTCGATGACGCTAGGCGCGTACTTGGTAAGCTTCGGGCCCACCGTGACGGGCTGCGCGCCGATAAGGCCGAGCGAGCGCGGTGTTTTCAACTCGTCATGCACGAGCCACAGTTCGTAGCTCTTGCCCGGTTCGGGCTTGGCGGCAACAGCGCGGATGGTGAGCTGCCGCCTGTTGAGATCGACCGAGACCAGGAACGCCGGGGATTGCGCATCCTTCTGCAGCACGGCGACCAGCATCTTGTCAGCGCTTGGCTGGGCAAACTCACGCACGCCGACGAACGCGAGCAGCGAGGCAGCGATGGCGGAAGCGGCAAACGCGGCGGCCTTCCAGCGGCGCAGGCGGCGCTCGATGCCGACGACGTTGCCATCGGAAAGCGCATCGACACGCGCTTTGATGCCGTTCCATACCGTGTCCGGCACTTCGCGCGCTGGCACTCTCTCGGCGAGCGGCCCTAGCCGGCGCTCCCACGCTTCTATGGCTGCTGCCAGTGAAGGCTCACCTCGCGCGCGCAAGGCGACGGCCGCCCGCTCGGAGGCGGGGAGAGTGCCGAGCGCATACTCGGCGGCGAGCATGTCCAGGTCGTCGTCGCTCATGAACCGAGACACTTTCTGAGTTGCGCCAGGCTGCGGTGCAGCCAAACCTTGATCGTTCCGACGGGATGCCCGAACCGTTGGGCAATTTCGTCCCGGCTGAGGCCGGTGTAGTAGGCGAGCAGAACGATCTCTCGCCGCTCGGCTTCCAATCCCTGCAGACAGTCCTGTAACCTTTGCAGCTCCGCGCTCTGCTGTGCCGCGTCGAGCGGATTGAGCCCTTCGGCCGGCACGTCGAGCGCCTGCGGCGCATCCTCGATCGAAATCGGCGCCCGGCGCCGCACCTCGTCGATGGCGCGGTTGCGGGCGATGGTCGCCATCCACGTGATCGGCGAGGCTTTGGCCGCATCGAAGCTCGCAGCTCGGTTCCAGATTTTCACGTAAACGTCCTGCAGCACATCCTCGGCGCGGTCTTGGCTCGGCAAGATACGCCACACGACGCCGTAAAGTTTCGCCGAGGTGGCCGCGTAAAGTGCTGAAAACGCGCCGCGATCCCGCTCGGCGACGCGCGCCAGAAGCGCAATCAGGTCGGCGGTTTGCAGCGGCTTCTGCATCAGACATCGCTCATCAAGAGCGCCCTGCTAGGCCATCGGCCGCAGCGCCAGCGCACCCAGAAACTCGGTCAGGTCATCCGTAGCATGATGGATATGCTCCGGCAGCTCCGTCCATTTGCGCATCTGCTGCTGAGCCGGATGGTCGAGGTAGTCCGAATGCACGAGCACCGTCGTCATGCCGAGCACGTGCGCCGCTTCGAGGTTGTGCGGCATGTCCTCGAACATCGCCGCTTCGGCGGGCGCGACGCCGTGCCGGTCGGTCATGCGCTTGAAGGCGTCGGGTGAGGGCTTGGCGACGAACTCGCACGCGGCAATGTCGCAAATGTCTTCCATCAAATGCAGCACGCCCAACTTCTCTGCGACCCGTTCTGCATGGCGGCGCGAGCCGTTGGTGAAGATAATGCGGCGCCCCGGCAGCGCCGCCAACGCCACCGCCAATTCCGGAGCTTCGCGCAGCGGCGCAAGATCGATGTCGTGCACGAAATCGAGGAAAGCGTGCGGGTCAATTTTGTGCAGCTGGATGAGGCCCGAGAGGGTGGTGCCGTAGTCGTGGTAGTAGCGCTTCTGCAAGTAGCGCGCGTGCTCCAGCGGCAGGTCGAGGTGCTGCGCGATGAACGCGCCCATTCGTCGATCGACCTCGGCGAACAGGTTGCACGCCGAAGGATAGAGCGTGTTGTCGAGATCGAACACCCACACGCGGGTAGCGTCGAAGCCGCGCCGCTCGACACGGGACTGATCGGTATCGAAACGCAGCGCGGGTGCTGCGCCGCCCCGGCCGCGATCCTGGTTGGGGCGCGGCGCGCTCATTCGCTGCGCGCCTTGGATTTGCGGCGCGCCCGCCCGACGAGTGTGCCGACGCCATGGGCGGTGAACAGTTCGAGCAGCACACAGTGTGGCACGCGGCCGTCGATGATGACGACCGCTTCGACGCCGGCCTCGACGACCTCGATGCAGCCCTCGATCTTGGGAATCATCCCCCCCGAAATGACGCCGTCCTTTATGAGCTGGCGCGCCTCCTCGATCGTCAGCTGGTGCACCAGCGCCTTGTCCTTGTCGAGCACGCCTTCGACGTCGGTCAGCAGCAGCAGGCGCTTAGCCCGCATGCGCGCGGCGAGCGCACTGGCGAACGTGTCGGCGTTGATGTTGAGCGTTTCGCCGTCGCGGCTGATGCCGACCGGAGCGATGACGGGGATGAGGTCCGACTTGGAGATCACGTCGACGATGTGCGGATTGACCTCCATGGGATCGCCCACATAGCCGATGTCGACCGCCCGCATCAGGTTCGACTCCGGGTCGGCGATCTCGGTGATCTTGCGCGCGATCATCAGGTTCGCATCTTTGCCACTGATGCCCACTGCCTTGCCGCCCTGCCGGTTGATGGCAGAGACGATGTCCTTGTTGATCAAGCCGGAGAGAACCATCTCGACCACCTCGACGGTGGGTTTGTCGGTGACGCGCAGGCCCTGCACAAAGCCGGAGGAGATCTGCAGCTTCTCGAGCATCGCGGCGATCTGCGGGCCCCCGCCGTGCACGACAATAGGGTTAACGCCCGACTGCTTGAGGTAGACGATGTCCTGCGCGAAGGCGTCGGCCAGAGCCTGATCGCCCATGGCGTGGCCGCCGAATTTTATCACGACCGTCTGCTCGTCGTAGCGAATGAGGTGCGGGAGCGCCTCGGCCAGGATACGCGCCTGCACGTGCGGGGAAGGATCAAGCTCGGGGGCCGCAGGAGCACCTTGGGGCGGCGTGATCGGCTTCATATTCCTGACCTAAGTTTTCGTTCCGGCACTCACGGGACGATACAACAATGCATGTCTGCACAACGGTGGCCTGCTCTTATACCGCCAGACCCATGCCGCCAAGTCCCATGCCTTTAAGCTCAAGCCGTTAAGAGCCGCGATGCCAAGCCGCCTTGCCGCAACGGAATTCCCCCACATTCGCCTGCTAGATCGGCGCTCGAAGTGCGCTATCCAGCCTCAGCGTGCCCGGCGCGGTTCCCGCGCCCTTGTCACTGCCCTCCACGCAGGAGAAGCTTGCTCATGATCGCCGACGGCTTGAGCCGCATCGCCATGTCTTCCGGCCTCGCGACGTCGCTGTCGCGGGCGACGGACTACGCGCGTGCTCACGGGCACGCGGAGGTTACGCTCGAGCATATGCTGTTGGCGCTGTGCGACGACCCAGACGCGATCCTGGTGCTGGCGGCCAGCAACGTCAACGTCGAGGAGCTGACCAGTGAAGTGACGACGCAGCTCGCCGCGCTGCCGTCGCGCCCGCATGCGACAGATGTCGAGTTTGCTGTGGCGGCTGACATGCGCCGCATCCTCGAAGCGGCGGCCGCCGCTGCGCGCGGCGGGCGCCGCCGCGAGATAAACGGCGCCATCGTCCTGGCGGCGATCGTCGGCGACGGCAAGAGCGCCGCGGCGCAGGTGCTCAGCGCCCTGGGCTTGACGTTCGAAGGCGCCATCCGGGCGCTGCAGAGCAAGCCGGCGCCGGCCGCCGAGCAGCGCCAGCTACCGGCACCCGACGCCGAGGCGATACTCGCCAGCGCGCGCGAGCGCGTGCAATCGCGGACCGGCGTGGCCCCGCGCCGCGTGCCGATGGACGATGAAGGCGACTACGAGGACGTCGCGGAGCCGCTGCAAGTCGAGCAGGAGCGCGCGTTGCCGCCACCGGCATACGAGCCCGAGCCGTTGGAGCCTGAGCCGCACCAGGAGCAGCTCACCGGGGCGCCCAATTATCATCAGTACGAACCGGCACCATCGTACGAGCCCGAGGCGGAACCGGCGTTCGAGCCAGCACGGGCGGCGGGGTCCGACCACTATCAAGAGGCGGAGCCTCAGTACGAGCCGCACCAGTCTCAGCCGAACTTCGAGGGGAGCTACGAGCACCGCGGGCCGCCGCCGATGCCGGCCTCGGCACCGTTCCCGCCACCGCTGCCAGTGCCCGATTCGCGCCACAGCTGGACGCCGCCACCGCGCGGGCCAGCGTTGCCGTCGATGCCGGCACCGGCCTCCGCTCCCCCGCGCCCGGGTCCGCCACAGCTTGCTCCATGGCCGGAGGAAGGTCGGGCGCCGATGGGTATCGGTGCGGGCGGTGGCGAGCGCTTCAATCCAGCACTTGGGGGCCGAACATCAGCGCCGCCACAGGCCGCGCCGCGACCCGGCGCACGGACCGTGTCGCCGCGCACCGAAATCGGCCAGCTCGTCGAGAACATCCCGCGTTCCATGCGCGTCGCCGTGCCTGCGCTGATCGAGGTGCGCATTGCGCGCGCCGACGTGCAGGCGCTCGCCGAAGGGCTGCAGGGCGGGGGCGCTGCATACCAGCACGAGGTCATGGTGACGAAAGCCATGTCGGTGCGCCTGCGCGCGCCCGACGGCGGTTTCTTCATAGAGACGGCGTCGGCCGAGACGCAGTGGATCGAGAGGGCAATGCTGCTGTCGTCGGAGGAATTCGCCAGCTGGCGCTGGCATGTGACGCCACGCGACAAGGGGCGCCGGCGCCTGCAGTTGATCATCTCGGCGCGTACAGTCAGCGCTGACGGCCTGGCGGTCGAGACGGCCCTGCCCGATCAGGTGATCACGGTGCGCGTACACACCAACTATGCCAAAGTGGCGGGCCGCTGGGCCGGGTGGGGTGCTGCAGCCGTAGCCGGCGGCCTGCTCGCCAAGTTCGGCGAGGGCGCCTTCGATTCTGTGGCGCGGCTCATTACTGGTTAGTTGAAGACTTTGCTACGCCCGCTCGGCGACGATGCCGGCGATGGTGGCGCGCAACTCTTCGACGCCGAGACCTTTTTCCGCCGACGTGACGATGACGTGTGGAAATGCCGCCGGATGCTTGCCGAGCTTCGCCGCCGTATCATCAGTGACCGCGGCCAGCTCGTGCGGCTTGATTTTATCGGCCTTGGTCAACACGGCCTGATAGGTGACGGCAGCGTCGTCGAGAACGTCGGCAATCTGCAGATCGGTCGGCTTCAGACCGTGCCGCGCGTCGATCAGCAAAAATACGCGCGCCAGCGTCGTGCGCCCCTTGAGATAGTCGGTGACGAGCGCGCCCCACGCGGCGACCTTGTCGACCGGCGCCTTGGCGTAGCCATAGCCCGGCATGTCGACGATAAACAGCGGCTCGCCATCGGTGCGGAAGTAGTTGAGCTCCTGCGTGCGTCCCGGCGTATTTGATGTACGGGCGAGACCCCCCTGGCGAACGAGTGCGTTGATGAGGCTCGACTTGCCGACGTTGGAGCGTCCGGCGAACGCCACCTCGATGCGGTCGGCCGGCGGCAGGAACTCGAGCGCCGGCACGCTTTTCAAGAGCTGCCAACGCCGCTCGAATAGCTGCTCGCCGGCGGCGAGCATAGATTTGTCGAGCTCGCTCATGCGCTGCCTTTTGGGCCGTGGACGCGTTACGTGGGTTTATCCTTGTCCTCGCCCGCGCGCCGTCGCTTGATAGCGTCGGCGCCGCGCCCGGCCATCGACGCAACCGGCTTGAGCTTGCGTGAGATGTTGCCGACGAGGTGGATCTCGGCGCCCTGCTTTTTCATGATGTAGTACTGCTGCGCCAGCGACAGGACGTTGCTCCACGCCCAGTAGATCACCAAGCCGGCGGGGAACGACGCCAGCAGGAACGTGAACAGCACCGGCATCCAGTTGAAGATTTGCTGCTGCACCGGGTCGGGCTGCTGCGGATTGAGCTGCATTTGCAGCCACATGGTGATGCCCATGACCAGCGGCCACACGCCGAGCATCAGGAAGTGGCCGATGACCGGCACGCTGCTCGGATCGTAGGGAAGTAGACCGAATAGGTTGAACAGCGACGTCGGGTCTGGCGCCGAGAGATCCTTGATCCAGCCGAAGAACGGCGCGTGCCGCATGTCGATGGTGATGTAGAGCACTTTGTAGAGCGCAAAGAACACTGGCAGCTGCAGGAGGATCGGCAGACAACCGGCTATCGGGTTCACCTTTTCTCGTTTGTAGAGGTCCATCAG
>DATBSP010000068.1:0-6194 GCA_036559705.1 Hyphomicrobium sp.
TTGTCCGCTCTCGATCTCACCAAGCATTTCAGCGGAGACCTCCGCAGCCTCACGAGAACCATCGGGATTGCGATCGCCTTTTTCGGCCTCGTCCTCGTCGCGATCATTGCCTACGCTGGCTGGTCGGCAAATGAGACGGCAACCGAGACTGAACGCACGCTCGTCGAGAACGCTCTCAACCATCGTATCGCGCGGGTGCTGAACGAAGAAAAGTCCGTCGCTTGGTGGGACGAGCCCATCACTAAAATCACTGACAAGGCCATTGATTTCGACTTCGCGGATACGGAGTTCGGCATGTTTCTCACCGAGACTTATGGCCATGATGAGGTCCACATTCTCAATGGCGAAAACCACCCAATCTATTCTTATTACGGTGAGAAGCGGCAAGACCCATCCAGTTTCGAGGCCCGCCGCACGGCCGTAGCGGGGGTAATCGACGAAACTCGCCAGAGCCGCGGAGCCTCCAACCTGCGGGCTCGTCCAGACACCTTCAGCCAGTCGCAGAGTAACTACCGTGTCCTGGCCGGCGGAGGCCAGGCCGCACGCTGGGCCGGACACATTGTAACCGTGGCAGGCCGTCCCGCCTTGGTTGCTGCCATGACCATCGTGCCCAATATCAACACGAGTCTGCTCAAAGGTACGCCTAACCTTCTCGTCGACATCAAGTATATCGACGATACCTTCATCTCTGAGATCGGCCGTTCGTTGCTCCTGAGCGATTTTTCACTCACTCCCAAACCCGCACAGACCGGCGCCATCGTGTCCCAACCCTTTGTCGGTGATGACGGCACCTCGATCGGATATCTGAACTGGACGACGCGGCAGCCAGGTCAAGTGTTGCTGACGATCGTCTTGCCACTGGTGGCTTTCGGTATCCTTGCCACTGGCTTGTTGTCACACACCATATTGAGGCGTCTCCGCCGCGCGTCGAGGGAATTGTGGCAGCGTGAAGCGCAGGCCCGGCACGAAGCGAAGCACGATGCTCTTTCCGGGCTGCCGAACCGCGTGCACATGGTAGAAAAAATCGACGGCTTCCTGCAAGGTCGCGCCTTAGCGACTCATGACAATCGCGCCGTCGCTGCGTACCTCGACATCGATCGCTTCAAGGACATCAATGACACGCTTGGCCATCAAGCCGGCGACGAACTGATAAAGCTCGTCGCACGGCGCTTGATGGACTGCCTAAGGCCCAACGACTTCCTTGCCAGATTTGGCGGGGATGAATTTGTGATTTTGTGTGCTCCAGCTGGGGCCGAGGCCGGCTCTGCACTCGCGGAACGGGTTGCTCGAGCCTTTGCGTCGCCGTTTGCCCTCAATGGCCAGAATATTCGAGTGACCGCCTCCCTGGGAATAGCGGTAGCGCCGGACAACGGGGTCACGGCCGACGAATTGATGCGCCATGCCGACATCGCGCTATACGAGGCTAAGGACGCAGGTCGCGACCGCGCCGTACTCTTCTCAGAAGACATGGCTCGCCAGGTTGAGCGTCGCCGGGCAATTGAGTTGGATCTACGCGCGGCAATTGAGACGGGTATGCTGTGCCTCAACTATCAGCCAATCGTCTCAAGCACTTCAGGTGAAATCGTCGGCTTGGAGGCGCTGTTGCGTTGGCGCCATCCCGTGTATGGCGACATGTCGCCCGCGGACTTCATTCCCATCGCGGAAAATGCGGGACTGCTTCCTGAACTCGGGGAATGGGTGCTCAGCCATGCTATGGAGGATTCGAGGCGCTGGCCTCATCTGGAGATCGCATTGAACCTTTCGCCGGTGCAGTTTCGTCACGTCGACCTCGAAACGACCTTGCGCAGGCTGGTTAAAGCACATGGCGTTGAACCGAGCCGGTTCGTCCTTGAGATAACCGAGGGCGTACTGTTAGAGGCGACGGACCACACCAATGCAATTCTGGAAGCGCTTCACTCCATCGGCTTCAAGATTGCACTCGATGATTTCGGAACCGGATATTCGAGTTTGGCCTACCTCTGCAATTTCAGGTTCAACAAGATCAAGATCGATCGTTCTTTTGTCCGAAGAATCTCAAGGGTCGACATTTCGAGGACCATCGTGCGTTCGGTAGTGTCAATCGGGCGCGGCCTGGGCATGGACATCGTCGCTGAGGGAGTTGAGACCGAATTTGAAGCAATGATGATGACGAAATTGGGCTGCACTGAATTGCAGGGGTACTACTTCTCGAGGCCGGTCGACGCCGACCGGATGACTGACCTGTTGGCCAGTTACCAGCCGAGGCGTCCGGTTTCTGCACTAACGCCGGTCCAGTTGCCGCACGGCGCAACGGGGTAAGCGACGAGTTATTGAGAATCGGCTTTGTCTGTGCAAGTCATGAGATCCTGGGTCGGAAATGCCCTGGAGGATGTCGTGTCTGATAACGGGCCTCCCCAGGCGCGCCTGGGCAATGCCGACTATCAATGGGGACAGTTCGACCCCGAGGCCTACTTTCAACACTATTACGGCGAGCCGCACCCCGACGACGAACGCGTGATCCGCTGCGCGGTGGCGGCGATGAAGCAAGCGCCGCCGGTCGACGCGGAGCTGGACGTCGTCGATGTCGGTACCGGCCCCAGTCTCATTCCATTCTTGTGCGCCTTGCCTCGTGCTCGGCACCTAACAGCCTGGGAATACGTGGACGGCAATATTGCGTGGCTGGAATCGGAACTGCGCCGCAGAGAGATGCGCCCCCAATGGCGTCACTTCTGGAACGTCGCCCGCGAGGCATATCTGCCGGAATATCCTCTTTCTGACGATCCGATGCCTCTCCTGCGCGAGAAAAGCATTGTCAGACGAGGCTCAATCTTCGACCTCCCAGAACGCACATGGGATGCGGCGACGATGTTCTTCTGTGCGGAATCCATTACCGAGAGGCCAGACGAGTTCGGAGCCGCATGCGCCGCCTATGCCCGCTGCGTAAAGCGAGGCGGTGCTTTGGCAGCAGCGTTCCTCGCGCATTCGGCCGGATATATCGTGAAGGCAAACCGATTCCCCGCTTTGCCACTGTCGGCCGATTCAATCCTGAAAGCGTTTGCGCCGCATGCTGAACACTTAAAGGCGGAAGCAATTGGCATCGTCGCACGAGAGGTTCGCAGCGGCTACTCAGGTTTGGTCTTCCTGACCGGAAACGCGCGCTAGCTCTCTGCTCAAGGGAGAGCGGATTTCGAGAATACGTTCATTACGATCACGCCTGCCGTAATGAGGGCCATGCCAACGAGGGCTGGAGCGTCCAGTGCCTGCTTAGCCCAAACCCAAGCAACGGCTGTTATCAAGACGATCCCCAAACCGGACCAGATGGCGTAGACGATGCCCGTCGGCATCGTCCGAAGCGGAAAGGAGAGCAGCCAGAAAGCCGCGACGAAACAAACGATCGCTACGACGCTCGGGAGGAGTTTGGAAAAGCCATCGGATGCCGCGAGCGCGGTGGTGCCGATGACTTCGGTTACGATCGCCGCAGTCAAGCACAAGTAGGTGATGGCAATACCCATCAAGGTCTCCTGTTCAGGTGTGGCGCACCTGGATGGCCTACTCGACCCACAGCCCTCAAATCAAGCGGACTCAATGGCAGGGAAATCCCCAGCAACGGGCCGGATTGCGGCCCTGCCAGGCTTTGTGGTATTTCGCGGGGGAGAGACAATAATATGAGCGTCAGAGGGGAGCGGAATGCATATCGACCCGAACGAGTGCCATCCGGCGATGGATTACGCCGAGCACCAGAAGACCTACAAGCTGTTCACCAAGCTCACGCTGGTGACCATTGTCGCCGTGGTTGCGCTGATGGCGTTCCTCTACATCTTCGTGGTTTGACGCGCCGGAAAATCCCCGCCTGATAGCGGTGATCAGAACGCCGCTTCCTTTAGCCTTCGACATCGTTTCGCACGGGCGCTAGCCTCTCGCCCGGCGCGTTGCTTGAGCCTTTGAGCCTTTAGCCTTGGAGCCTTAGATGGTCGTGATCGGCGTACCCACGGAAAGTCAGGACGAGCCGCGGATCGGGCTGACGCCCGAGACGGTCAAGAAGCTCGTCAAGGCGGGCGCCGGCGTCACGCTGCGCTCCGGCGCGGGGCTCAGGTCGCACTTCTCCGACGACGACTACAAAGCGGCCGGTGCCACGATCGCCGCGTCGGACCAGGATGCGGTCGCGGACGCCGACATCGTGCTCACGGTGCGGCGGCCGAGCGCGGACCTTGCCCGCAAGATGAAGAAGGGCGCGGCGCTGATCGGCATGCTCGACCCGTTCTCCGATGCCGAGGGTCTCGACGCGTTGGCCAAGTCGGGCGTCGCGCTGTTCGCCATGGAGCTGATGCCGCGCATCAGCCGCGCGCAGAGCATGGACGTGCTGTCGTCGCAGTCGAACCTCGCCGGCTACAAGGCGGTGGTGGACGCGACTGCCGCGTTCGAGCGGGCGCTGCCGCTAATGATGACGGCGGCCGGCACGGTGCCCGCCGCGCGCGTGTTCGTCATGGGCGTCGGCGTCGCCGGCTTGCAGGCCATCGCCACCGCGCGCCGTCTCGGCGCCATCGTCACCGCGACCGACGTGCGCCCGGCGGTCAAGGAGCAGGTCGCCTCGCTCGGCGCGAAATTCATCGCGGTCGAGGACGAGGAGTTCAAGCAGGCCGAGACCTCCGGCGGCTACGCCAAGGAGATGTCCGACGCCTACGAGCAGAAACAGGCGGCGCTCGTCGCCGAGCACGTGAAGAACCAGGACATCGTCATCACCACCGCGCTGATCCCCGGCCGGCCGGCGCCCAAGCTGATCTCCAAGGCGATGATCGAGAGCATGCGTCCCGGCTCGATCATCGTCGATCTCGCGGTCGAGCGCGGCGGCAATGCGGAGCTCGCCAAACCGGGAGAGACCGTCGAGCACAATGGCGTGCGCATCATGGGCAAGCTCAATCTGCCAGGTTTGGTGCCGGTCAACGCCTCGAGCCTGTATGCGCGCAATCTGCAAGCCTTCGTCGAGCCGCTGATCGACAAGACCACGAAAGCGCTCGCCATCAATTTCGACGACGAACTGGTCAAAGGCACGCTGATCGCGAAGGACGGCAAGATCGTCAACGCCATGATTGCCGAGCGACTCGGCGGCAGCGGCAAGGCGCGAGCGGCGTCGCCGGCGATGGGCGCCGACGGAAAGGGCAAGAAAACCGCCGCGAAACGGCCGGGCAAGGGAGCCAAACCATGACCAGACGGCGTTGCGGCCTCGGGCTTCTCTTCCTCCTGGGTGTTGTGTTGGCTGAGGCGGCGCTGCTCGGCACGGCTTACGCGCAAGACGCGGCGGCGCCCGAGGGCGGGCATGACTTCGTGTTCCGCTTCTCGATCTTCGTGCTGGCGATCTTCGTCGGCTATTACGTGGTGTGGAGCGTGACGCCGGCGCTGCACACCCCGCTGATGTCGGTGACCAACGCCATCTCCTCGGTGATCGTGGTCGGCGCGCTGCTCGCCGTCGCCGTCGAGGGCGCGGAAGCGATCGGCGCTTCGGGTCATTTCACCGCCAAGCTGCTCGGTCTCGCCGCGCTGATCATGGCGAGCGTCAATATTTTCGGCGGCTTCCTCGTCACGCAGCGCATGCTCAGCATGTATCAGAAGAAAAAGAAATGAGCTCAGACCTCGTCGCGCTGCTCTATCTCGTCGCCGGCGTCCTGTTCATCCTGGCGCTGCGCGGGCTGTCGTCGCCCGAGACCTCGCGGCGGGGGAACTATCTCGGCATGGCCGGCATGGCCATTGCCGTGCTCACCACGCTTGCCGTGGCGGCGCCCGAGCAGCCGCTGACCTGGGCGATGATCGTCGGCGGCATCGCGGTCGGCGGCGGCATCGGCGCGGTGATCGCCCGGCGCATCCCCATGACGGCGATGCCGGAGCTGGTCGCGGCGTTCCATTCGCTGGTCGGCCTGGCAGCGGTGTTGGTGGCGGCGGCCGCTTTCTACGCGCCGGAAGCCTTCGGCATCGGCGTGCCCGGCGCGATCCACACGCAAAGTCTGGTCGAGATGTCGGTCGGCACGGCCATCGGCGCCATCACCTTCACCGGCTCGATCATCGCCTTCCTCAAGCTTTCCGGCCGCATGTCGGGAAAGCCGATCATCCTGCCGGCGCGCCATCTGTTGAATATCGGCCTCGCCCTGGCGCTGGTCGCCTGCATCGTCATGTTCTGCCGCGACCAGTCGCCGGTCTATTTCTGGGCGATCGCGGCGCTGTCC
>DATBSP010000069.1:0-3165 GCA_036559705.1 Hyphomicrobium sp.
GCAGGACAGATTACCGCATAGGTTGCCGAGTCCATGCCGAAAGGCTAGAAATTTCACCCGCGGGATCGCGGAAGCCAAGCGGACGGGGAAGCATCCATGCGAAGACCAGTGTTGTTGCTCGGGTTAGCCGCAGTTTTTGCAGCCTTCCCTGCCTGGCAGAAAGCCCATGCCGCCTGCGACGGCACGGAGACGATCTTCGAGGACAAGTTCGCCGACGATGCCGGCGGCTGGCCGCTCAAAGAGACGATCGAGGTGAAAGACGGCCTCTTCATCTTCAAGCTTCCGCCCGACGACATGCAATCCAATCTGAATGTCACCTTCACCGTGAAGGATGCCGATATCTGTTCCGAGACGGTGTGGCCGAACGACGAGCAAGGGATGCTCGGTGCGGGGCTGCTGTTCTGGGGCGAGGACAACCGCACCTATTTCCAGTTCGGCATCCTCAACAACGGCAAGTTCTGGATCGCGCGCAAACAGGACGGCAAATGGCTCGGCACCATCGCCGCCAATGTCGACTCGAGCGCGATCAAGAAGGAGCCCGGCGCCGCCAACATGCTGCGCGTCAAGACCAACGGCAACAGCGTGACGTTCTATATCAACGACACCAAGGTGCGCGAGCTGCGCGGTCAGGCGCCCAAGACCTCCTGGCGCTTCGGCCTGTCGGGCGACAATTTCGACAAGCAGAAAGACGCCAGGGTCGTGTTCAAGACCGTTAAGGTGACCAACTAGCCGGCGCGCAGCAGCTTTGCCGCGTCGCGCGCGAAATAGGTGAAGATCGCGTCGGCGCCCGCGCGCTTGAAAGCGATCAGGCTCTCCAGCATAACACGGTCCTTGTCGAGCCAGCCGCGTTCTGAAGCCGCCTTCAACATCGAATATTCGCCCGAGACCTGATAGACGAAGGTCGGCAGCTTGAACGCCTGCTTTACCCGCCAGACGATGTCGAGATAGGCGAGTCCCGGCTTGACCATCACCATGTCGGCGCCCTCGTCGATGTCGAGGGCCACCTCGCGCAGCGCCTCGTCACCATTTGCCGGATCCATCTGATAGCTGCGCTTGTCGCCCTTCAGCGTCGCCGACGAGCCCACGGCGTCGCGAAACGGCCCGTAGAACGCCGAGGCGTATTTCGCCGCATAAGCGAGCAACTGTGTGTTGGCGAAGCCATTTGCCTCGAGCGCGGTCCTGATCGCGCCGATCCTGCCGTCCATCATGTCAGACGGCGCGAGGATGTCGCAACCGGCTTCGGCCTGCACCAGCGCCTGGTTGATCAACACCTCGACCGTCGCGTCGTTGGCGATCTCACCGTCGATCAGGAGGCCGTCATGACCGTGGCTCGTATAGGGATCGAGCGCCACGTCGCAAATGATGCCGATCTCCGGCACGGCTTGCTTGATGGCGCGCACCGCCCGGCAGACGAGATTGCCAGGATTGAGCGCTTCGCTCGCCCGCTCGTCGCGTAGCGAAGCATTGGTATTGGGGAACAGTGCGATCGCCGGCAACCCCAGCGCCGCGGCATCTTCGGCCGCCTTGACCGCGAGGTCGATCGAGAGCCGCTCGACGCCCGGCATCGAAGCGATCGGCGTGCTTGCGCGGGTCCCCTCGATAAGGAAGATCGGCCAGATCAGATCGTCGGTGGTGAGTGTCGTCTCGCGCACCAGCCGCCGCGACCAGTCGGCGCGCCGGTTCCGCCGCAGCCGCGCCGCGGGGTATCCCGATGGCGTGGCCGCTGCGGCCTTGCCGCCGCCGGCGCGCTTAGCCCGCTCGGTCCGCAATGAGACTGTCCTGTCTTTAGGGGACGCCACTTCGCTTCGCCGCTCACCGATCCAAGATGGCCGCAAGCTACCACTCCACGCTGTAAAGCTCCAACGCCTCTCGGCGGACATGGTTTGCCGTTTCGGCGCACCTATTCGCAGAAGGCGTTACGTCGCCGCGCCTTCATGTCCAAATGGAAATGGTTTTTATGCGCCTCGTTGGCGTCCGGCCCGAGCACTGTGCCGAAGGTCAGGCAGGCGTCGTCATGTACCGCCTTCACGAAGCGGCTCTTGAGCTCAGCCTTCGACGCCTCTGACGGCGCTTGCGGTGCGGCCGCTTCGGCGGGGGGCGTCGGGGGAGGCGGCTTCACAACGGCCGTCGGCACGACGAAGGGATTGGTCTTGGCTTTGATCGACACGGCAAACGGATTCGACGAGGCGGTTGCCTTGGCCTGAGTGATCTCTACGGCCTCGATCGCCTTGGGGCTTGTGGCCTCGGCCGGCACGATCGATCCCGTCGTCTCGCCCGGCAGTGGCGGCTTCGGCGCGTTGGCGATACGCGGCCAGCTCGCCAGCACCGTCACCGTCTCGCCCGAAGCGAACACGAACTCCGACACATCCAGCGCATTGGCGAGTGCGTGCTCGCTGAGCGGCGTCGTCTCGCCGCCATAACGGTTGCGACACGCGTAAGAGGTGGCGTTGTGCAGCTTTACGACCTGCGTGCCGAGCAGCGCCTTGGCTTGCGGCTGCACCGTCTTGCTAATCCAGGTGGCGACGCCGCTCGCCAGCGCACAGGTCATGGTCGCCGACGGTTCGATCGCCACTCCGGCGATTGACTTGACGAGGATCGGCGCCGGAGCGCCGCAAATACCCTCTTTGAGCGGAGGCAGCGGCTGGTAGTTGAGCGTGACGCCCGCCAGCAGCTTCGCGCAGTCGAGCTTCGCCGCGGCGACCTGGTCGTCGCTCCACGCTACGGTCGGTCGATCGCCGGGAAGCACCGGCTTGGCCGCCGGCTGTTCCGCTGTCGCTGGCGACTTGGCGCGGAACGGATTGCGGTCAGGCACGGATGGTGCATCGCCGGTCTCTGCCTGCGCATAGACGGGCAGCGCGACAAGAGCCGCGAAACCGATCCGGGCAGGCAGGTTGAGCATCGTGGGCCACTCCTATTCAGTTTTGGGACGCTTGTGGTTTCGGCGATTGGGTGCTAGCTGCGCCGGGCCTTTGTGGGGACAAGCGGGCCTTTTCAAGGCAAAGCTTGTATCGCGGGCCTTACCATAGGCTTCATGTACGTGGCATCGGTTGAGGCATTGGGTGTGTCGGAAGCGCTTGGCATCACTTTCGAAGAGGTCGATCGGGCCGGAGTGGTGACGCTCAGCCGCCCCGCAAGACTAAACGCGCTCAACCGGGAAATGTTCGA
>DATBSP010000070.1:0-34461 GCA_036559705.1 Hyphomicrobium sp.
GGGTGCGCGACGTTAGCAACACCGAAAGTTTGCTCTCGCGGGCGCGATTGAGCAAGTGGAAGAGGGCCTTTTCGTCGGCGATGCCGCGATCGAGGTCTTCGACGACGAGGCCGGCGCCGTCGGCGAGGGCGGCGACGGCGGCGTCATCGAGCGCCGCCGCCGTGACGATGCCGGCTCCCGAGCGCAGGCGCCACACGTTGGCGAGATGGCTTTTCCCCGAGCCCTGCGGCCCGGCGACGATGCAGGCGGGATGCGGCCAATCGGGCCAGCGGTCGACAGTCTCGACGGCCGCTGCGTTGGAGCGGCTGACGAGGAAGTCCTCGGCCCCCAGCGCTTGGCGATGCGCAAGATCGAATACGAGTTGGCGCGGAGCTGCGGTCATTGTCGACGTTGATTGCGGATGATTACGGCGAAACTGGCTTCTGCAGCGACGGCGCGGGGCTTGCCCCTGTGGGCAGTCCGGATGCCGGCGGTGCGACGGGCATGTCGCCCGAGTATACCGGGCTCGCCAGATAGATCTTCAGCGCGAAACGGACGAGGACGCCGATCGCCGCGGCGATGGGCACCGCAACCAGCACGCCGACGATGCCGAACAGGTAGCTGAATACGAACAGCGAGAAGATCAGCCACACGGGGTGCAGGCCGATCTTGGAGCCGACGATATTCGGGCTCAGGAAGCCGGCGTCGAGCACTTGCGCGCCGATGAAGATGGCGATGACGGAGAGGATCGGCACCGCGTCGGGCCAGAACTGGACGATGGCGATCGTGGTGGCGGTAATGAGGCCGAGCGCCCATCCCACGAATGGCACGAAGCTCAAAAGGCCGGTGGCGAGGCCGACGAGCAATCCATAGCGCAAGCCAGTCGTGCCAAGCGCGAGCGCATAATAGATGGCGAGCACGAGACATACGGTGCCTTGTCCGCGGATGAAAGCCGAGACGGCGTCGTTCACCTCGGCGGCGAGTCGGCGAATGGTCGGCGCGTGCGCACGCGGCAGCCATGTATCGATCTTCGCCAGCATCGGATGCCAGTCGATCAGCACGTAGAACACGACGAGGGGCGTGACGAGAATCAGCGAGAGGAAATCGAACAACGCGCGGCCCTGGCTCCACAGCGAGCCGGCGATGTAGCCCGCCAAGCTCGCCATGTTCTCGGCGATGGTCTGCGACGAGCGGTCGAGGCCGGCTGCGAAATCCGGGTAATGGGTGCCGAGCTGCTCGCGCGCCCACGACTCGACCAGCGCGCGCAGGCGCGAGATCTCGTCCGGCAGGGCCACGGCGAATTGCTGTGCTTGGGTGAGCAGCAGCGGCACCAGGAAGATGAGCGCCACCACGATCAGGCAACCGAAGGCGGCGACGATAAGCGCTGAGGCCAAGCCGCGCGGCACGCCCCACTTTGTCAACCGGTCGGTGGCGGGATTGAGGAAGTAGGCGATGACGATGCCAGCGACGAACGGCAGGATGACGCCGCGCAACAGCGCGATCAGCAGGACGAGAACCAACGCCGCAGATAGCCAGAACAGCACCTGACGTTCGACGCGCATCGCTATAAGCCCCCGCCCCCCAGTTGGGCCGCCATCGCGCTGCGACATGCTCAGCCGCGTGCCTCCGGCGATTCGTAGCCGGACATATGTAGCAGCCAACTGTGCAAATAGGCAGCGAGCGATGCGAGAGTGAGCGCGCCAGTGATCCAGATAAGGATGAAGCGCGGCCAGGCGAGACCGAGGCCGAAGCCCTCGTCTGCCAGCACCGTCGCCGCCAGGACGATCTGCGCAACTGTATTGGCCTTGCTGACGATGAGCGGGCGGATGCGCATCGGGTGACCCAGAACCCACGACAACAGCACGGCGACGACGATGAGGATGTCGCGCGAGACGACGGCGATGACCAGCCACAGCGGCAGCTTGCCGTCGACGCCAAGGGCGAGAAAGATGCTGACGATCAGCAGCTTGTCGGCGAGCGGGTCGAGGTAGGCGCCGAGCTCGGTTTGCCAGCCGAAGGTCTTGGCGAGGTAGCCGTCGATCGCATCCGAAATGCCGGCGATGATAAACAGGACGAAGGCGACCTCGGTCTCACCGGTGATCAGCAGCCAGAACACGACCGGCACCAGGATCACCCGGACGAGGGTGATGAAGTTTGGAAGGTTCAGCGCCCGGTCCACGTCTCGTCTCCGCTGCGGCGACGCGCGCCTCGCGCGCGCTCGCCATCTTGTTCCGCCGCTTGTCGCCGCTGCGTTTTGCGAGCCTAGTTCGCTGTGCGAAGAATGAGCCGGTCGGCACCATTCTCTAGTGCGAGACCGCGTGCGTAAAGGGCGGAGGCGAGCTCGTTGGCGCCGCCCGGAAAGCGTAGCGTCAGATCTGCACCACGTGCCGATTCCGCCTCGATGCGCACATCCTCGACACCCGGCAGATCGAGCAGCTGGCGGCGCATCTCGCTCCATTCCGCCAGGCTCCGGTACTGGGCACGCATGGAGACCGGTGTGCCGCCACCCGTTGAAGCGGATGAGTAGGCCGGCGCATAGGACGAGCCGCCAGTGGGGGGCAACTTGTGCACTTTCCAGCGGCCCTCGAGCACCCCCAAGCCAACGACGGCAGCGAGCTCCATGGAGTAGGCGGTGTCGCCGTCGAACACGCGGTAGGCGCGGCGCAGCGTGAAGCCACCGACGGCGTCGATGCCCGACAGCGTCACGTTGAGGCGCTTGGTTGCCGGGTCCGGATCGGCGATAGCGAGCACGACGTAGGGCGAGGCATATTCGCCGGCGAGAATGCGCTCAGCGCCGCCGCGGCCCTCGGCGGCCATCTTCAATGTGTCGGTGTGGATCTGGCTCTTCAGCGTTTGCAGGCTGAACGGCGTCAGTGTGTGCTCGAGGTCGAGGCTCTTCCACGCATCCGTCCAGGCGCGGGCGGCGGCGCCGGTGTCGACCGCCCCTTCGGCATTGCGCACGACGGGCACGATGATGACGTCGCGCGCCTGCTCCTCGATAAAGGGGATGCCTTCCTGCTGAAGCACGGTGCGTACCGAGTCGGCGCGGAAGGAGAAATCGAGGCTGGCGATGTAGCGGGTGGGAGAGTTGCGCTCCGAGCGTATGGCGACGCCCTCTAGGAAGCCGGACGCCTTGAGCGCCGACAATCTCTTCAGCCGGTCATAGGAGGTGACGGGGACGAGGCGCTTGAGCAGCGAGCGGAAGGCCGCCTGCTGGCCCTCGGCCATCGCCTTCTGCTTGGCGGCGACGGCGTTGGCAGCATCAGCGTCGACCGGATAGTTGCCGACGGTGAACACGTCGTCGTTCGGCGCAGCGCCGGCGGTGCCTGCCAAGCCAAATAGGGCAGCGGCGGCGAGCATTGCGCACAGAAACTTAGGTCGAACGGCCGGCACGCGCCTTCTCCATCCCCGGTTCCAGCCTTGCCTTAAGCCCAGAATCGCCGCGAGTTGCCCACCCTACGCCGAAGCTGCTAGGACGCCGCATCTCCCGCAGGCAAAGGGGGCAAAAGTTGGGTTCCAAGGTCACATGACAGAGCCTGATAAGGAACGCAACCCGGCCATCACCTACCGCGACGCCGGTGTCGATATCGATGCCGGCAACCGGCTGGTCGAGCTGATCAAGCCGTTGGCGCGCTCAACGCGCCGGCCCGGTGCGGACGCCGACCTCGGCGGCTTTGGCGGCCTGTTCGACCTCAAGGGCGCCGGTTTCCGCGATCCGGTGCTGGTCTCGGCCACCGACGGGGTCGGCACCAAGCTCAAGATCGCCATCGACACGGGTCAGCACGCCACGATCGGCATCGACCTCGTCGCCATGTGCGTCAATGACCTCGTAGTTCAGGGCGCCGAACCGCTGTTTTTCCTCGACTATTTCGCCTGCGGAAAGCTCGACGTGGAGACCGCGAGGGCGGTCGTCGCCGGCATCGCCGGCGGCTGCCGGCAGGCGGGCTGTGCTCTCATCGGCGGCGAGACGGCGGAAATGCCGGGCATGTACCACGCGGGCGACTACGACCTTGCCGGCTTTGCCGTCGGCGCCGTCGAGCGCGGCGAGATCCTGCCGCGCGGTGACATCCTCGTCGGTGACGTGCTGATCGGGCTGGCGTCATCAGGCGTGCATTCGAACGGCTACTCACTGGTCCGGCGCCTGGTGAAGGAGAGCGGGCTCGCCTGGGAGGCACCGGCCCCGTTCGAGCCGGCCGCCAGCGTCGCCGAGGCGTTGCTGGCGCCGACCCGCATTTACGTGAGGCCGGTGCTGGCGGCGATCGAGTCCGTGGGCGGCACCGACGGTGCGGTGAAAGCGCTCGCCCACATCACCGGGGGCGGATTGTCGGAGAACGTACCGCGCGTGCTGCCTGATACAGTGGCGGCGCGCATCGATCTTTCTTCGTTTGCTGCGCCTGCCGTGTTCGGCTGGCTGGCGCAGACGGGACGGCTATCTGATGCCGAGATGCTGAAGACGTTCAACTGCGGCATTGGCATGGTGCTCGTCGTTGCCAAGGCGGAGGCGGACGCGGTGGTGCGCACGCTCCAGGAGGCGGGCGAAGCGCCGTTCGTCGTCGGCGAGATCGTGCCGCCGGGCGGGGCGCGATCTGACGCCAAGGGCCGCGGCAACGCCTGGGCGGTCAACTATGTCGGAGCGCTGCGGTACGCGTGACGGCCGCGCCACGTCTCATGGATCTTGCAACCGCCTCCGTTGTGCCTGCTGCCGGCTCTGCACTCGCGGAGTAGGGCGGCGCTCGAGACGAATGGCAACGAGCAAGTTTCTCAGGACGTCTGGCTCCAGCACAGAATTGCCGGCGACTGGTGGCTGCAGCTCGACATGCGCTGAGCGTGCGGCCGGCGGCGGACCGTAAGGGCGTCCCGGGCGACAGCGCCGATGCATTCGTCAGGACCCAAATCGCAAGTCGCAGACGCGGCCGCGGGCAGCAGGCGCCGCGCTCACTGACGAACCTGCCGGCTGACCACGCTACTTCCATCCCACGCAACGTGAAGAGCCGCTCCCCCGGGGACGGCTCTTTTTCGTCGCCGAAGGCTCAACCTGTAGTCAGACGAATGCGAAGGAGGGCCGCCGCGTGCTAAGGGACTGGCAATTCCCAACAGCGGGAGCTCCGCCGCAATTGGCCTTACAAAGGTTTGAAGATGACCAGCGCTACACTCAACCTGTGGCCCGCGGTGCTGCTGTTCAGCGTGACGTACCTTGCCCTGTCGGCGGTCGTCGCGGCTGTGCTGACCTTTTTCGACCTCAACTCGAACACGGGGCTTTCCATCGGCGTGCTGATGGCGGCCACGGGTGCGGCGGCACGCAAGTTCGTAGCCGATCATCGGCGTGCCTTGCACCAGGGTGAGCAACTGCGCTTTGCGCTGCTCGCCATCGTCGCGACGATGCTGTTGACGGTACTCCAGGTCGCCGTCGTCATCCTGATATTCTTCAAGCTCGATGAGTTGCCGCAGCTGGCTGCCGAGGCGCAGGCGTGGGCGGCCGACAACACGACCCTCCTCGCGGTCATCGCCGCCTTCGTCGTGCTTCTCTTTTTCGCCGCCCTTTACTTCGGAGCGGGCTGGTTTTCCCGCTGGTTCGCCAAGCGCCTCGCGGCCACGGGGAGCATCTAAACCCGAGGCAGTCGTCGGCGTACTGGCCGCGTGCTAAGGGACCGGCATGAGCGAGACGAAAAAGCGAGTCGCCATCCTCATCTCAGGACGCGGCTCCAACATGATGTCGCTGATCGCCGCCGCGCGTGAGCCCGACTACCCGGCCGAAATCGCCTGCGTGCTGTCGAACCGGCCCAAGGCGGAAGGGCTGTTCAAGGCCGCCGGCGAAGGCCTGCCGGCGCGCGCCATCGATCACCAGAGCTTCGGCGCGCGAGAGGGCTTCGAAGCGGAGCTCGACGCGGCGCTGCGGGCCTTCGAGGTCGATTTCATCGCCTGCGCCGGCTTCATGCGGCTGATGACGCCCGGCTTCGTCGAGCGCTGGCGCGACCGCATGCTGAATATCCACCCCTCGCTGCTGCCCGCCTTCAAGGGGCTCGACACCCACGCCCGCACGCTGGCGGCCGGGGTCAAACTGACGGGCTGCACGGTGCACATCGTCCGCCCGGAGGTCGATAGCGGACCGATCATCGCCCAGGCGGCCGTACCCGTACTTGATGACGACACGGCCGAAAGCCTAGCCGCCCGCGTGCTGGAGGCCGAGCACCAGCTCTATCCCCATGCACTTTCTCTTTTTGCCTCGGGGGCAATTACTGTTTCGGGCGAACGTGCATTCGTTCGAGAAGCTCCGGTTAACCAAGCAAAACCATTGTTTTGGCCCCCTCTCGACTGACCCGGGCAGCGTTGCCATAGATCAGCGCCCTAGCGCCAAAATGAAGCGGAAACGCGTGGTCGCATGGACACTTGCGGTCGCCGGGTGGTACTTATTCTGCCGCCTTGGGGGGAAGCCGGCTCGGCCGTGCCAGGTAATCTACGGGCGCGCCCGTAACCCAGTTTACAACCCGTTGGCTGGACTAGGCATAGAAGTGCGTTTCAACGGCTTCTAGCCGGGAGACACGGCATGACCGCCACCGCAAAGCAGCCCATCCACGCTGTCGAGGATGCTCCCAGCCATGCCCAGGGCCTGGGCGAGGAATCGAGCATCTGGTTCAAGCTGACCCCCCTCCTCAAGGGCGGGCTCGACAATCCGCTGCATATCATCATGCAGATGGCGGAGCGCTACGGCCCCGTCATCCCCATTAATCTTGCCAACCAGCGCATCATCCTTTTGAGCGAGCCCGAGCACTTCAAGCATGTGCTGGTCACCAAGGCCGACGCCTACGTCAAGTATTTCGACGGCCTGAAGCCGATCTTCGGGAAGTCGATGATCACCAACGACGGCGTGTTGTGGCAGAAAATCCGCATGCCGCAGCAGCCGGCATTCCACCCGGACATGTTCGCCGAGTATATCCCCTACTTTCTCGCCGCCATCCGCACAAAGATGGGGATCTGGTCGGAGGTGGCGAAGTCGGGCGAGACCATCGAGATGGTCGAACAGACGTGGACGCTCGCCGCCGACATGATCTGCAAGGCGCTGTTCGACCGCGACATGCCGTTCAATCCGCACTTCGTCTTCAAGTGCGTGAAGACCTACACCGACGTGATGAACCACAAGGAGATCCGCCTCAGGAAGCAGGCGGGCGAGGTGTTCGAGATCACCGAGGAAGATGCGGCGAAGGCGATGGAAGTGTGGGCCAGCGTGCCGCCCGCCGTCTTCGGCGCCGATCCGCGCGAGGAGCGCGAGCGCACCCTGTTGAAGATGATCGAGGCGGCGGTCAACGATCCGACCATGCCGGAGTTCGACCAGCAGCAGGCGATCGACGAGTTGAAGCAGTACCTGTGGGCCGGCACCGAGACGACGGCACTGACGCTCGCCTGGGCGTTGTACGAGACGGCGCGCCACCCGGAAGCTGCCGAGCGCATCCGCAAGGAAGGCGAGCAGGTCTACGGCGACCGCGAGCCGACCGCCGCCGACTATTCCGCCCTCGCCTACACGCGCGCCGTGATCCAAGAGACGATGCGCATCTACCCGCCCATCTGGGGCCTCATCCGCGTCGCCAGCGAGCACGACGTGATCGGCGAGAAGGAAGTCCGCCCCGGCGATCGCGTGGTGCTGTTCGCCTACGGCGCGCATCACAATCCGCGCTTCTGGGAGGCGCCGGAGGAGTTCCGTCCCGAGCGTTGGATGGCGGGTGCCGCCAAGAAGCAGGTGAAGTATTCCTACCTACCGTTCGGCGGCGGCAAGCGCGCCTGCATTGGCGGCGCCATGAGCCAGGTGGAGAACGTGCTGGCGCTGTCGCTGCTCTTGCGCCGCTTCCGCCCCGAGTACGTCGGCACCGAGCCGGCCGGCATCAACGCCACCGTGACGCTGACGCCCAAGGGCGGCCTCAAGTTCAAGATCCGCGAGCTGAGCTGACGGGCGTCGTGCACCGACGCCATACGCTCTAAACGCCTCCGCAGGCGGGGCCTCGCCGAAGTGGCGCAGCAGCCCACATGCATGCGCGCCGGCTGTCGGCTTTGTGTCGCGTCGCTAGCGGTGGGGGACGAGGTAGCGCAGCTTGACGACGCCATCGGGGAACGCCTCGATGCCGTCGAAGATCAGCGTCGGGCGGCGGCTCAGATCGTTGAGCAGATTGAGCCCGGCGCCGAGCAGTACGGGAACGAGGAAGATCTCGATCATGTCGACGAGACCATCCTCCAGTGCCGATTGCATGCTGACGGCGCCGCCGACGATCCAGATGTCGTGGCGCGTCGTCTCGCGTGCCTGCTGCAGAGCGGCCCTGATGCCGCGCGTTGTCTGGACAACGCCTGGCGGCACGTCGCCGAGCGAGCGTGAGGCGAGGACGAACACGGGCTTGCCCGCATATGGCCAATCCTCACCGATGGCTCGGATCATCTCGTAGGTGCGCCGCCCCATGATGAGCGCACCGACCTCGCCGAGGAACCTGTCATAGCCGTAAAGGCGCGCGTCGTAAGGAGCCAACCAGTCGACGCTTCCCTCGCGGTCGGCGATGAAGCCGTCGAGGCTGGTGGCAACGTAAAACCTGACGCGCGCCATGAGGAGTACCCCCGCGACCGCGCTAGGACAGTGCGGTCCTCAGCCTACAATCTCGTTCGTCTTGAAATTCATTGCAATCTCGCGTGCGGCCGAGGCAGGGCTATCGGAGCCGTGCACCGAGTTGCGAGACTTCGATTGGGCAAAGCGCCGCCGGATGGTCCCCCGCTTGGCCTCGCCCGGATTGGTGGCCCCCATGATCTTGCGATATTTGACGATGGCGTCCTGGCCTTCCAGTACCTGTACGATGATCGGCCCCGAGGTCATGAAGGCACAAAGGTCGTCGAAAAACGGCCGTCCTTTATGTTCGGCATAAAACTTCTGCGCCTGGGTCGCTGTCCATCTCACCCGCTTTTGGGCAATGATACGCAGACCCGCTTTCTCGACGAGCGTATTAATCGCCCCGGTCAGGTTGCGCCCGGTTGCATCCGGCTTGATAATGGAAAGCGTTCGCTCGATGGTCATCCCTCGACCTCTATTCCCGAATTAGATTTTACTTGGATTGCGGCGCCTTATAGCCAAGGGCCCTACCCGCAGCAAGGCGACCAAAAGGCCGCCGTGGACATCCCGCCCCGCGCTGGTGCGGCCAATTGACGAAGCAGGGTGCGGCGAACCACATTGGCGCCACGCAAAAAGGCCAAGCTTGGCCAGGGTGCTGCGCGCTTGGTGCCGTCGGCGACCCGCAATGACACGAGAAATACATGACTGGCCAGCAGGCTGACATTCAATGGTACATCGCGCGCGAGGGCAAACAGCACGGCCCGCTCTCCGATGTCGAAATGCGCACATTTGTCGCGCAAGGTCATCTCAAGTCGACCGATCTCATTTGGCGTGCGGGTTTTGCCGATTGGCGCCCCGCTCCTGCGGTGTTTCCGTTGCAACAGCCCGAGCTGCCGACCGCGGCGCCGCGTCCGACCACACAGGGACGGCGCGCGGAGCCAGCGCGCGGACCTGCGACGGCGGCGACCGCCGCCCCCGCAGAGCGCTCGTTCGAGCCGAATCGTATCCGCGTTGCGCAAGGATCTGATGACAGCCGCAAGTCGGGAGCACGGCGGGCTTTAGGCATCGTCGTGCTTCTGGCGCTGCTCGGCGGCGGCGGCTGGTACGCATGGCAGAGCGGCACCATCGCCTCGCTGACAGAAGGGCTCAGCTCCGCCAAGCAGGGCGAACAGGTGCCGACGGTCGCGGCGCCGGGCGGCTCCACCACCACCGTGCCTGCGGCGGAAACGCCGTCGGTTACGCCGGCCACCGCTGCCGAGGTCGACGCCGGCGCCCAGGAACTCGATTCGAAATTCGAGAAGATGCCGGCGTGGAGCGTCGTCAAGCGCGAGTTTCCCGATTGGTACGGCGAGCAACTGCGCCAGGCGGCTAAACTTTCCGCCGAGAAGCAACCCCAGCAGGTGATCAACAAGAAGCTCGCCGAGGCGCTGGTCGCCCTGCGCCGCCAGCACGCCAACGACGCGCTGTCCGCCAGCACCGAGCGGCTAAAACAAGTGGCGACGACCTTCCTCAACAACCTCAAGACACTGGCGAGCCAGAACGTCGGCGCCTGCTACGGCTTCATCTCGCAGGGTGAGACCTCGCCGGTAGTGATGGAGATGCTGCAGTCGCCCGAGCGGGGCGCCTCCATGCAGCAGCAGGTGGCGGCCATCTTCGAAGCGATCGCCGATGGTCGCAAATCGCCGACGACGCACGACAAGGCGGGCAAGGCCGACTATGACGTGCTGGTGCAGGAGCTGACCAAGCTCGGCTGGAAGGAGAACGACCTGCAGGTATTCTCCAATCCGACGCTGCTGTCGCGCGAGCCGCCGGACCGCGTCTGCCAGATGGTACAGGACTGGTTCTTCGCCCACCTTTCGGTGGCCGATCAGGGCACGCAGGAGCGGCTGCTGGTCGAGACCTTGAAGCCAGTCGTCTCCGGCTGATCGCCCGGCATGCTCGCCGTCACCATCAAGATCGTCGTCACAGCGGTGCTGGTGGTGGCGATCTCAGAGGTGGCCAAGCGTAGCTCACTGCTCGGCGCGGTGCTGGCGTCGCTACCCCTAACTTCACTGCTGGCGATGATCTGGCTCTACGCCGACACGGGCGATGCGCAGCAAGTCGCCGACTTGGCGAGCGGCATTTTCTGGCTGGTGCTGCCATCGCTGGTGCTGTTCGTCGCACTGCCGCTGTTGCTGCGAGCCGGATGGCCGTTCGCGCCGAGCCTCGTAGCAGCGGGTGCGCTCACTGTCGCCAGCTATTTCCTAATGCTCGCCATGCTGAAGCGCTTCGGCATCGCCATTTGACGAGCCGCACGGTGACAGGGCGGGCGCGAGCGGCTATGCCCTGCCCATGCTGCATATCAACGACCTCAGCTTCCGCATCGAGGGGCGGCCGATCTTCGAGCAGGCGACAGCCGGCATTCCGACCGGGCACAAGGTTGGCCTTGTCGGCCGCAACGGCGCCGGCAAGACAACGCTGTTGAAGATCATCGCCGGCGATCTCGCACCGGACATGGGCTCGATCACCATGGCGCGCTCGGCGCGCATCGGTCACGTGGCGCAGGAGGCGCCGGGCGGTTCCGAAAGCATCGTCGACTGGGTGCTCGCCGCCGACACCGAGCGCGCCGGGTTGCTCATCGAGGCCGAGCACGCGAGCGACGCGCATCGCATTGCCTCGATCCACGAGCGGCTAAACGACATTGGCGCGCACGCCGCGCCGGCGCGCGCCGCGCAGATCCTCGCCGGGCTCGGCTTCGATGAGGCAGCGCAGCAGCGCCCGTGCGGCGCGCTGTCGGGCGGCTGGCGTATGCGCGTTGCCCTCGCCACCGTGTTGTTCCTCGAGCCGGAGATCCTGCTGCTCGATGAGCCGACCAACTACCTCGACCTCGAAGGAGCTATGTGGCTCGAGAGCTACCTGCGCACCTACCCGCACACCGTCGTCATCGTCAGCCACGATCGCGACCTGCTCAACCGGGCGGTGACGGCCATCCTGCACCTCGACCGCGGCAAGCTGACTTTCTATTCCGGCGGCTACGACGACTTCGAGGAGGCGCGGCGCGAAAAGCAGCGGCTGGAATTGAAACTGAAGAAAAAGCAGGACGAAGAGCGCCGCCGCATCCAGGTGTTCATCGACCGCTTCAAGGCCAAGGCGACGAAGGCGGCGCAGGCGCAGAGTCGCGTCAAGGCGCTGGCCAAGATGCAACCGATCGCGGCGCAGCTCGACGAGCGCGTGGCGCCGTTCCATCTGCCGCAACCGTTGAAGACGCTGGCCAGCCCGCTGATGCGCTTCGAGGAGGTCTCGATCGGCTACGCGGCAGATGCTCCGGTGCTTAAGGGGCTGAACCTGCGCATCGACCAGGACGATCGCATCGCGCTCCTCGGCCAGAACGGCAACGGCAAATCGACCTTCGCCAAGCTGATCGCCGGCAAGCTGGCGCCGCTGTCGGGCAGCGTATTCGGGGCCAAGCGCGTCGATGTCGGGTATTTCGCCCAGCACCAGCTCGACGAGCTAAATCCGGCGGCCACGCCCTACGACCACATGCTGAAGCTGATGCCGGAGGCGACCGAGGCGCAGCGGCGGACGCGGCTCGGCACCTACGGATTTTCCGCCGACAAGGCCGACACCAAGTGCGCCAAGCTGTCGGGAGGTGAGAAGGCGCGGCTGCTTCTAGCGCTGGCGGCGTTCCACGCGCCCCACCTGTTGATCCTCGACGAGCCGACCAACCATCTCGACGTCGACAGCCGCGAGGCGCTGGTGCACGCGCTGGCCGAGTACGAGGGCGCCGTCATTCTCATCAGCCACGACCGGCATCTGATCGAGGCGTGCGCCGACCGGCTATGGGTGGTGCGCGGCGGGACGGTGAAAGCCTACGACGGCGACATGGACAGCTATCGTGCCGATCTGCTGGCCGAGCGCGGCGCTGGCACGCGTGGACAGAACAAAGGTGCCAAGGCGGATGCAGCGCGCAGCGCGCGTTCCGATCAACGGCGCGCGGCGGCCGACCGGCGTGCGAACCTCGCGCCGCTGAAGAAAGCGATGCAGGCGACGGAGAGGAAGGTCGAGACGATCGGCGCCGACATCGCGCGCCTCGACGCCAAACTCGCCGATCCGCAGCTCTATGCGAAGGACCCGTCTGCTGCGCAGAGCGCCGCCATCGAGCGCGGTCAACTCGCCAAGCGGTTGAGCGAAGCAGAAGAGGCGTGGCTCCTCGCCAGCGAGGCTTACGAAGCCGCGCACGCCGACGCTTCGGATGCTGCCGAGGCGTAAGCCGAGCAATTTGTGTGACGAATTTGTAGCAAGTAACATCTGCGCGATTTGCACATGATTATTTGTTTTTGCGCGCCCCAATAGTGGCCGCCCGGCGGCCGGTGTATGACCGCAGGTGTGGGAGCTGGCCGCCTCGGTCTAAGCGGGGACCGTGCCTGCGCGGTAGAGGGCCGTTCGGGGTCCGCAGGCCAGCTCTCAACGTCTTAAAAATGCAACGTTCGAGCGTTTAGCTGCGCACCCAGCGGCCGCTGTCGATGCGGCGCTCGGCTGTCGGCACGCGGCGCAACAGATACACCCACGCATCGAACGTTTCGCCGCCAGCGAGGCGCACCTCGCAGACGATGCGATCGTATTCGTTGCGGTCGCCGCCGCCGTGCACATAGCCCTCGTATTCGTCGAGCCAGCGGAGCGCGGCGACGGGATCGGAGAGCAGCACAACTTCGCCGTGCACGATGTCGTCCTCGACGTCGCACTTCGCAACGCCGGGGTAGCGGCCAAGATCATAGAGCCGCGCAAAGTGCAGCGAGGCGGGGCCGAGACTGTCGGACTCGCTGGCGAGACGCCGGCGCTGCTGCGTGCCGAGCGCCCCCCGGGCGCCGCTCATCAGCGTGCCATAGACGAACAGGTATCGTGAGTCCTCGGCCATATGCGCGGGTCAGCCGGAGATCTTGGTGAAGTCGGCGACGTTGAGGGTGGCGGCGCGGATCTGCGACAGCAGATGCAGGCGGTTCTTACGCAGCGCCGCATCGTCGGCGTTGACCGTCACCTTGTCGAAGAACGCATCGACCGGCGCGCGCAGCTCGGCGAGCGCGCGCATGGAGCCGGCAAAGTTCTCCACATTGAGCGCGGCGACGGTGTCGCCCTTCACCTTGTCGATGGCGGCGGCGAGCGCGTGCTCCTCCGGCTCGCTCAGTAGCGCGGGATCGTAGTCGCCGGCGTGGCTCGTCTTGTCCTTCTTCTCCTCGATGGTGAGGATGTTCTGCGCGCGCTTGACGCCGGCCAAGAGGTTGGCACCGTCGTCGGTTTTGAGGAATTCCGTAAGCGCATCGACGCGCCTGACGATCAGCGCCAGGTCGTCCTGGCCGGGCAACGAGAAGATGGCATCGATGAGATCGTGGCGCGCGCCCTTGTCGCGCAGATAAACCTTCAGCCGCTCCGCGAAGAACGCGAGCAAGTCCAGAACACGGCCATAGGCGATCTGACCGTTGAACCTCTTGTCGGATGTGTCCGCCTCCAATTGACGAGACGATCTCTCAAGTTCAGCTTCGAGCCGCATCAAGTGTTGTTGCGCCTCCTCCACAATGGGAAATCGTAGATCGTTCTCGAGCACGATGCGGATGACGCCGAGGGCGGCGCGGCGCAGCTGATAGGGATCGCCCGAACCCGTCGGCTTTTCGCCGATGACCCAGAAGCCGACCAGCATGTCGAGCTTGTCGGCCAGCGCTACGGCGACCGCGGCGCCGTCGCCCTCTTTCTCCAGCGGCACGGTGTCGGTCGGCCCCTTCGGCTTGTAGTGCAATTCGATCGCGCGCGCGATTGCCGGGTTCATGTGCTCGGCCTCGGCGTAGTAACGGCCCATGAGACCCTGCAGCTCGGGGAATTCGCCAACCATTCCCGACACCAGGTCGGCCTTGGCCAGCTCGGCTGCGCGCTGCGCCAGAGCCGCCTCGCACAGCTCCTGCGAGGTTGCGATCTGCCGGGCCAGCTCCTTGACGCGCTCAGCGCGCTCGAACTGCGTGCCGAGCTTCTCGTGGAAGGTGATCCCCTTCAGCTCGTCGCGCATGATCTCGAGCTTCTTCTTGAGGTCCTGCTCCCAGAAGAACTTGGCGTCGGAGAGCCGTGCGGCGATGACCTTCTCGTTGCCGGCGACGATAGTCTTGCCGCCGTCCTTCGCCTTCAAGTTGGAGACGAGCAGGAAGTGGTTCGACAGCTTCTTGCCGTGCCGCAGCGAGAAGCACTTCTGATGCCTCTTCATCGACGTCGTCAGGCACTCGGCCGGTACTTCTAAGAACGACTTGTCGAATTCGCCCATGAGCACCGTCGGCCACTCGGTGAGCCCGGCGTTCTCGGCGGCGAGCGCGTCATCCTCGACGAGGCTGAGGTGCGCGTCCTTGGCCAGCGCGTGCGCGCCTTCGTTGATCGAAGCAGCGCGCGTCGCGGGATCGAGGATCACCTTATGCTGCTTCAACGCCTTCTCGTACTCGGCAAAGCCCGTGACCTTGAACGGCTCGTTGCCGAGGAAGCGATGCCCGCGCGTCACGCTGCCTGCCTTGATGCCGGCGATCTCGAACGGCACGACCTTGCCGTCGAGCAGCAGCACGATGGAATGTAGCGGGCGGATCCAGCGCAGCTCCGAGCCGTTGTCGAGCTTGGCGTTGAAGCGCATCGTCTTCGGCCACGGGAAATTCAGGATCGTCTCGCGCAGCACCTCGTTGACGATCTCGCCCGCCGGCCGTCCTGGCTTGTTGATGCGCGCGACGTAATAGTCGCCCTTCTTCTCGTCCTTGACGACTTGCGCGTCGGCGAGCGAGGCGAGGCCAGCGCCCTTGAGGAAGCCATGCACCGCCGGCTCCGGCGCGCCGACGCGCGGGCCCTTGCGCTCCTCCGACACGGCCGGCGATTTCTTCGGCACGTCAGCGACCACGAGCGCCAAGCGGCGCGGCGTCGCAAAGGCGCGCGCTTCGCCCACATCGAGACCCTTCGCCTTGAGTCCATCGACCATCAGCCGGCGCAGGTCGTCGGCGGCGCGCGTTTGCAGGCGCGCCGGGATCTCTTCAGAAAAAAGCTCGAGCAGCAGCTCAGACATGTGGCGTCTCAGGCGTCAGAGGGAGGCGAACACATACGTGATCGAGGCCACACCAGCAATGCATGTCTCCCGTCGACAGATCCCAAATCCGTCATGCCGGCGCAGGCCGGCATCCACGCTAGGTTCCGCGGATGATTTTGGCGGTAGAGGCCCAAGCAAATAAGCCGCGAAACCTGACCGCAGCGCCTGTTGAGGCTTGCGTGGTTCCCGGCCTACGCCGGGACGACGGTTAGAAACGCATAGAAGGAAAGCGCACTAACCGATGCGGCCGCGCAGGCCGAAATCGTAGTCGCTGACGGCGAACGACAGGCGCTGCGGCTCGACGAGCATGGGCACGACGGAGATGATGATGTCGGTGGACGCGCCTGCCGTCTGCATCAGGTTGAGCATCAGCATGCCGTTCGGCGCGCCGAGGAAGTCGTGGAAGAACGTGTACGCGCTTTTCTGGTCTACATCGAATCGCCCGACCGCCCATGACGCGAGCCGCTGCGATTCTTCAGGGTGCAGCACATAGATGGCGATCTTCTGCAGCTGCGCCGCATACGGCCGCAACGCGTCCTGCAGAGCGCGGTTCTCGACGTCGCGCACCTCAAGGCGCGCCTCAACCTTGAACAGGGGGATGGCACGGCCGGGGCTCTCGCGCCAGATGCGCGAGGTCCACGACGTGGAGGCGCGGCTTGATCGGAAGCACCCTGTCCTGCGGCGGAGCCTCGTTGCCTGTGTGAGGAACGAGCTGCATCGTCAGGGCGCCGATCCCAGCGCCCTGGCTTCGCCCATGATGAGAGTGCCGATCTCGCGCAGCGCGCCGGTCGAGGCAAGGTAGCCGAGCCCGACAAGGACCAGCGCCACCACGAACCAGAAGATCGGGCGGCGGCGCCAGAAGAACGAGACGTAGGCGATGATCAGCGCCGGGACTCCGAGCACTAGGGCGCCGATGAGATCGGCCGAGTTCATGGCTCACTCCTTGTTTTGAGCATTCGGCGCCACGCTACTTTGGCGGCAACTCCCACACCCCATGCAAATTGAAATAGGGGTGCCCATCTGGATAGCGTCGATCGGCGCCAAGTTTCAATCGATACCTCACGGCGCCGTCGCCAGCGCGCGAGAATGTGTCACCATCTTGTAGACGGGGCTGGTATCCCCACAAGTATGCGTTGAATTCAAAAAGCGACCATGCCCCTTTGACGTTGGTTATCGTCCTCGATGCTGCCGTCGGCCAGCCCCAGCTGGTGCATGCCGAAGGAGCTGAGGCGGTCCGCATCGGGGTCGCGCACTTGCAGCACGAGCAAACGGAACAGACCGGCCGGCATGTCCGAGGCCGAGCTGCTGCTCCCAACGCGCCCAGTCGTGGCTGAGACCTGACTTGTGAACCTTGACGGCGATACCGCCGGCGGCGCGCACTGCGCCCGTGAATACGCCAAGCCGTTCGTCGAGCCCTTCGCCGGTGTCGGCAATCGTCACGCAGGCGATCGCGTGGTGATCGTCGATCGCTTCCGCGTCTCGCGGTCGAGCGCACGTCCCGAGCCGATGTACATTTCCTTGGTGATGTCACCGTTGCGCTGGAGCACGTCGTAGCTGGCGTGCCGCTTGTTTTGCGCATCGACCAACATCCCGCCGGCGGCGAGCACGCCGCTATCACCGGCCGCCACGGCGGAATTGAATTCGCTGCGATCCTTCCGGGGATCCACAGCTCAACGCCCGACGCACTCATCCCCGCCCCCGAGTAGTCGGCGCGCTAGACCCCGCCGCCTTCAGTCTTGAGCCACGCCGCGCAGCAGGCTTTGGCCAGTTCGCGCACGCGCAGAATGTAGCTCTGCCGCTCCGTCACCGAGATGACGCCGCGCGCGTCAAGCAAATTGAAAACGTGCGAAGCCTTGATGCACTGATCGTAGGCCGGCAGCGCGAGCAGATGGCGCCCTTCCGGTGTCGCGCCCTTGTCGAGTAACGCCTTGCACTCCTTCTCGGCGTCGTTGAAGTGCTGCAGCAAAAGCGCCGTGTCGGCGTGCTCGAAATTGAAACGCGAATACTCCTGCTCGGCCTGCAGGAAAACGTCTCCGTAGGACAGCTTGCGCGCGTCCTGGCGGCCGTTGAAAGAAAGATCGAACACCCGGTCGACGCCCTGCACGTACATGGCGAGGCGTTCGAGCCCATAGGTGATCTCGGCCGACACGACTTCGCAGTCAAAGCCGCCGACCTGCTGGAAATAGGTGAACTGCGTCACCTCCATGCCGTCGCACCACACCTCCCAGCCGAGGCCCCAGGCGCCCAGCGTCGGACTCTCCCAGTCGTCCTCGACGAAGCGGATATCGTGCAGCTCGGGCTTGAGACCGATGCAGCGCAGGCTTTCGAGATAGAGGTCCTGCATGTCGGTCGGCGCAGGCTTCATGATCACCTGCAGCTGGTAGTAGTGCTGCAGACGATTAGGGTTTTCGCCGTAGCGGCCGTCCTTGGGGCGGCGTGAGGGTTGTACGTAGCAGGCGTTCCACGGCTTGGGGCCGAGGGCGCGCAGCGTTGTCGCCGGATGGAAGGTGCCGGCGCCGACCTCCATGTCGTAGGGCTGCAGAATTACGCAGCCTTGCTCCGCCCAGAAGCGCTGCAGGGCGAAGATGAGGTCCTGAAAAGACCTCTTCGGCTGCAGCGGCGCCACATCGACGTGAGGGGCGGACTTGGCAGCGAGGCTGGTCGGCATGGAGGCGCCTTTGCGAAAATTGCGCCGCACTATACGCACATCCTTGCCCCTGTCACTCCAGCTGATCGGCCATTTCGCCAGGGCGCAGCGGGGCTGGCCCGGAGCTAGTTGCCCATGCTCTTGGCCAACTCCTCGCAGCCCTCCTTGGACTTGGAGAAGATGAAGACCTGATTGAGGTTGCCCTCGCGTGCGACCATCACGTTCTTGAGGTCCAGCGACGGCGTCTCGTCCATCAGCTTGCAATTCTTCGAAGCGGTTGAGGATCTCATCCGGGGTCAGCACGACGCCGTCGCCCTCGAGTGGCGGACCGCACTGGCTTTTGCCCTGGTCATCCTTGCCGAGCATCCTATCAGGCACCGCAATATCATCAGGACTTACTCCCACCCGGCTTGCAATCCCTCGTCGGCGGCGATCTAAGCGGGAACCGCCGGCAATCGATTTGCATGCTGCACGGCAACAGCGCTTGCCGGATATCGCGGGTGGACCGCCCGCCCTAGTTCAGCGGGACGTTGACGATGCCCTGCAGGGTGTAGCCGTTGTAGTCGTCGGAGCCGACGCCGTCCCAAAAGGCTAGTCCGCGCACCAGCCAGCCGTCGGTGGTCACGACGTTGAGGCCGTCCTCGAGCCGGCCCCAGAAGTCGCCGGGGCCGACGGCGAAGCCGTCGATAATGGCGACGTTGGGGTTGTCGAAATCCCACACGCCCTTGATGGCGGCGAACGGCTCGATGAAGGTGTCGGCGGTGTGCGCGAAGCGGTAGCCTACCTCGGGACCGAACTGCAGCCGCCCGAGCGACACGTCCTGCCCGGGCACGAAGGTGCCCGCCGAGTTGGTGAAGGCGTCCTGGCTCTCCGTCACATAGGCGAGCTCAGCCGAGGGCGTGAAGCGCCAGGCATCATGCACCCAGTTGCCGGAGAGCGTGCCCTTCACCAGCCAGCGCACATTCGGGCATCACGCCCGAACAGATCGACATCGTCGTGCTGTCGCACGGCCATCCCGATCACGTCGGCGGCAAGATGGAGAACGACAAGCCGTTGTTCCCCAACGCACGCTATGTGATCGCCGGCACCGAGTACGACTTCTGGGCGCCGGCGGGCAAGTTCACCGACGAATTGGAAAAGCTCGCCTCGCTGTTTCGTTCCAAGTCGTGCCGTTGGCCGAGAAGACGACCTTCCTCAAGCCCGGCGATGACGTCGTGCCGGGTATTCGCGCGCTGGAGGCGCACGGCCACACGCCCGGCCACCTCGCCTTCACGCTCGAAAGCAAGGGTCAGAGCATGCTGTTCTGGGGCGACTGCGCGTATCATCAAGTCGCTTCGCTAGCGCGCCCCGACTGGCATTGCTCGTTCGAAGTCGACAAGGAGAAAGGCGCGGCAACGCGCCGGCGCATCTACGAGATGGCGGCGGCCGAGCGCATCCCGGTCAGCGGCTACCACATGCCGTTCCCGTCGATCGGTTATGTCGAGCGGAGAGATGGCGGCGGCTATCGCTGGCTGGCGCACAGATACCAGCTCAACACGCCGTAACTTGGCAGGGACCTTCCGCTACTCCGCCAGCTTGTCGCGCTCGACGATGAGCGCATCGAGCTTGGCCTGTTGATCGGCAATGCGATCGGCGGTGCGGCTCTCGTCGGCCGCGCCCGAGTAGGCGGCCGCCTGCTCAACCAGCTCGCGCAGGTTGCTGCGCAGAATGGCGATGCGATTGTCGAGCTCGGCAATCGTTGCGGGGTCGACGGCCATGGATATCCTCTCGGTTGAATTGGCGTGCGGTCGAGAACGAGATTGTGCGTCAGCCACTTCGCCCATCAGCCGGCCGGTAGACGCCGGCATCGGCGTCCCACACGAGAGCACCGAGATCCTTGGGGGCCACCCTGAGCGGACTAGCGTGCATCATCGGCTCGTGCGCCATGCGCGCCGCCTCGGCCGCACGCGACCATTCGCGAGAAAGCCATTTCATGCCGGCGCCAATGCCGGCTCCGATGAGAACCGCGGCGATGACATGAGGCATCGGCGAAACTCCCTCTGCAAGGCGGATCAATCACCCTAGGTTACAGCCCGAAACGCGACCATAGCGAGCGGGCCTCGATAGCGGATATCAGATCTTCCCCGAAGGCAAGACGCCCGGTCCTTAATTCCTCGTAACCCGCGGCCGAACTCGACCGCCGCAACCGGCCCAACAGCCCCCCCTTTTCGAGGGGTACGACCTTCAGGCGCACCTTGTCGCCATACAGCTCACGCATCTTGCTGCGCACGTCTGAGATGCCGTCGATGAGCCCGAGCTCGAGTGCCTTGGGACCGGACCAGAAGGCGCCGGAGAACAGCTCGGCGTCGGCGCCGGTAAGACGTCCGGCGCGGCGTTCCTTGACGATGCCGATGAACACGTCGTGCACGTCGCGTTGCACGTTCTTGATGCGCTCGATGTCCGCGGGTTTCTCCGGGCGGAATGGATCGAGCGCGTCCTTCTGCTCGCCGGCCGTGTAGACGCGGCGCTCGATGCCGAGCTTGGCAATCGCCTTGTCGAGGCCGAAGCCGGCGAAGATGACGCCGATGGAGCCGATTATGGATGACGGGTCGGCATAGATCTCATCGCCGGCGAGCGCCAGGTAGTAGCCGCCGGAAGCGGCGACGTCCTCGCAGAACACGTAGACGGTTTTCTTCTTCTCCTCGGCAAGCTGACGAATGCGGCGGAAGATGAGGCTCGACTGCACCGGTGAGCCGCCGGGTGAATTGACGACAACGGCGACGGCGGGGATCTTCGACAGGTCGAAGGCCTTCTCAATGGCGCTTGCCGCCTGGCCGATCGACAACCCGGGACGCAGCGGCGTCGCCATGCCGATGGGGCCGGAAAAGCGGAGCACGGGAACGACGGGACCTTGGCCAAAAAACCACATGCGGGCCAACCTCGCTGAAGCTTGATGATAGGCGGAGCCGAACTTCTTAGGCCATCGAGGCCGCCCCGGCTAGGGCAGGGAACGTCTCAACCGGCCGCGGACATGGGAAGGGCCCCGCCGGCGCGCAGGATACCTTGCGCGGCGGGCGTGAAGGCCCCGTTTCCCTCGTGCAGGATAAAACCCGGCAAGATCTGCAGCGGACCGCGGCTTCCCTTTACGCCTTGCAGGAGCACGCGGTTGGCCGGAGCATCGTGGCGTGGATGCAGGGGCAGAATTTTCAGCGAGCCAAAGCGCGTCGCAAACGCAGCGAGCAGACGTGGCAGCGCCTCGGTCTTGTGGACAATCGTCGCTTCACCGCCAGGCGCCGTCATGCGCGCCATGAAGCGCGCCCACAGCTCCAGCTCGCCGTCCGCCATGGCGTGGGCGCCGGCCTTCAAGGCATCGGCCGCGAGCGTGCCGGCATCGGCGTCGTGATACGGCGGATTGGCAATGACGTGGGCGAAGCTTTCCTCGGCGAGCCCGGCGGCACGCAACTCGCTTGCCGCGGCGCCAACGACGGCCGTGACGACGCGCACGCGATCGGCAAGGTGGTTGCGGCGGGCATTCTCGCTAGCCAGCTCAGCGGGCTGCCATTCCTTCTCGAGCAGCACCACGCTGGCCAAAGGCGCGCGCCGCGCTAGACAAAGTCCCGCCGTGCCGACTCCGGCCCCGACATCGAGCACACGTAGCGGTCTTTCAGGGTCGGCCGGTACTGCCGCGGCCAGCATCACGGCGTCGAGCCCCGCTCGGTACCCGGTACGCAACTGCAGGAGGTGCAGCGCACCCCCAAGGAAAGCGTCGTCGGTCGAGTCCGGTCGATTATGGGTTGCAGGCGCCACCGTCATGACTTTACCATCCACTGGCCGAGGTCGGCGTCGAGGAGGAGGCGGCGCGCGGCATCCCAGCTCCCGGCGGGTACGGCGAGCCGCTGGGCGACGGCGCCGAGCGTGCCCTGCACGGCGCTCATATTGCCGTCGAACACTGCGGCTTCGATGCCCGCGTCCTGCAACAGCACCATGAGGTAGCTGAGCAGCACGGGATCGTTGGTGGTTACGAGGTCACGCATGGGACTGTATCGAGGACTATAAAGCAAGGGGCGTAGGATTGCGGCAAAGTTTGCTTGGAAATCGCCCCCGCCACAACGCTAGATCAATCAAAGCACGCTTGAGCTCGGGAAGATGCCCTTGGGACAAGTCATACCGTTCGACGCCGCCCGCAGCGCACCGGAAAGCCTAAAGCCGCTGCTCGACATCGTGTCGGGCGACATGGATGCAATTAACCGCATCATTCTCGACAAGGCGGTCTCCGAGGTCGAGCTCATCCCCGAACTGGCGCATCACCTCATCGATTCAGGCGGCAAGCGGCTGCGGCCGATGCTGGCGCTGGCGTCTTCGAGGCTGTGCGACTATCGCGGCGGCGGCCATATCCGCGTCGCCTCGGCGATCGAGTTCATGCACACGGCGACGCTGCTGCACGACGACGTCGTCGACGAGAGCGGCCTCAGGCGCGGCAAGCAGACGGCGCGCATGCTGTGGGGCAATCAGGCGAGCGTACTGGTTGGCGACTTCCTGCTTGGCCAGGCATTCCGCATGCTGGTCGATGTCGGATCGCTGCCGGTGTTGAAGATCCTGTCCAACGCCGCGGCCGTGATCGCCGAGGGCGAGGTGATGCAGTTGGCCGCGGCCAACAACACGACGACGACCGAGGACGAATACCTCGCCATCATCAATGCCAAGACAGCGGCGCTGTTCTCCGCCGCCGCCGAGGTCGGCGCGGCGATCGCCAACCGGCCGGCCGCCGAGCAGGCGGCACTGAGGTCGTATGGCCGCAATCTCGGCCTCGCCTTTCAATTGGTCGACGACGCGCTCGACTATTTCGGCGACAGCGCCCACCTCGGCAAGGCGACCGGCGATGACTTCCGCGAGGGCAAGATCACCCTGCCGGTGATCCTCTCCTTCCGCCGCGGCTCCGAGGAGGAACGCTCATTTTGGAAGCGCACCATCGCCGAAGGGCAGATCGGGGACGGCGATCTGGAGCGCGCGGTGGCCCTGATGAAACAGCACAAGGCCCTGGAGGCGACCATGGAACGGGCGCGCTCTTACGGCGCGATCGCGCATGACGCCCTTGCCATATTCCCCGATCGGCCCGAAAAAGCCGCGATGCTGGACGTAATCGGGTTCTGCGTGCACCGCTCGCACTGAAAAAACACCGCACCCACCCGACCGTATTGCCCGGCGCCTGCCGGCATCCTAGGATTCGGGCCGCATAGAAAGAACATCGGAGGGCGCCGGTGCGTTCGTTTCATCACATCGTCGGACGCATGACCGGCAACGCCGGATGGCTCTTTGCCACCACCTGTTTGCTTGCCGGAGCCGCAGCGGCGGCGCAGCTACCGCCTCGGTCCTCTACCCTAGAGCAATCGAGCCTCCGGCTGGTCAAGCTCGGCATCGCCGATATGAGCAAAGCCGAGCAGGCGAACCTGTGGAAGTTGGTCGACGAGTACGCCACGGTCGATGCGCTGCAGGAGTTCTGCGGCACCAAACTCAACCTGCAGCGGCGCGCCTGGCGCGCGGTGGCGACCTGCGTGGAGCCGACCTCGCTCAAGAAAGTGTTCGGCACCTTCCGCACCAAGAAGGACGGGTACCTGAAGCAGTGGGAGACGCTGCACGGCCAGCCCGACGCCAAGAAAGCCGTGTGCGACCGCTTCAAGAGCAAGCTCGGCGAATATTCGAAGATCATGAGCGGGCAGATCAACGAGGCCGCCGCCGCGTGCCGTAACTGCTTCTTCTGCTGACGCGCTAGCGCTTATCGTCAATCGCCGAGCGTGGTGGTCACGATCCACCACCCGGGATGGTGTGCCCGCAGATGCGCGGCGGCGGTAGCAGCGCGCGCTGCGTCGGGAAAAATCCCGTAGCTCGTCGGACCGGCACCGGAGAGGCTGACATAGAGGCAATCGGGCGTGGCGCCGAGGGCCGTCTCCGCCTCGGCGCTATCGGGCAGTACGGCATGCGCGGCTTCCCGCAGGTCGTTGCCGACGCCGCGCATATAGGCGATGAGCGCCGCGGTATCGGGGAAGGGCGGCAGCGGAGCGGGCGGCGTCTCGGTGCCGGCGTCCAACACCGACAGCCGCGCGAACACCGATCTGGTCTTGCCGAACGGCGCGGCGCTCTGCGGGCAGACGAGCACGGCATCAAGGCGCGGCATGGCCTGGACCGGCTCAACGTGCTCGCCGACGCCCCACACGCGGGAGCTGCGATCGGCGAGGCACACCGACACGTCGGCCCCAAGCGCAGCGGCAAGCCTCTCCCAGTCGACGCCGTTGGCACGATTGGTGCGGCGCACGGCGCGTAGCACGGCGGCCGCATCGGCCGAGCCCCCACCGATGCCGGCGGCGATGGGGAGCTGCTTGACGACAGAGACGCGGCCCAGGATCAACTTCGGATGGGCGACCGCAAGGCTTTGCAGCGCCGTGTCGACGAGGTTGCTGCCGGCGATGGCGGCAGCGTAGGGGCCGGACATTTCGACGGTGGGTTCAGCGCCCGGATCGAAGGTCACGTCGTCGCCGACGGCGGCGAAGGCGATCAGGCTTTCGAGCAGGTGGTAGCCATCGGCGCGCCGCCCCAGCACACGCAGCGTGAGGTTGATCTTGGCGCGCGCGCGCTCGGTGATCGCCGACATCGGTTCAGCTCAAATGCAACGGCCCCGGAGGAAGGGCTTCCCGGGGCCGCATAGTAGTCGATTGCGTGGTCCCTGCGTCAACGGCCCTCGCTGTCGTCGAGCGGGCCGCGACCGGCGCCGAAGCCGCCGTAGCCAAGATAGATACCGGGAGCGCCGTAATAGCCATATTCCGGGACGGCGGGGTTCTCGCCGTAGGATTCCTCATAGTAGGTACGGCAGAGCCTATGACCGTCGGCCCAGATGCAGCGCCGGTAGTCGACCGTCCCAGCCATCGATTCCACTTCGGCCTGCGAGGCAATGGGGAGGGGCGTAGCCGTGGCGGCGATGACACCGGACAACGCGACGCCGAGGGCGGCGAAAAGTTTTACTCGAAGCATAGTGAACTCCTGACGGCTCCGCTTTCGACGGCGAGCTTCCGGAGGAATTCAAATCTGCGGTTCTTGTTCCGTGAAAAACCGAGGCCCAACGGCGATTGACCACCGCTCAACAAGGCGCTACAGGACCTTCTGCTTTGGCGTTATTCGACAAGCGCGGGATTGAGCTTGGTCTCTTTGCGCTTTTTCGCCTGCACCCGGCGCATGGTCTCGCGTGGGCCAATGCGCGCCTCGGTGCTGACCGGCAAGCCCTCAGCGAGCTTCTTCTTGATCTTTTCCATCTCTTCAGGCTCGGGATCGAGGGTGAGCGACTGATCCCACTGGAACTTCGCCTCGCGCTCACGCCCGACGCGCCACAGCGCGTCGCCGAGATGGTCGTTGAGCACGGGGTCCTGCGGCTTCAGCTCGACGGCGCGTTCGAGGAAGCGCACGGCTTCGGCATAGTTGCCGAGCTTGTAATGCGCCCAGCCGAGACTATCGACGATGTAGCCGTCGTCGGGCTTCAGCGCGACGGCCTTCTCGATCAGTGCCATGCCTTGCTTGAGGTTGCGGTTCTGGTCGATCCAGCTGTAGCCGAGATAATTGAGCGCCAGCGGCTGGTCGGGAAATAGCTCGAGCGCCTTCTGCAAATCAGCTTCGGCGGCCGGCCAATTTTTCAGGCGCTCATAGCAGGTGCCGCGTGAGTAGAAGATGCTCCAATGCCGCTTGTCGGGCTTGGGGATCAGCTTCAAGGCGGAGGTGTAGGTCTCGACGGCCTCGCCGTAGCGCTTGCGCGCCCGCAGGATGTTGCCCAGCGCATCGAGCGGCTTGAGGTCGGTCGGGCTCTCCGTCGCCAGCCGGTCGAGGATCTTCTTGGCCTCGTCGACCTTCTCGAGCGAGTTGAGATCGAACGCCTTGCGGATGTCGATGGCCGGCTGCAGCGCGGTGCCGGGCGGAATGCGGTTATAGGCGTTGATCGCATCCTGGTAGCGTTGAGCCGTCTCGTAAGCGCTGGCCAGCGCGGCGAGTGCGAAGGCGTGGTCCGGCTTGGCGTAGAGCGCGAGCTGCAGATAGAGGATGCCCATGCTGAGGCCGCCCTCGCTCGTCAGCGCCTCACCGAGGCCATAGAACACCTCGGCCATGCCTTCGGCCGGCGATGTGATGAGCAGATCCGTCTTCTTGCCCGAGACGATCTCCTCGCGCAGTTCACGTACCAGCACGTGCGGCTCGCCCTGCGAGCGCTCGGCCTGGCCGTCAAGAATTTCCTTGGCGAGCTTGACGTTGCCGTTGTGCGCCGCATGCCGGGCGTAGGCGAGCGCGATGCGCAGCGTGGTGGCGTCCTGGCGCATGGAGTGCTCGTAGGCGCCAAGCGCGTCCTTAGGTTGGTCGGTGACGTCGGCGATCAGCGCCTTGTGATAATTGAGATAGAACTGCGCCCACTCCGCCTGCTTGGGCATATCGAGCAGCTTCAGCGCCCGTTGCGCGTTGCCCGAGGCGGCCGCGGCCCAGGCGCGCGCCAGCGCGCTGGTCAGCTCGCCGATGGGGCCGTCGGAAGCCTTGCGGAACTCGTCGTCCGCCTGCGCGTACTCGCCGTTCTTGAAGCTATTGATGCCGAGCAAAAGGTACGCCATGCGGTTTTCGGCGCTCTTGGCGACCAGCTCGCGGGCCAGTGGGACTGCACGGTCCCAGTGCGCCTCGGCGGCTTCCGTCTGGAAGGCCTGCTCCAGCAGCACGGAGTTGCTGGGGTCGAGGGCGAGAGCGCTGCGGTAGAAGGCCGCGGCGCTGTTGTTGTCATTCGCGCCCTTGGCAAGGTTGGCGGCAAGGTAGCTGCCAAGCAGCGAATGCGCGTCACTTTCCGACGTGAAGTCGTTGGCAGCTTGAGCAGCGCTAAGGCTGGCGGTGAACATGCCGATGGCGGTTGCCATTGAGAGCAACGCGTTGCGAAGGCTGACCCGCATTCAAACTGATCCTTCTTGGAGGCACGGGGCTGATTCCCGGAGCGCCATACCGTAGCAAATAACGCGGCGATTTGGCGACATGCGCCCGGTGGGTAACGTTGAATCTGCAAATTCTTGCATCGTCATAATGAGCCCACCGTCGGCCGCTAGGCGGCTCACATTCCGGCGTAATTCGGTCCGCCGCCACCCTCCGGGCAGACCCAATTGATGTTCTGGCTCGGGTCCTTGATATCGCAAGTTTTGCAGTGGACGCAGTTCTGCGCATTGATCTGAAAGCGCGGATCCCCGCCCGCGTCGGCGACGATCTCATAGACCCCTGCCGGACAGTAGCGTTGAGCAGGCTCTGCAAATTCTGGCAGGTTGATGGCGATCGGCACCCGGGCGTCGGCAAGTTTGAGGTGAACCGGCTGATTTTCCTCATGGTTGGTGCCGGAGAACGACACGCTGGTCAGCCGGTCGAAGGTCAGCACGCCGTCGGGTTTGGGATAAGCGATGGGCCGGGCGTTCTGCGCCCGCTTCAGGGTCGCGTAGTCCGGTTTCTTATGCTTCAGCGTGAAGGGAAGCCCCCCCGGAATTATTGTGTTGATCCACATGTCGACCCCAGCGAGCGCGAAACCGATGTAAGTCCCAAAACGAGACCACAACGGTTTGGTATTGCGCACGGGCTTGAGATCGCGCGCGATGTCGCCCGCGTAGACCGCTTCCTCATAGGCCGCAAGCTCATCGTAGGCGCGGCCTTCGCCGAGCGCCGCGAAGGCTGCCTCCGCCGCGGCGATGCCCGACAGCATGGCGTTGTGGCTGCCTTTGATGCGCGGGAGGTTTATGAACCCGGCGGCGCAACCGAGCAGCGCTCCCCCCGGAAACGTCAGCTTGGGAATCGACTGCCAGCCACCCTCGGTGATAGCGCGCGCGCCATAGCCGATGCGTTTGCCGCCAGAGAACGTCGAACGAATCGCCGGGTGCGTCTTGAAGCGCTGGAATTCCTCGAATGGCGCGACGTAGGGATTGTCGTAGTTGAGGTGCAAAACGAAGCCAACGGAAACGAGGTTGTCGCCGTAGTGATAGAGGAAAGAGCCGCCGCCAGTGCGATTGTCGAGCGGCCATCCGAACGTGTGCTGCACGAGCCCCGGCTGGTGGTTCTCCGGCTTGACCTGCCACAGCTCCTTAATGCCGATACCGTACTTCTGCGGATCGCGGCCCTCGCTAAGATTGAACTCCTCGACAAGCTGCTTGGTCAGCGAGCCGCGCGCGCCCTCGGCGAAGAACGTGTACTTGCCGCGCAGCTCCATGCCGTGCACGAAGCTTTCCGTCGGCTGGCCATCGCGGCCCACACCCATGTCGCCGGTGGCGATGCCGACCACAGCGTTGTTCTCGTCATAGAGGACTTCACTCGCGGCAAAGCCCGGATACACCTCGACACCAAGCTCGGCCGCCTGCTCGCCAAGCCAGATGCACAGCGCGCCGAGGCTGACGATGTAGTTGCCGTGATTGCTCATCAGCGGCGGCATGAAGATGTTGGGCAGCCGTAGCGACGTGGTCTTAGTTAGGAATAGGAAACGGTCGTCCTTTACCGGCGTCTCGACGGGGGCGCCCTTGTCCTTCCAGTCGGGGATGAGCCGGTTGAGACCCTTGGGATCGATGACGGCGCCAGACAGGATGTGGGCGCCGACCGCCGAGCCTTTCTCGACGACGACGACGGAAAGCTCGCTGCCCGCCTCGGCGGCGAGCTGCTTCAGCCGGATCGCGGCGGCAAGACCGGCGGGGCCGGCTCCGACGATGACGACGTCGAACTCCATCGCCTCTCTGGGCGGCAGCTCGCCTGCGGTCTCGGCCATCTCTCGTGTCACCTCGTTCTCGTGCGCGAGCTTCGATAGTGGTCCTAGGTCTCGATGGGCCGCAGCGTCAAGCGCCGCAGGGCCGCAAGCAGGCCTCTCGCGATGTTGAAGCCGCCTCGGGGCTGACGCTATGAGCCGGCGATCTCTCGCTATATGGTGCCGGCCATGAGCGCCGACGAGACAACGCGCAAGGCCGCCGGCCGCATCCTCGCCTGGTACGAGGCGATGGGCGTCGATGCGGCGCTGGAGGCGCATCCGCTCGATTGGCTAGCCCGCGGCGGCGTTGCTCCCGGCGCGCAATTCTCGTTGCAAGCCAGTTCTTTCTCCGACGCGGCTGCGGCTGCCGCAGCGAGCAAGCCCGCGGCCGCACCAACGCGACCGGCGACCGCGTCCCCGATCGCACCAATTGCCAAGCCGGCGCGCCAGTTCCCGGCCCGCGCGCCCGCCGCACGCGACGCAGAGCCGCGCATCGACCTCGATGGGGCGAGCACGCTGGCCGAACTCGGCGCTATGCTTGGCGGCTTCGACGGCTGCGGTTTGAAATTGACGGCAAAGAACCTGTGCTTTTACCGGGGCGCGGAGCGCAGCGACCTGATGATCATCGGCGAGGCGCCGGGGCGCGAGGAGGATCTGGAAGGCAAGCCATTCGTCGGCCTCGCCGGTCAATTACTCGACAAGATGCTCAGCGCGATAGGGATGAGCGAAGCCGACGTGCATATCACCAACATCGTCTATTGGCGCCCGCCGGGGAACCGTACGCCGACACCGCAAGAGGCACTCGCCTGCCGGCCGTTCCTCGAACGGCAGATGGCGCTGGTGGGCCCGAAGGTGGTGCTGGCGCTCGGCGGGGCAGCGGCCAAACACTTGTTTGATGTCGCCGACGGCATCATGCGCATCCGCGGCAAGTGGCGGGAGATCGACATGGGCGGCCACCAAGCGCAAGCCATGGCGACGCTGCACCCCGCTTACCTCTTGCGCACGCCGGCCGCCAAGGGCATGGCGTGGCGTGATCTGCTCGCCGTCAAGGCCGCGCTGAAGTGACGAGGACGGAAGCAAAGAACAGGTCCATGGCCAAGATCGACGAGAGCTTCGAATTCAAGCCGCTGCGCATCGCGACGCTCACCGTGTCGGACACGCGCGAGAAGGCAACCGACAAATCGGGCGACGTTCTCGAAGCGATGATCGGCGAGGCCGGTCACACACTCGCTAAGCGCGAGATTGTCACCGACGACCGCACGGCCATCCGCGCCAAGGTGGAAAGCTGGATCGCCGACGCCAGCATCGACGTCGTCATCACCACGGGCGGCACCGGCTTCACCGGACGCGACGTGACGCCGGATGCCGTGAAGCCGCTGTTCGAGAAAGAGATCGAGGGCTTCTCGGCGATCTTCCACATGCTCTCGTTTCAGAGCGTCGCGACGTCAACAATCCAGTCGCGCGCCTGCGGCGGTACTGCCAACGGCACCTACATCTTCTGTTTGCCGGGGTCGCCAGGAGCCTGCAAGGACGCGTGGAACGGCATTCTCAAGTGGCAGCTCGACAGCCGCCACCGGCCCTGCAATCTCGTCGATATCATGCCGCGCCTGAAAGAGACGCGCGGCTGAGCGAGCGCCGCGCTCAGAAGCTCGTGCGCCCGCGCTCGATGGCAACGAGCTCGAGCTGCGCATTGGTGCTCTCGAACACCGCGATAGCCAGTTGGCCAGCGACGACGAGGACGAGCCCGAGCACCACGGCCGGGGCGCCGAGCAGAACGCCAAACGGCAGTCCGAGCAGGGCCAGTGTCGACAGCTGAGCATAAATACCGCCCAATCCCGCGGCCGCCCCGCCGATGCCAGCGACGAGCGTAATCCAGCCGAGCGCGCTGAGCACAGTGGCCGCGAACTTGGCGATCTTGAAGCGTGGGCGGAACGGCGGCAGGTCTTCGCCCGCCTGGTCATGCTCGCGCGCGACTTGTGGCAACTTCCCCGTCGCGGCGCCTGACTGCGGCTGTTCCGAATAATAATTCGACGGTTGCTGCTGCGGGGGGGTGTTGGCGACGTTGTAGACGCGCTGTCCCGTCGCCCCACTCGGAGGGCTTTGTGGTGGCTGCGCGGGTGCCGAATTTTGAGGTGGAGTTGCGCCGGCGCCCCCCGCCTCACGGCTGCGGGCGACGCGTGCTTCGCCCCAGCGCCATTCGGCGATACGGAACAGACCTTCGCGCGCTTCCTGCGCCTCGGGCGTCGTTCCATGCTGCTCGACAAGGTGGCGGTAAAATTGGAGGGCATAGTCCATCTTGCCCTCGGCCTCGGCCCGGCGAGCGGCCTGCAGCACCTGCACGGGCGTGAACTGCACCGATGTTTGCACCATAACGCAACCCCCTACGCATCTTACGAGCGATGCAACGCTACCACTGTCAATATCGGATGTCCGCCCCGCCGCGGGATGAATTCCTCAAAACCCGAAACTTTACTAACAGCGGATCCGGACCAAGTGACGCGGGGCCGCAAATTCGCTTTGTCTAGAGGTCGCTCGGCGAAGCAATGCGTTCGATGTGCAGACCTGGAAACCCGACGAGCATTTCGGCGAGTGCGCCCCTACCGGGCGAACCCGGACGCTGCTGCATCTCAACCAACCAGTAGCCGCTGACGCCGCGCGCCTTGAGCGCCGCGACGACGTGCTCGGCTTTGAAGGCGGGCACGCCGGTGCCGACGACAAGCACGGGGCAGTCGAGCGGCATCGCGCTGATGCGCGGCAGGCGATCGCTTCCCCCCGCGACCTTGCCCGCGGTTTCCTTGTCGATGACGATTGGACGGATCGATCCGCCGTGGCCGATTGGCTTGCGGCGGCGCCGGGGTGCGGCACGTGGCGGCAATGGCAGAGATGCAAGGCGAACGGACAGGACAGGCACAGCTTTTTACCCCCGTAAAGCGCTGATCCAGCACTAAGACACCAATATCTAACGGCAAAAATGCGACAGTACGAGGGGGGCGCGTGGCTATTTTACTGGCCGCCGCTTGAGAGCCGCGAGGGGCGCGCCGGGGCGAGATGCAGCGCGTAGCGTATGCGGTGCGCCTGGTTGCCGAGAGCGCACCGGAGATAACCGTCGCGCCGGTAGCGCGCGGCATCGCTGACGGCACGCGAGCGCAGCAGCTTGACACGGCGCAAGCCGATGCGGCGCACGAGATCGACATCTTCCATCAGCGGCACCGCGCGATGCCCGCCCGCCTTGTCATAGGCGCTGCGCGCAATAAGCAGTCCCTGCTCGCCGTAGGGTAGGCGCAGCGTGGCGCAGCGCAGACGCACAAGCCCCTCGAGGGCGCGCGGGGCAAATCCGTCGTCGTCAAGCGCGAAGCGGAAGGCGGCGGCGGCATGGCGCGAGCGGCCTGAATCGACGCGCTCCATGAAGTGGGCGGCTTCGCGCTCCCAGCCAGCGTCGAGGATCGTGTCGGCGTTGAGGAACAACAGCCACGCATGACGAGCGGCATTGGCGCCGGCGCGCATCTGGGCGCCGCGATTGGACGGCGCGGCGATGAGCTCGGCGCCGGACTGGTCGGCAATCTCGCGCGTGCAGTCCTTGGAGCCGCCGTCGACCACGATCACCTCGCGCACGAGGCCATCGAGCGCGGCCGGCACAAGCGCGGTGAGCGTCGCCGGCAACGTGGTCTCGGCGTTGAGGGTAGGGATGACGACGGAGATCATGGGTTTCTGTGGCACGCCACGTAGGCGGCCAACAACCGCAATCGGTCCGGTGCCCGCTGGCTGAGCAATTGTTCTTGCTTTGTTCTAGGTCGGCCGTTAGGCTTCGGAGCACGTAGAGCGGAGACGTCGGTGCGGAAGAAGCAGCGAGACCAGACAGTCATCGAGGCGCCACCCGGCGGCGTGGTCGACGGCGAGCGGAGACACGGCCGCGGCGCCCAGTCCAACCATACGGGGCGTTTCGAAGCGGAGCGGCGCGAAGCCTTCGACGACGGCTGGGAGGGGCTAGGTGAGCTCGACGCCTTCAAGACCACGGTGTTCGACGACCCGGCGCGCACCATCATCACGCGCAACGACAGCCCCGATATTTCCTTCGACCGGTCGATCAATCCGTACCGCGGCTGCGAGCACGGTTGCATCTATTGTTTCGCCCGGCCCACGCACTGCTTCCTCGGGCATTCTGCGGGGCTCGACTTCGAGACCAAGCTGTACGCGCGGACGAACGCTGCCGAGCTGCTCGAAAAGGAGCTGTCCAATTCGCGCTATCAGCCGGCGTGCATGGCCATCGGCACCAACACCGACCCCTATCAGCCGATCGAGCGCGAGCGGCGCATCATGCGCTCCATCCTCGAGGTGCTGGAACGTACCTCGCACCCCGTCGGCATCGTCACCAAGTCGACGCTGATCACCCGCGATATCGACATCCTGTCGCGCATGGCGGAGCGCGGCCTGGCGCGTGCCGCCATCTCGATCACCACGCTCGACGGCAAGATCGCCCGGACCATGGAGCCGCGTGCGCCGACACCGATGAAGCGCCTCGACGCCGTGCGCCAGCTGGCTGAAGCCGGCATCCCGACGACGGTGATGGTGGCACCGATCATCCCCGGTCTCACCGACCCGGAGATAGAGCGCATTCTCGATGCCGCCAAGGCGGCGGGGGCGCGCGGCGCCGGCTATGTGTTGCTGCGCCTGCCTCTGGAGATCAAGGTGCTGTTCCGCGAATGGCTCGCCGCCGAGTTCCCCGACCGGGCGGATCGCGTCATCCATCTTTTGCAATCGATGCACGGCGGCCGCGACTACACGTCGGAGTTCGGCGTGCGCCAGCGCGGTACCGGGCCCTACGCCGAGCAGATCGGATTGCGCTTTCGCCTGGCGATCAGACGCCTCGGCTTCAACGAGGAACGGCAGCCGCTGCGCACCGACCTGTTCCAGCGGCCCGTGCTCGCCGGGCAACAAATGCCGCTTTTCTGAGGTTTTTCCTCTGCCCGTTTGGCGACAGCGCTTTGACTTCGCCGCCGACGCGGTCAAACCTTCCCCGTCATGGGGAATGCTGCCGCCGAATCGCGCCCGCGACCGACCTTCGAGCTGGAGGCAGCGGAGCTGCAGTTGCACGGCGGCCCTGTCGCCGGCGTCGATGAGGCCGGGCGCGGCCCGCTCGCCGGCCCGGTGGTGGCGGCGGCCGTCATCCTCGACCCCGACCGCATTCCCGACGGGATCAACGATTCGAAGGTGCTCGACGAGGACGCGCGCGAAGTCCTCTACGTGCGCATCCGCGCGACGGCGATCGTCGGCGTCGGCATTGCCGACGTGAAGCGCATCGACCGGCTGAACATCCTCCACGCCACCATGTGGGCGATGGCGCAGGCGGTGGCGCAGCTGCCGCAGACACCCAAGCTCGTCGCCATCGACGGCAACCGCGCACCCGACCTCAAGTGCCCGTCGCGCACCGTGGTCAA
>DATBSP010000071.1:0-40934 GCA_036559705.1 Hyphomicrobium sp.
GATCTTGCCCATGCCGGGCATCATGCCGAGCACGCCCGACATGCCGCCGATGCGCTGCATCTGCTTCAGCTGCTCGGCCATGTCGTCGAGATCGAAGACGCCCTTCTTCATCTTCTCGGCGATCTTCGTCGCCTTCTCGACATCGATCGTCTGCGCTGCCTTCTCAACGAGGCCGACGACGTCGCCCATGCCGAGGATGCGCGAGGCGACGCGGGTGGGATGGAAATCCTCCAGCGCGTCCCACTTCTCGCCGACGCCGAGCAGCTTGATCGGCTTGCCGGTGACGGCGCGCATCGACAGCGCAGCGCCGCCGCGCGCATCGCCGTCGGCGCGTGTCAGCACAATGCCGGTGATGCCAACCCGCTCGTCGAACGCCTTGGCGACGTTGACGGCGTCCTGGCCGGTGAGGCTGTCGGCGACGAGCAGCGTCTCGTGCGGGCGAGCGATGTCGCGCACCTCCACCGATTCACGCATCAGCTCTTCATCAATGTGGGTGCGGCCCGCCGTATCGAGCAGCACGACGTCGTAGCCGCCAAGGCGTGCGGCATCGAGCGCACGCTTGGCGATCTGCTGCGGCGTCTGGTCGGTGACAATCGGCAACGTGTCGACGCCGGTCTGCTCGCCGAGCACGCGCAGCTGCTCCTGTGCCGCCGGTCGCCGCGTGTCGAGCGAAGCCATCAGCACTTTCTTCTTGTCGCGATCGGTGAGCCGCTTGGCGATCTTCGCCGTAGTCGTCGTCTTACCGGAGCCCTGCAGGCCAACCATCATCATGGCGACGGGCGGAGTGGCATGCAGATCGATAGTGGCGCCGTCCGAGCCGAGCACGGCGACAAGCTCGTCGTTGACGATCTTGATGACCATCTGGCCCGGCGTGACCGAGCGCAGAACCTCCTGGCCGATCGCCTTGGCCTTTACCTTATCGGTAAAGTCGCGCACCACTTCGAGCGCCACGTCCGCCTCGAGCAGGGCACGGCGCACCTCGCGCATCGCCTCGCCGACGTCACTCTCGGTGAGCGCGCCGCGACGCGTCAGCTTGTCGAGAATGCCGGACAGGCGATCTGACAGCGATTGGAACATTCTCGTCCTTTACCCGGGCGGATCGGATCCGCATGCGCAAAACGAAATCGCACCCGCGGGCGCAACGCGCTGGCGGGTGTTGACCTCCCTGCCTCGACGCTTTGAGCGCGGGCAGGTCGGCGGCTCTGAGGTCAGGGCCGTCGTGATTGGCGCGGACAATGCCCTGGCGCCGGCGGACGTGTCAACCTTGCCTTAGCTGCGGGCCTCGGCGCGTGCACGAGCGATCATGCGAGCCCGGCGGCGCTCCTGGCGGCGCCATTGGCGGGCTATTTTGGACACCCGGCGCAGGGCGCGGCGCTCCGGCGGGGTGAGGCAGATGCAGCCCCCGCAATAGCAGGGCCGCGGAGTGATCAGGGAGAGCTGCAAAAGCCGGCGGCTCGATCGCGAGAGGGGGACGTCGCGCGCTTGGTCTGACATGGCCATGCCTTGGAAATTGCGCTCAAGGATGCGCCGAGGGGTCTTCGGCATCTGATTATCCTCAAGTCGCCGAATTCGTCCGAAGTTCCCTTTTTCTACATCGGCGGCTTAATTCAGTCAGCAGGCACGACCCGCAGCACCTCGCCAGTGTCATCGGTAAGCAGCCACAAGGCACCGTCGGGACCCGCGCGCACGTCGCGGATGCGCTTGCCCTCGTTCATCAGCAGCTCCTCGTGGGCAACGACCTCGTCGCCGTCAAAGATGAGGCGCACGACGCGCGTTCCTTTCAGGCCGCCGATGAAAGCATTGCCCTTCCAATTAGGAAACAGGTCGCCCGTGTAGAAAGCGAGGCCGGACGTCGCGATCGACGGCATCCAATAGTAGACCGCCGGCTCCATGCCTTCCTTTTCACTGCCTTCGCCGATCTTGGCGCCGCTGTAGTCGATTCCGTAGGTTATGACAGGCCAGCCGTAGTTCTTGCCGGCCTCGGGATGGTTCAGCTCATCGCCGCCCTGGGCTCCATGCTCGACGATGTAAAGCTGACCGGTGTCGGGCCGCAGCGCGGCACCCTGCGCGTTGCGATGGCCGATCGACCAAACCTCCGGTGCCCAGCCGGGCAAGTTCGGATTGTCGGCAGGGATCGAACCGTCGGCATTGATGCGGACGATCTTGCCAAGGTCGTTCGCCGGGTTTTGCGATTGATCGCGCAGCTTGTTGCGCTCGCCCGTGGTGACGAACAGCGTGCCGTCCTTCGCCCAAACGAGGCGCGAGCCGAAGTGATGTCCGCTGTTGGCGGCTGGTTGCTGACGGAAAATCACCTTTACGTCCTCGAGGCGCGCACCGTCTCCGTCGAAGATGAGCTTGGCGCGAGCCACGCTAGTGCCGTTTTTGCCGTCTCCGCGCGGCTCGCCGTAAGAAAGATAGATAACCCCACTCTTCGCAAAGTCGGGTGCCAGCAGAACATCGAGCAGGCCGCCTTGGCCGACGGCCGCCACCTCGGGCAACCCCTCCAATATCGCCGGCGAGAGCTTGCCATCCTTGGCGATAAGGCGCATCCGCCCCAGCCGTTCGGTGACCAGCAGTCGGCCGTCTGGGAGGAATTGCATGCCCCACGGGTGGTCAAGGCCCTGAGCGAAGGTCTCGACTTTGATCGTGCTGGGCTTAGCGGGTGGCGGGGCGTTAGTCGGGACGGCTGCTGCCGGCTGTATTCCTGCTGCGATACCAATGGCTATGCAAAATACGAGACTGCATAGGCTTTTGCTCAACATCCGGCGCGTCCCCACTTGATTGTCTTTTTAGCTCGTCGGGCCATATATGGGCTGATGATCGACGTCGCCAGCATCCCCTTCCGCAAAATGAACGGCCTCGGCAACGATTTCGTCGTGCTCGACGCACGCTCACGACCGATCAAGCTCGGCGCCGAGGACGCGCAGCGAATCGGTGACCGCTCCACGGGCGTCGGTTGCGACCAAGTGATTGTCATGGAGCCGTCACAGAAGGCCGACGTCTTTATACGCATCTTCAATGCGGACGGATCCGAGGTCGGCGCCTGCGGCAATGCCACACGCTGCATCGCACTTCTGGCTGCCGAGGAGACTGGCCGCTCGCAGGTGAGCGTCGAGACGAGCGCCGGACTGCTCAAGGCGAATGTTGACGGCGCCGACCGCATCACCATCGACATGGGCAAACCGCGCTTTGCCTGGGACGAGATCCCGCTTGCCGAGCCGTTCCACGACACGACCGGCATCGAGCTGCAGATTGGTCCCGTCGACGCCCCCGTGCTGCACACCCCGTCCGTGGTGAACGTCGGAAATCCGCACGCGATTTTCTGGGTTAAGGACGTTGACCTTCACGATCTGGGGCGGTTTGGCCCGCTGCTTGAAAACCATCCGGTTTTTCCCGATCGGGCCAACATTTCGTTGGCCCAGGTCACCTCCAGCAGCGGCCTGCGGCTGCGCACCTGGGAGCGCGGCTCGGGGCTTACCAAGGCCTGCGGCACGGCCGCCTGCGCCGCCGCCGTAGCGGCCGCGCGGAAGGGCCTGACAGGCCGCCAGGTCACCGTCGAGCTCCCCGGCGGGGTGCTGTTCATCGATTGGACTAAGGATGATCACATCTTGATGTGCGGGCCAGCGGAACTTGAGTTTGAGGGCACGCTGGCACCGGATACTCTGTCGCGCGCCCCCGTCTAGCGAACGACAAAGTTGTCCAGTATGACCGCCCTGCAATTAACCGGCCCGATATCCCGTTTGCGCCAGGCTCCCAACCCGCGTATCGGCTCCTTTTCGTTTCGCGTCCCCGCCGTCGCCGAGGTTTCCTGAGCAGTCATGGCCGATCCCCGCATCATAACGCTCGGCTGCCGGCTCAACGCCTACGAGTCTGAGGTCATGCGCCGGCACGCTGCAGAGGCCGGACTAGACAACACGATCATCGTCAACACGTGCGCGGTTACCGCCGAAGCCGTGCGGCAAGCGACACAGATCATCCGCCGGCTGCGGCGCGAGAGCCCGGCTTCGCGCATTATCGTCACCGGCTGCGCGGCGCAGGTCGAGCCGGAGCGCTTCGCGGCGCTGAGCGAGGTCGATCACGTAATCGGCAACGCCGAGAAGATGCAGGCGCAGACCTACGTCGGACTTTCGACGTCGGGCTCCGAGCGCGTGCAGGTCAACGACATCATGAGCGTGCGCCTGACGGCCGGCCACCTCATCGACGGCTTCGGGTCACGCACCCGCGCCTATGTACAGGTTCAGAATGGCTGCAATCACCGCTGCACCTTCTGCATCATTCCATTCGGCCGGGGACCCTCCCGCTCGGTGCCGGCCGGCGAGGTCGTGGCGCAGATCCGCCGCCTCGTGGAGCACGGCTGCCGTGAGATCGTTCTAACTGGCGTCGACATCACGTCATACGGCGCCGATCTTCCGAGTGCACCGACGCTCGGCGTACTCGTGCGCCAGATCTTGAAGCTCGTTCCCGAGCTGGAGCGGCTTCGCTTGTCGTCCATCGACCAGGTCGAGGCCGACACGCATCTGATGCGCGCCATCGCCGAAGAGGAGCGCCTGATGCCGCACCTGCATTTGTCGCTGCAGGCAGGCGACGACATGATCCTTAAGCGCATGAGGCGCCGCCACAGCCGTGCAAACGCTGAAAAGTTCTGCGCCGAGGTTCTGCGCATGCGGCCCGACACCGTATTCGGCGCCGACCTTATCGCGGGTTTCCCGACCGAGACCGACGCCATGTTCGCGAATTCCCTGAGTGTCGTCGACGACTGCAACCTCACCTATCTGCACGTGTTCCCGTTCTCGCCGCGCCAGGGAACGCCGGCGGCGCGCATGCCTCAAGTTGAACGCAACGTCGTGAAGAAACGTGCCGCACAGTTGCGCAGCAAGGGCGCGGCGTCCTTGGCACGCTTCCTCGACTGCCAGGCCGACTCCGAGGTCGAGCTGCTCATGGAGAATGATGGTGTCGGGCGCACGCGGCAGTTTGCTGAAATGCGCTTGCCGACTGCGATTGCCGCGGGTTCGTTGGTGCGTGCTCGCGTCAGGGGCCACGATGGACAGCGGCTCGCCGGCGAGGTCGTAGCGTGAGCGAGCGCAGCAACAAAGCGCAGGGCGCCTTTGGCCGGCTATGGGGCGGCAAAAGCACGAGCGACGCCGCACCGGCGGAGCCCACGACCGCAACGCCGAACGAGGCGCCTGCCAAAGCCGCCGGCTGGTTCGGCCGCCTCAAGCAGGGCCTTGGCAAGACGTCGGCGAAGCTATCTGACGGCATCACCGGTATCTTCACTAAGAAGAAGCTCGAGGCGGCGACGCTCGACGATCTCGAAGACCTTCTCATCGAGGCGGACCTGGGCGTCGGCACGGCCGAGAACATCATCATGGCACTGCGGAAGGGGCGCTTCGACAAGGGCATCAGCGCCGACGATGTGCGCTCCGTGCTCAAAAGCGAAGTCGCGCGCGTGCTGGCGCCAATCGCCAAGCCGCTCGTCGTCGACGGCGCGCACAAGCCGCACGTGATCCTAGTCGTGGGCGTCAACGGCACCGGCAAGACGACAACCATCGGCAAGCTCGCCGCGCAGCTGCACAGCGACGGCAAGCAGGTGATGCTTGCCGCCGCCGACACGTTCCGCGCCGCGGCCATCGAGCAGCTCGGCATTTGGGGCCAACGCACGGGATCGAGCGTCGTCGCCGGCGTCACCGGCGCGGATGCCGCCGGCCTCGTCTATGACGCGTTGGCGCGGGCGCGCGAGGCGGGCGTCGATGTGCTGCTCGTCGATACCGCTGGTCGCCTGCAGAACAAGGAAGGCCTGATGGAGGAGCTCGCCAAGATCGTGCGGGTTCTCCGCAAGCTGGATCCGAGCGCGCCACACGACGTGTTGCTCGTACTCGACGCAACGACCGGACAAAACGCGCTGTCGCAGGTCGATGTGTTCCGCGAGTGCGCCGGGGTCACCGGGCTCATCATGACAAAGCTCGATGGTACAGCACGCGGCGGCATCCTCGTCGCCATAGCCGCCAAACACGCCCTTCCCGTGCACGCCATCGGGGTCGGGGAGGGGATTGACGACCTGCAGCCATTCGACGCGGGCGAGTTCGCCCAGGCGATTGCCGGGAGGTAGCGGCGGCTGAAAATCCAACTTAGATACGCAACCAACAAGAAATCTTAAGGCAGAAGGGTGATCTCCGGCACATGAGCACGCTCAAGCGATTGATGCCTTTCAACGCCGAGCAGGCCGTGAACATCCTCAGCGAGTTCGGGCCGCTGGTGTTGATGTTCATCGTCAACGCGATGTACGGCATCGCCGCCGGAACCTGGGCGCTGATCATTTCCACGGTCGTCGCCATCGTCGCAATGTTGTTCGTGCTGCGCCGTCTGCCGATCTTCCCGCTCATCGCCTCGACGGTGACGGTGGTGTTCGGCGGCCTCACCATCATCACTCACGATCCGATGTGGGTACAGATCAAGGTCACGATCTTCAACGCGCTGTTCGCCGCGTTCCTCTTTGGAGGTCTCTGGCTCAACCGCAACTTCTTTAAGTACGTTTTCGAGAAGACCTTCCACTACACCGAGGAAGGCTGGAACAAGTTTACGTGGAACTTCGCTTGGTTCTTCGTCTTCACGGCATTCGCCAACGAGGCCGTGCGCCTCGGCTTCAAGGACGAGCGCGTCTACGACCTATTTGGTTTGCAGATGGACGGTATCAGCATCTGGATCGCCTTTAAGGTCGTGCTGATCATGCCGCTATCGGGCCTTTACGCTTACTATCTGACGCGTCTCATGCAGCGCTACCGCATTCCTGACGAGAAGGTGCCGATCAAGGTCGATACCGCACCGGTTGCCAGGGTGCACGTGGCGGAGACGGGGAGCCTCGCGCGTCCTGCAAGCGCCGCCGAGCGGCTTTCCACGGGCGCGAAAGCAAGCGAACGCGAAGCCAAGCTTGGATAGTTGCGGGCGTCCACGCCGACAATGAGTGCTTAGGGAGCGAAACGTACATGGCCGACGAAGCAACCGAAAAGACTCAAGAAACAGCGTCGGCGAAGAAGTCGCAGATCCTCAAGCTCGCTGTCGAGGTGGGACCGCTCGTCGTTTTCTTCATCGTCAACGCGCGCGCCGGCATCTTTTGGGGCACCGGCATCTTCATGGTGGCGACGATTGCCGCGCTCATTGCTTCGCGCTTCATGTTCGGACGCATTCCGGTGATGCCGCTTATCTCCGGCGCTTGCGTTGTCGTCTTCGGCGGCCTGACGTTGTGGTTGCAAGACGATCACTTCATCAAGATCAAGCCGACGATCGTGAATGCGCTGTTTGCGGGCGCGCTATTTGCCGGACTGCTGGCGGGGCATTCGTTGCTGAAGGTGGTGTTCGGAGAAGTCTTCCGCCTCAACGAGGATGGCTGGCGCAAACTCACGCTGCGCTGGGCATGTTTCTTTACATTCCTGGCCGTGCTCAACGAGGTCGTCTGGCGCACGGTCTCTACAGACACGTGGGTGAGTTTCAAAGTATTCGCCATCATGCCGCTGACTATGGTGTTCGCATTGGCGCAGATCGGCTTGCTCAAAGCGCATGAGATTCCGACGGACTAACCCTATCGCCCGTCGGACTGTCCTTATGCAGATCTTCTGCCATCATAGTAATCCAACAAGAATTATTTCGCGACTTGCTCGCGAACAGGTTGTTTTGCTCTAGACGAATGCTCAAAACTGGTATTTTCTCCAATCCGAACCGCAACCTATTCCGCAAAGGCAAAGGTGGGCATGGGGGGCCGAGCCGTCGTGACCTCGACGTTTCGAGCTTTTGCTCGCCTTTCGACCAGCACAATCATGACACGTCACAAGGCACGCGAAATGGCCGGCGGAAGACTGGAGCGATCTCCGATTCACTTGCTGCGTCGGGCCGGTCAATGCGCCAGCGACATCTTCCAAGGCGAGATGGGGGAAGGGGATCTGACGCCGCGGCAGTACACGGTTCTCGTCGCCGTTGCGCAGAATGAGGGCGTCAACCAGACGCTGCTTGTCGAGAAGACCGGCGTCGATCGCTCGACGTTGGCCGATATCGTCCGGCGCATGCTGAAGAAGGGGCTGCTGCAACGCCGCCGCACCAAAGAAGACGCGCGCGCCTATTCGGTGAAGCTTACCGACGAAGGCTGGAAAATCCTCAAGGCCGCCGATCCGCTGGCCAAGAAAGTCGACGACAAGATCCTCGGCGTGCTTCCCGGCCAGCAGCGCGAGCGCTTCCTGCAGGATCTCAATCTGATCGTCAAAGCGCTCGGCAAGCTTCAGGCGGCCGAAGACGCCGCCAAAGGCGAATAGCAGCCACTATGGCGACTGTAATCGGCCGATAACGCCGCCTTGTCAGGCGGCGTTGGGCAGCAGCTTGCGGTTGATGATCGTCTCGGCGATCTGCACGGTATTAAGCGCCGCGCCCTTCAACAGGTTGTCGGAGACGATCCACAGCGACAGCCCGTTGTCTACCGTCGCGTCCTCGCGGATGCGCGAGACATAGGTCGCGAACTCGCCTGCCGCCTCGACCGGCGTGATGTAGCCGCCGGGCTCGCGCTTATCGACGACCATGACGCCCGGCGCCTCGCGCAGGATCTTGCGCGCGTCCTCGGGGCTGAGCGGCTTCTCGAACTCGATGGTGACGGCTTCGGAGTGGCCGACGAACACCGGCACGCGCACACACGTCGCGGTCAGCTTGATCTTCGGGTCGAGAATCTTCTTGGTCTCGGCCATCATCTTCCATTCCTCTTTCGTGTAGCCGTCCTCCATGAAGACGTCGATGTGAGGAATGACGTTGAAGGCGATCTGCTTGGGGAACTTCTGCGGCTCGATTTCGCCGCCGGGCACATACTTGCTCTTCGTCTGCGCCCACAGCTCGTCCATGGCATCCTTGCCGGCGCCGGAGACGGACTGATAGGTGGAGACGACGACGCGCTTGATGGTCGCCGCGTCGTGCAGCGGCTTCAGCACGACGACGAGCTGCGCAGTCGAGCAGTTCGGGTTGGCGATGATGTTCTTCTTGGTGTAGCCGGCCACGGCGTCGGCGTTCACCTCCGGCACGATCAGCGGCACGTCGCGATCGTAGCGCCAGCACGAGGAGTTATCGATAACGATGCAGCCCGTGGCGCCGATGCGGGGCGACCATTCCTTGGATACCGCCGAGCCGGCCGACATCAGGCAGAAGTCAGCCTTGGAAAAATCGAACTGTTCGAGATCCTGGCACTTGAGCGTCTGGTCGCCGAACGAAACCTCAACGCCCAGCGAGCGACGCGAGGCAATGGCGAACACCTGGTCCACCGGAAACTCGCGCTCGGCGAGCACGTTCAGCATTTCACGGCCCACGTTGCCCGTGGCGCCGACAACGGCGACCTTGTAACCCATTCTCAGACCCGATTTTCCCAAAGCCGGCGGCGCAAGCCGCGTATGCGGGCTCACTTACGCGCGGTCGCCGTCCCGCGCAAGGGGTGTCGCTCAACGGACGCCCGGCATGGAGCCGGCGACTCAGGCGGCACGCTTCTTGAGCTCGGCGAGGATCGCCCCGCCCATCTCGGCAGTGCCGACCTTCTGCATGCCCGGCTGCATGATGTCACCGGTGCGCAACCCCGCGGCGAGGACGCCGGCGATGGCCTTGTCGAGCAGATCCGCCTCTTTGCCCATATCGAAGGAATAGCGCAGCGCCATGCCGAACGAGGCGATGGTGGCGATGGGGTTGGCAAGGCCTTGGCCAGCAATGTCGGGCGCCGAACCGTGCACCGGCTCGTAGAGTGCCTTGCGCTTTCCGGTCTTGGCGTCGGGCGCGCCAAGCGACGCCGAGGGCAGCATGCCGAGCGACCCGGTCGCCATAGCGGCCTCGTCGGACAGCACGTCGCCGAACAGGTTGTCGGTGACGATGACGTCGAACTGCTTGGGGTTGCGCACGAGCTGCATGGCGCAGTTGTCGGCGAGAATGTGCTCGAGCTTCACGTCGGGCGCATAGGACTTGTGCGTTGCCGTAACGACCTCGTTCCACAAGACGCCAGTGCGCATGACGTTGCGCTTTTCGGCCGAGTGCACCTTGTTGCCGCGCTTGCGGGCAAGGTCGAAGGCGACCTTGGCTATGCGCTCAATCTCGTGCGTCGTGTAAACCTGCGTGTCGACGGCACGCTTCTCACCATTCTCGAGGGTGACGATCTCCTTCGGCTCGCCGAAGTACACGCCCCCGGTCAGCTCGCGCACAATCATGATGTCGAGGCCCTCGACCAACTCGCGCTTCAGCGAGGAGGCATCGGCGAGCGCCGGGTAGCAGATGGCGGGGCGCAGGTTGGCGAACAGGCTGAGGTCCTTGCGCAGCCGTAGAAGGCCGGCTTCGGGGCGCACCGCATAAGGAACCCCGTCCCACTTCGGACCGCCTACGGCGCCGAAAATGACCGCATCCGCCTGCTGCGCCTTCTGCATGGCGGCATCCGTGATCGCTACCCCGTGCTGGTCATAGGCCGCACCGCCGACGAGGTCGGTGTCGGTCTCGAACATGGCGCTGCCGCCCTTGTTGAAGAAATCGACGATGCGTTCGACCTCGGCAATAGTTTCAACGCCGATGCCGTCGCCGGGCAGCAAGAGCAGCTTGTACGTGATCATGCGATGACGGGCCTGAAGAGAGGTGGGAGGAAAAGCGCCGTAGTGCTAGCTGCTTGCCATTTCGGCGGCAAGGGGAGGGCAGCTCAGACGAAGGGCGCCCCAAAGAACAGAAAGAAGCCATTCAGCGTCGAGACGATGCCGAGGGCCGCAAGGAGGCCGCTTAACACCAGTAGGCTCGTCCCGCCCGTGATGATGGCGATCGAAGCCAGCACGATGGCGACTTGCAGCAACGCCTGGCCATAGTCGAAGAACGGGTCTTTGAGCATGGCGCGGTCGCGCTGCACCTCGAGCGCCTTGCCCTTGACCAAGAGCTCATTGAGACCCTCGCCGGTTTCCGGCTCGGAGGTGAGCCGCGCCTCGTCCTTGCGATACTTGGCGATCTTCTCATCGATCAGCTTGCGGGCCCCCTCCGGCAGCTGAGGGTCACTGGCCAGCAGCACCTCGAACTCGCCGAGCTGCAGCCGCAGCTCGTGGCGACGAATGTTTTTGGCCTGGAAGAACGCCCACGTGTTGGACGCCTCGATGTTGCGGGCGGTGGCGTCCTTCATAGCGTTGCCGCCGCCGACGCCGCAGACGGCGAGCAGCACGGCGAGGATGCCGATGTAGACGGCGATCAGCCGGTCGCGGTTCGTCTTGTCGCTGTCGATCGCCTCGACCAGGTCCTTGAACGCCATCGACAGCTACCTCAGACGATATCTTCGGGATGGGCGTCGATGCTGCGCGCCGGCAGCAGGTCGCTCCTGTCGGTCGGCAGCCCGTCGGCGCCGAGCTGGTAGACGATCGGCGCGCCGGTCGCCAGCTCGCGCCCCAGAATCTCCTCGCCCGTCAGACCTTCCAGATTCATGATCAGCGCGCGCAGTGAGTTGCCGTGGGCGACGAGTAGCACCTTCTTACCTGCTTGCAGGTCCGGCCAGATGCGCGACTTGTAGTAGGGCATCACGCGCTCCTCGGTGTCTTTGAGGCTCTCGCCACCGGGGGGAGGAACGTCGTAGCTGCGGCGCCACACCTCGACCTGCTCCTCGCCCCAGCGTTCGCGAGCCTCATCCTTATTGAGGCCGCACAGGTCCCCGTAGTGACGCTCGTTGAGCGCTTCGTCGAAGTGAATAGGAATCTTCGTCTGGCCGAGCTCCGACAGAATGATGTCGAGTGTGCGCTGCGCGCGTTTCAATTGGCTCGAGTAGGCGACGTCGAACGAGATGCCTTTGGACCGCAGCATGCGCGCGGCGACGAGTGCCTCGATCAGCCCCTTCTCGGTGAGGTCCGGATTGCACCAACCAGTGAACAGGTTGCGCTGGTTCCACTCGCTCTCGCCGTGCCGCACCAGCACGAGCGTGTGACTACGTTGGTCGTTCGGCAGCACGGGACGGATTTCCAAGCTCAAAGCCCCAGCACGTCGGTCATCGAGTAAAGGCCCGGTGCCTTGCCGTGGCCCCACTGCAGGGCCTTCACGGCGCCGCGCGCGAACACCGACCGATCACCCGCAATATGGGTAAGCTCGATCCGCTCACCGGCGCCGGCGAAGATGACTTTGTGCTCGCCGACCACGCTGCCGCCACGCAGCGCTGCAAAACCGATGTCGCCGCGGCGGCGCGGACCGGTGACGCCGTCCCGAACCTTGGCCGAGCGCTGCGCAAGGTCGATCCCGCGCCCCTCGGCGGCGGCTGCAGCGAGCATCAGCGCGGTGCCGGATGGCGCGTCGACCTTATCCCGATGGTGCATTTCGACGATTTCGATATCGAAGTCCTCGTCCAAAGCCTCGGCGACGCGGCGGGTGACGGCAACGAGCAGGTTCACGCCGAGGCTCATGTTGCCGGCCTTGATGATGGGAGAGTGGCGGGCCGCCGCGGCAATCTGAGCCTCTTCGGCTGCGGTCAATCCCGTGGTGCCAATGACATGCACGGCGCGCGCGTTGGCCGCGAGACCGGCGAACTCGACGGTGGCTTTGGGCGATGTGAAGTCGAGAATGCCGTCGCATCTGGAGATGACGTCGAGGGCGTCTGAGGTGACCGCAACGCCAAGCGGGCTGATGCCGGCCACAGCGCCCACGTCCACGCCGATTGCCGGAGAGCCTTCCTTCTCTATCCCGCCGATGATGCTGCAGCCGGCTGCGTGCGCCGCGCGAACGAGCTCCTGGCCCATGCGTCCCGCAACGCCCATCACGGCGACTTTCATCAGGGAACCTCGACGTCGAACAAGGGAAGTGCGCCGCGATATAGCAACACACGGGGCGAAGAGGGAAGGCTAGGTAGCGTTTCGTTCCTCTGTTGCACCCCTCTGTTGCACCGCAAAGCCTTGATCGATGCACTCGAGCAGCGGCCGGGACGCGCTTGCTTGGCACTTTCTTGAAGAGCCGGGCGTCAGCGTCAAGCGGTGGGTTGTCTCACCTGTAAGCCTTGTCGCCATCACTCCCAGGCGAAGGCAACTTTCTTCAGCTTGGTACGACCGAAGCGCTCGAAGGCCATTCCGACTGGCCGCCCACCCCGCCGCCAGTAGAAGTCGGACGCGCCCGCGTTGTCGGCCAGTGCCCACACGATGAGTCCGGCCAGCTGGCGCCCGTCGAGGTGATAGCGGCAGGCCTCGAATAGACGCTCGCCAAAGCCGAGACCCTGGTAAGTTGGAGCGACATAAAGCTCGTAGATTTCCCCCTCGTAGTCACCGCGCACACGCGCCGCGCCGAGTGTGGCGTAGCCGGCGATGACGCCGGCAACCTGCAGCACCAGCAGCTCTCCGCCCGACTTGATGGTCGCGCCCCACCAATCCGGCGTGCGCTGACGGATCATGCTGTCGAGATGCAGGTGCGGGATAATGCCGAGATAGGCGTTGCTCCAGCTGTTGCGAAACACTTCGCTCAGGGCCGGTGCGTCGGCGGGCGCACCGGGACGAATCTCGCAATGTGAACTTTCACCAAGCATACGCGGTCTTTTTCGCTATCGATCAGGTACCTTACAGCCTTCCCATCATCGTGCGAAATAGTTTGCTGAAAAGCCCGAAAAAATAAAAAGGGCCGCGGAAGCATCCGCGGCCCTTCAATTGCGTCGAAGCGAGAACTAGCTCGGAGCGAGGACTAGCCGACCTTCTTGAACTTCTCGAAGGTCTTGCTGGCGGCCGAGTTCATGCTCTCGAGCGTCTGCCGGCTGATCTTGCTCGACAGCTCGAAGAACTCCTTCGTCTGCGAGCTGGCGGTGGCGAGCTGCTGCTTGAAGAAGTCGGCCTGCAGGCGAGCGACCTCGGGGAGAGTCTTGGCGCGGGCCATGGCTTCGGCGGCGTCGAATGCGGCCTCTGCATTGGCGGTTGCGGCGTGCAGAAACTTCTCGCTGAAAGTCTTCGCGCCGGCCTGGGCGGCGAGGACGATCTCCTCGACAGCCTTCACGCTGTCCTGCGTGGCGGCGTTGATCTTGGTGTAGGCGTCACGGGTCTTGGCGACGCTCTCTTCGGCGAAAGCCTGGACGTTCTCGGGAATACGCGCTTCCTTCGCAGCGGCCAGCATGTCTTGCGCCTGGCGCGTGAACTGGTCGTTCATTCTTGTCTCCATAATCGATTGCGGCCGCCTGACGGGGTGCGGGCAGCACATGAACCGGGGTTGCGAGTTGCATTAGCTCCGGAGAGCATTACCGAGAGCTATAGTAACAGAAATTTTGTGCGGTGCAACATCTAATGTTGCGATGCACCATTCTGGCTCGGTCCCCTTAGCCTATAGTCGAAACGCCCACCCTGGCACCGGGTTGCAAGTTATTTTCTAGGTCGAAGCCAGCCGAGCAAATTTGTCCCGGTAGCCCATGGCCGAACGGTCGAATAGGATGTCAGACGGGCGCAGCGCCCGGGCGAGGGCGAGGCCCCCGAGCGAGCGGCAGCGCGACAGCGCGACGTACGCCTGACCATGGGCAAAAGTGCCGCGCCCAAGGTCGATGTAGACCTTGTCGAGCGTCAGCCCCTGCGACTTGTGGATGGTCAGCGCCCAGGCGAGCCGCAGGGGAAACTGGCGGAACGTGCCGGTGACATTTTCGACGATCTTCTCGGCGGCCTGATCGTAGGCATAGCGCCGCGCCTCCCATGACACCGGCTCGATCTCATGTGTTTTGCCCTCGAGCTCGATCCACACGCGCTTGTCTTCCAGGCGCGCGATCCGAGCGATCGTGCCGTTGACCCAGCGCCGCTCGGGGTCGTTGCGCAGCAGGATGACCTTGGCGCCTTGTTTCAAAAGAAGCGTTGCGTCCGTCGGGTGCGCGGCGTCGGAATATTCACCGGTGATGCCGGCCTCGTAGGTGCGCTCCGCCGTCGGCAACGCATCGAGGTAGGCCATGTTGATGCGCTGCGCGGCCGCGTTGGTCGGCGTCAGGATGACGAACTGATCTCCCTCGCCGAGCGTGCGGATCGGATGCGTGCGCTCGTTAAGCACCTCGAGATCCTCCTCCGTCGCGTCGCCGTCGCGAATGCGGTTGAGGACACGCAGGAACACTTCTTCGCTCTGGCGGTACACTTGCTCGAGCTCGAGCAAGGACACCCCGGCCCCTTCGGAAAGCGATGGAACCTGAAAAAAGAACGGGCCGCCGAACTCGTTTTCGAGATGCTCTGCCACTTCCCCCTGAACGACCGGCGGCAACTGATGCAGATCGCCGAACAGCAACAGCCTGACGCCGCCGAACGCCTCGCGCGGCCGACCGCGGTTGACGCGCAGCGACTGATCGATCGCCCACATCAGGTCAGAACGCACCATCGACACCTCGTCGATGATGATCAGCTTCAACTTGCGCATCAGACGGCCGTTGCGGCTGCGCCGAATGTCGTCGGTACGGATGAGGCGTGGCGGGAAGCCGAAGAACGAGTGGATCGTCTGCCCGCCTACGTTGACCGCGGCGAGCCCGGTCGGCGCCAGCACCACCGCCTCGGCGACGATGTGGTCGCGCAAGGCGCGCAGCAGCGTCGATTTGCCGGTGCCGGCCCGGCCCGTAACGAACAGGTGACCTTCCTCCTGCCGCACAAATTCGACAGCACTCAAGAACTCGGGCGGCGGGATCACGCCGGCCGGCCAGGAGACCGGCGCGACGTCGGTAGACTCTCGCAATTGGGGAAACTTGCTGCTCGCCACGTCGCCTCGCTGGATCTTAAGCGTGCTTAGCAGGCCAGGCGCGAAGCGTGAAAACAATTGCGCCGGCCGACGTCATGTCGGCCGGCGCATGATGGTGACGAATGCGCCTTGCGCGCTGCCTAGTCACGCGTGATCGAGATGACCTTGAAGCTGCCGTCAAGCTTGACGTCGTACTGGCTGCCGTCCTTGCACTTCACGTCGTCGGCCTCGAACAGGCTGGTGGCCTCGGTCTCTTTCTCGAAAGTGCCACCCTCGCAGCCCCAATCGGCGAGCGTCTGCTTGATCTTCCCTGCCTCATCGTCGGCCGGCTTGGAGTCGGCGAACGCTGCGCCGCTGACGAGCGTCATGGCGAGGGCGATGCACGCGAGCTTATTCATTTGGTCCTCCTCAAAATGAAGTGCCACGTAACAGGTAACGCTATAAGACACTCATTTTGCGGCGCATCAATGAAGTTAACTAAGCGACGTCGCGCTCCCGGGCGCGCTCCATGCGCTTGCGCTCGTTCGGATCGAGCCAGCGCTTGCGCAACCGAATCGACTTCGGGGTCACCTCGACCAGCTCGTCGTCGGTAATGTAGCTCATCGCCTTCTCCAGGGTGAGCTTCATCGGCGGCGTCAGCAGCACATTTTCGTCCTTGCCCGAGGCGCGCACGTTCGTCAGCTTTTTGCCTTTCACGACATTGACTTCGAGGTCGTTGTCGCGCGTGTGCTCGCCAACAATCATGCCCTCGTAGACGCGCGCCTGGGCGCCGATGATGAACGGGCCGCGGTCCTGCAGATTGAAGATTGCGTAGGCCGCCGCCTCACCTTCGGCGTTCGAGATCAGCACGCCCGTACGACGCGCAGCGATCTCGCCCTTGAAGGGAGCGTAGTCATGAAAAAGTTTGTTCATAACCGCGGTGCCGCGTGTGTCGGACAAGAGCTCGCTCTGGTAGCCGAGCAGTCCGCGCGTCGGCACGTTGAACACCATGCGCTGGCGTCCACCGCCCGACGGGCGCATCTCGAGCAGCTCGCCCTTGCGCTCTGCCAGCTTCTGCACGACGACGCCGGTGAAGCCCTCATCGACGTCGATGATGACCTCCTCGATCGGCTCCAGCTTGGCGCCGTCCGCGTCCGTCTTGTAGACGACCTTTGGACGCGAGACGGTCAGCTCGAAGCCTTCGCGGCGCATGTTCTCGATGAGAATGCCGAGCTGCAGTTCGCCACGGCCGGCGACATCGAAGGCGTCTTTGTCCTCGGAGATGGTGACCTTGATCGCGATGTTGCGCTCGGCCTCCTTCATCAGGCGGTCATGGATGACGCGGCTCTGCACCTTGTCGCCTTCCTGGCCGGCGAAGGGTCCGTCGTTGATGCGGAAGGTCATCGACAGCGTCGGCGGGTCGACGGGCTGCGCGGGAAGCGGCGCCTCCACTGAAAGGTCGCACAGCGTGTCGGCGACGGTCGCCTCGCTCATGCCGGCGACGGCGACGATCTCGCCCGCCTCGGCCTGATCGACGGGCACGCGTTCCAGACCGCGGAAGGCGAGGACTTTTTGCACGCGGAAGTTCTCGACAACCTCACCGTCGCGATTGAGGGCCTTTAGCGGCTGTCCAGCCTTGATCACGCCGGACGTGATGCGGCCGGTGAGGATACGCCCGAGGAACGGATCGGCTTCAAGCGTCGTCGCCAGCATGCGCAGTGCGCCGGTCTCGAGGCTCGGCGGCGGCACGTGCGCCAGCACGAGGTCGAACATCGGTGCCAGGCTCTCCTGCGGACCGGCAGGATCGAGCGCCATCCAGCCGTTGCGGCCTGAGCCATAGAGCACCGGGAAGTCGAGCTGCTCATCGCTGGCGTCGAGATTGGCGAAGAGGTCGAACACCTCGTTCAGCACATCGAGATGCCGCTCGTCCGGACGGTCGATCTTGTTGATCGCCACGATGGGGCGGAGGCCGCGCTTGAGCGCCTTGGAGACGACGAACTTCGTCTGCGGCAGCGGGCCTTCGGAGGCGTCCACCAGCACCACGACACCATCGACCATGTTCAGGATGCGCTCGACCTCGCCGCCAAAATCGGCGTGGCCAGGCGTGTCGACGATGTTGATGCGCGTGTCCTTCCAGACGACAGACGTGCACTTGGCAAGAATGGTAATGCCGCGCTCGCGTTCCAGGTCGTTGGAATCCATCGCGCGCTCAGCAACGCGCTGGCCCTCGCGGAACGAACCGGATTGCTTGAGCAATTCGTCGACCAGCGTGGTTTTGCCGTGGTCGACGTGGGCGATAATCGCGATGTTTCTGAGCTTCATCAGTCACTTTGTGCGCTGCAAAAGATGCGCGGACCTAGCACAGAACCTTTAAAACAGATAGTGGCCCCCGCCGCCGCTGATGATTGAGCAGGCAACTAGCCTGTCTGCTCCTTGCCGTGGAGCGCCCAGAGCAACGCCTCGATCTCTGCCCTCCGCGGCGCCGGATCGCGCTCGTAATGCTCCAACTGGGCGACTTCCTGCTTCAGGGCACGCGATGTCGCGCCCGGCCGCTTTCGCCGGCGCGCCGCCGCAGCGATGATCGGCTTATCTGGCTCGTGAATTTCGAGTTCATTGAGGAAGTTCTCGCGCAGGGCATAGAACGACTGCAGGATCGCGTCGCGCACCAGCTTGCGCTCCTCGCCGGGAAGGTCGGAACGCTTGCGCGGGTCGATCGACTACAGAGCGCGCCGCATGTCGTGCAGGGGCGCGAAGAGATAGAGGCCGATCAAGGTCGTCGTCTCGCCCACGTTCGCATAGACGACACGCATGTTGTCGATCGTCTCGCTGATGCGGCAGAAGGCGAGGAGATAGTCGTCGGGTGTAGCATTCGGCTTTTCGCAAAACGAGTAGAGCGCCGATTTGGTGCGCACGATGCCGCGCCACTCCTCCTCGAGCCGCTCGAGGACCTTCGATCGCTTCTGGAGCACGTTGGCGAGATAGGCTGCGACCACAGTGACGAGCACGAGGGACATGTCTTTGAGGAACTCGTAGGTGTCAGCCGCGAAGCGGGCGAATGGTGTTCGTTCGATGCCGGGAATGCGGTCGGCAAACTTCGCAGAGATGGAAATGAAGAGAATGATGCCGAGCACCCAATAGGCTCTGCGCAAGGTCGTATCGAGAGAGGTTCGGGTCATCGAGATCGGGCCCCAGCAGTTGTCGCGCTACCGATGTCCAAAAATTGAGGCAACCAAACGAAAGGGCGCCTACACGTGCCGGTGCATGGCCGACTGCGTGCGCGTGTCCCGCATCAGTGCGTAGACCATCAGCGATACGAATATGCACGCCGTGACATACCAGAAGAAGGCGTGCTCGTAGCCGATCTCCTTGAGGAATAGCGCGACATACTCGGCAGTGCCGCCGAACAGCGCCACCGTGATGGCATAGGGAAAGCCGACGCCCATGGCGCGCACGGTGGTAGGAAACAGCTCGGCCTTCACCACCGCATTGATCGCCGTGTAGCCGCTGACGATGACTAGAGCGCCCATGATGAGGAAGAATGCGGTCCACGGGTCCGTCGCGTTTTGCAAGGCGGTGAGGATCGGCACTGTGAGCAGGGTGCCGAGCACGCCGAATGCCAGAAGTACAGGCCTGCGTCCGACGATGTCGGAGAACGCGCCGACCACCGGCTGCAGGCACATGTAGAAAAACAGCGTACTGGCGGCGATGACGGTGGAGGTGTCCCTCGACAGTCCCACCGAGTTGACGAGAAACTTCTGCATGTACGTCGTGTAAGTGTAGAAGGCGACGGTGCCGCCCAGCGTCAGGCCGACGACGATCGCCACCTCACGCGGGTGGCGCATCAGCGCCCGCAACGGACTTTCCTGCGGACCCAACGCTCGCGCTTCGAGGAATGCGTCGCTCTCATGCATATCGCGGCGCATGAAGTACACAACGACGGCGAGACCTGCACCGATGAAGAAGGGGATGCGCCAGCCCCACGCATCGATTTGCTCCGGCGTCAGCAGCACCTTCTGCAGGAACAGCAGCACGAGCATGGCGAGCAGCTGGCCGCCGATCAGCGTCACGTACTGGAAGCTCGAATAAAAGCCGCGGTGCTGCGGATGTGCGACCTCACACAAATACGTGGCGCTGGTGCCGTACTCGCCGCCGAGGCTTAGGCCTTGCACGAGACGCGCAAAGAGCAGAACGAATGGCGCCGCAAGGCCGATGGTCGCGTAGGTCGGCGTCACTGCGATGATGAGCGAGCCGGCGCACATCATCGACACCGACAGTGTTAGCGCCAGGCGCCGGCCGTGGCGGTCGGCGACGTGACCGAACAGCCAGCCCCCGAACGGCCGCATCAGGAACCCGACGGCGAAGATCGCGGCCGCGTTGAGGAGCTGTGCAGTCTGGCTTTCGGATGGGAAGAACGACTTGGCGAAATACAACGCAAACGCCGAGTAGGCGTAGAAGTCGAACCATTCGACGAGATTGCCGGCCGAGCCGATGAAGATCGCCTTCAGGCGCCGTGCCGTATCGGCCAAGCTCGTCGCGGGCGGCGCATCCGAGGAAGTGCCGCCCGTCCGCTTGTCCATCTGTGGTGATCTTTCGAACTGCTGGACTAGGCGCGTTTTAGCATCGAGCGCAGCTCTTCAAGCCGCAGCTTGGTCTGCATGTCGATCGCGTCCTTGATCGACAACATCTGCTTCTCAATCACCGACGTCAGATCGCCGGCAATGTTGTCCCGCGCCGTCGCATTCATCGACGCCAAGGCTTCGCGGATGTGCGCCAACCCGAGATCGCGTTCGATGTGCTGGCCGAGCCTTTCGAGGAATTCGCGCGCGAAGTTCGGCACCTCGAGGCGCGCCATGGCGGCGAGCGCCCGTCGGCGGACGGCCGTGTCTGGATGCGTCAGCGCCGAGCGCATCAGGTGGTTGTTCAGCGTTGTCGGCACGCGCACCAGGCGCTTCTTCACACTTTCCGGACTAACGGTGCCGTTCTCCAGCGCATGCGCCATCGACAGCTGGTGGCTCCATTGCGTCAGCCGCAACAGCAGCGCCCGCACGACGATGATCGAGAGCGTCACGACGATAATCAGGCGCACGGCGTTGCCGGTCCAGCCGTTGTAGACGATCTCGGCGCTCATGTTATCGGATAAGTTGACGAGGTTGGCCCACGCATTGATCACGGAGGTTACGACCGGCACCTCATTGAGCACGCAGGCGAGATACTCGCCATACTCGTTGTTGAGTGTCGGCCGGCTGCGCAAGATCTCCGCCAAGCCGGTGTGCTCTACAGTTTGAATGAGCGCCGCGAGCCCGAGCACATAGAAGGCGGTCGACGATGCTAGGATCGGCACGTTGTTGACGGCATCGAGCGCCGAGAACGTCATCTTGTCGGCGGCCAAGGAGCCCTCCATCACGCGTTTTTCCTCGTACATGATGCGCAGGCTCGAGGCGATGATGAGGATGTGCACGAGCAAGAAGGCGCACAGCGTCCAGAACAACGGCCGCGTGGCGAGGCCGGCGACGGCCGCATAGAGCAGGGCGCCATTGCCGATAAGCCACAGGAGAACCTTCCAGAGCGCCACATGGCCGGTCTGCGGATCGGGCCGGAAAAACATGTTGAGCATGCCAATGAGCGGCCAGCAGACGCTTGTCCAGGCGCTGTCCAACGCCCCGAACACCCTGGTTGTCACTTTCTCCCGTCCTGTCGACATGACGCGCACCCTGTCCCCTTGGCTCCCCAGCGCCAAGTTAGCGTAGCACGCTTGGAGGGGACAACATGTGGCGCCGCCCGCCAGCTTTAACAGCACTCCGAAAGCGCCGGCTGTCTGCCCCCAACCCGATGGGCCGCCCGCATTGACCAGCGGGCTTGCAGAGGTCTAAGTGCAGCCCAATCTAATGGGCCGCCGGAGGCGCATTTGCGAGCCGGGCAGGAGGTACTATGGTCAAGACGCGGCATGCCAAAGTGCTGATCTTAGGGTCGGGACCGGCCGGATACACGGCGGCCATCTATGCCGCGCGCGCCATGATGAAGCCACTGTTGATCGAGGGATCCCAGCCTGGCGGCCAGCTTACCATCACCACCGACGTGGAGAACTATCCGGGCTTTGCCGACGTGATCCAGGGCCCCTGGCTCATGGAGCAGATGCGTGCCCAGGCCGAGCACGTCGGCACTGAGATTGTCATGGACCAGATCGCCAAGGTCGATCTCAAAAAGCGCCCGTTCGTGCTCAAGGGCGAGTCGGGCGATACCTATACCTGCGACGCGCTAATCATCTGCACCGGTGCGCAGGCGCGCTGGCTCGGCACCGCGTCGGAGGAGATGTTCAAGGGCTACGGCGTGTCCGCCTGCGCCACCTGCGACGGCTTTTTCTACAAAGGCAAGGACGTCGTGGTCGTCGGCGGCGGCAACACAGCAGTTGAGGAGGCGATCTTCCTGACCAACTTCGCCAAGCGCGTCACCGTCGTGCACCGGCGCGATCACTTCCGCGCCGAGAAGATCCTGCAGGATCGCTTGTTCAAGAACCCGAAGATCGAGGTGATCTGGGACCATACGGTCGACGAGATCTTCGGCACGGAGAACCCGAAGTCGGTCACTGGCGTCAAGCTCAAGAGCATGAAAACCGGCGCAATATCCGAGCTGGCAGCTGACGGCGTGTTCATTGCCATTGGACACGCCCCGGCGACGCAGCTCTTCAAAGGCCAGCTCGAGATGACGCATTCAGGCTATCTGCAGACGCGCCCAGATTCGACCGCGACGGCCGTCCCCGGGGTCTATGCGGCCGGCGACGTCAAGGATGAGGTCTATCGCCAGGCGGTGACGGCGGCGGCCATGGGCTGCATGGCTGCGCTCGAGGCGGAGCGGTACTTCGCCACGCTAGAGATCGAAGCGGAGTCGGAAGCCGAGGCGGCCGAATAACCGCGCCTATACGAATCGGCCATCAGAATACCGTGAGGCGGTAGGAAACCTCCGCCGTCACTAATGCAGCCTGCCAAAAACCAATCACACGAACCGATATGGGGGGATTTCAATGAATTTCTGGAAGTGCGCCTGCGTGGCCGTTTGCCTCGCGCTTTCAATGCCGGCCTTACGCGCGGAGGACGGACCTGCGCCCAGCCACGACGGTGCGGCGGATTGCGCCGCGAAGAACGGTCTCTATGACGCAAGCACGGGTCAGTGCGCGGAGCCAAGCCACGACTCGCCATCGGGTGATCTCGTCGTCGGCCCGATGATGAAGGTACTTGGCGAGGAAGCACAGAAGGAGCTTGGAGAGGACGTCGCTCCAGCGCCCGGCAAGTAACGGCAGAATAAGAGGCGTGCGGGGTTGCCGCGCGCCTCTGCCACCTACTGCACTTTGTAGGCGACCAGCTTGTCGTCCAACATCATCGGAACCAGCAGCAGCTTCGTCTCCGGCACGTAGCCGATGTCTGCGCTGCCCTGACTAAGATCGAGCAGCTGTGTCGCCTTGCCCTTGCGGTCGATACGGTAGAGCGCGCCGGCCACCCAGTCGGTGACGAGGAAGTCATCGCCGTCCGGCTCGATGCCATCCAAATTGCCGACCGGCGTGCCGTCGCCGAGGTCGCTGATTTTCCTATCGGCGAGCGAGACCGCTACGAGGTTGGAAGGCGCCGACGATTGCGCCGACGTGCCGGGCGCACCCCAGGCGGCGATAATCAGCTTGTCGCCCGAGACGTGCAGGCCATTGGGGAACTTCAGCGCCGGGTCCTCGAGCCACTTCTCGAATTTGCCGCCGGCCAATCGCCAAATGGCACTGGTGCTCGAGTCGGAGACGTAGACGTTACCCTGCGCGTCGACCGCGATGTCATTGAGGAACTGCGATCCTGGCGCGTCGTACTTCGCCAGGATCTTGCCCGTCTTGGCATCGATCTCGACCAGCTTGTCGATGTCGGACGCGTAGAGCTTGCCACCGGCCAAGGCGAGGCCCTTGGGAGCGTCGAGGCCCTTCGCCCACTCGAGAGCGATGATCTTGCCGTCGGCGAGCGACACCTTGGAGATGAAGCCGTTGCCGTCCTTGTCGGTTGGGTTGCCGGCGACATTGCTCACATAGGCGAAGCCCTCCGCTGGAACCGGCAGCGCCGACTCCGGCGTCTTGAGCCCCGTCGTCTCCCAAAGAACGACGGGCTGCGCGCATGCGCCAACGAAGGCCGCCCCCGCGACAATCAATGCCGCCGCCATACCGATAGACTTCATCTCGACCTCCTCTATGCACCGTCGCCTGAGTTGCAGCGACTTATATGGGGCTGCGTTGGTGGGTCACCCTATCCAGGTGGCAAATGGTGCATTAAGTTGCACCGCAACAAGGCCGAATTTTCTTGATAAACCGTGCCTCCCGGAACGCATCGAGGGGCGGGTCGCTCCTAATCGGCGTTCTGGCGCGGGGTCCGATCCATGGACTGGGACAAGCTCAGGATCTTTCACGCGGCCGCTGAAGCGGGCAGCTTCACGCACGCCGGCGATAGCCTGCACATGAGCCAGTCGGCCGTGAGCCGTCAAGTCTCGGCCCTAGAGCGCGATCTGAAGGTCACGCTGTTCCATCGCCACGCACGCGGGCTGGTGCTCACCGAGCAGGGCGAGCTGCTGCACCGCACGACCTCCGACGTGATCAACAAGTTGCACACGGCCGAGACGCTCCTCTCCGATACGACGTCAAAGCCGTCCGGCGAGCTGCGCATCACGGCGCCCGTCGGCTTCGGCACGATTTGGCTGACGCAACGCCTGCGCGAGTTTCAGGATCTCTATCCTGAGATCCGCATCGAGCTGCAGCTCAACGACGACCAGATCGATATCGGCATGCGTGCCGCGGACGTCGCCATCTGGACGCGCGAGCCGCCACATTCCGACCTAATCCGACGCATGCTCTTCACCAGCCGCGTGCGCGCGTTTGCCTCGACGCAATATGTGCGCCGCTTCGGAGCGCCGAAGACGCTGGAGGAGCTCGAGGGCCACAGCATCGTTTCCTACAGCGGCCAGCCGGCCCAGCACCTCACGGCCATCACCTGGATCGAGACCGCCGGGCGTAACGGCAAGGGGCCGCGCGAGCCGGCCTTCCGCGCCAACAGCGTCGTCGCGCTGCGCTATGCGATACGAGCCGGCATCGGCATCGGCATGATCCCCGACTACATGACCGACAACGAGGCCGATCTCGTTCCCGTACTGACAGAGATCGACCCGCCGACGCTGCCTATCCTTTTCGTCTACCCGGAGGAGCTCAAGTCCTCCAAGAAGGTGCAGGTGCTGCGCGATTTTCTCGTCGCCCAGGCCCGCCAATGGAAATTCTGAACGAACCCGGCTTTGCCGCTCTGAAACACCCGGGAATTGCCGCCGGCCCGGCGAGACGCTATCTATCGGGCACGGTTTCTTGAGCATCGGCGGCTAAGAAGCACCCCTATCCATCTTCGCACCCGGACACCGGCCCGAGGCGCGGGGGTGGATTTTCCGCGCGGCGCGGCCGCAGTTCCGCAGCCCATCTGAGACGAGACACGGCATGGCCCAGACACTCTACGACAAGATCTTCGACGACCACGTGGTCGAGCGCCAGGCGGACGGCACCTGCCTCCTCTATATCGACCGCCATCTCGTGCACGAGGTGACGAGCCCGCAGGCGTTCGAAGGCCTGCGCATGTCGGGCCGCAAGGTACGTGCGCCGGAGAAGACGCTTGCCGTCGTTGATCACAACGTGCCGACCTCCGACCGCACCAAGGGCATCGACGACGACGACAGCCGCATCCAGGTCGAGACGCTCGCCACCAACGCGCGCGACTTCGGCGTCGAGTACTACAATGAGCTCGATAAGCGACAGGGCATCGTGCACGTCGTCGGTCCGGAGCAGGGCTTCACGCTGCCGGGCACGACCATCGTCTGCGGCGACAGCCACACCTCGACGCACGGCGCCTTCGGGGCGCTGGCGCACGGCATCGGCACCTCGGAGGTCGAGCACGTGCTCGCCACGCAGACGCTGATCCAGCGCAAGGCCAAGAACATGCGTATCAGCGTCGATGGTGCACTGCCCAAGGGAGTCACGGCGAAAGACATCATCCTCGCCATCATCGGCGAAATCGGTACCGCCGGCGGCACGGGCCACGTAATCGAATATGCGGGCGAAGCTATTCGCGCGCTGTCGATGGAGGGCCGCATGACCATCTGCAATATGTCGATCGAGGGCGGCGCCCGCGCCGGCATGATCGCGCCCGACCAGAAGACCTACGACTTCATCAAGGGTCGCCCGAAGGCCCCCAAGGGCGGCGCGTGGGACATCGCCATGCGCTACTGGGAGACGATGCACTCGGATGACGGCGCGGTCTTCGACGAGGAGATCAAGCTCGATGCAGCCAAGCTGCCGCCGATCGTCACCTGGGGCACCAGCCCGGAGGACGTCGTCTCCATCACCGGCGTCGTTCCCGATCCGACCAAGGTCGAGAACGAGAACAAGCGCGCCTCCATGCAACGCGCGCTCGACTATATGGGCCTGAAGCCGGGTACCAAGATGACCGACGTCCCGCTCGACGTCGTGTGGATCGGCTCGTGCACCAACGGCCGCATCGAGGATCTGCGCGCTGTCGCCAAGATCGTCGACGGTAAGAAGATCTCGACCCGCCTCGCCTACGCGATGATCGTGCCCGGTTCCGGCCTCGTCAAAGCGCAGGCGGAGGCCGAGGGGCTCGACAAGATTTTCAAGGACGCGGGCTTTGAATGGCGCGAGCCCGGCTGCTCCATGTGCCTTGGCATGAACCCCGACCAGTTGAAGCCGCAGCAGCGCTGCGCCTCGACCTCGAACCGAAACTTCGAGGGTCGTCAGGGACGTCTCGGGCGCACGCACCTGCTGTCGCCGATCATGGCGGCCGCGGCCGCCATCGAGGGCCACTTCGTCGACATCCGCAGTTGGGGCGGCTAGCAGTCCTTCGGCAGGTCCCACCAGGGCCTGCTGCCCTCGTGCCAGGCATCTGCGCGCGAGGCGCCGAAGTCTTTCAGTGCCATGTCACCCAGCCGCAGCAAAGCGCGTCTCTGGCGGGCCACCTCGCTGGCCCGCTCCAGGTGGGCAAAGAGCCGTGCGAGATGCCAGCCTTGACGACTGCAGGTGGCGGCCTTTTCGCCGCTCTCATTGTTCAAGGTGGACGCCATCGCTGCTCTCCGACAAAGCCTTCGGAGGTGTATTTAGGTGCACCCCTTTCATAAGAAAATAGAATGTTTATTATATCGAGCATCACGGTTCGTTATGACTGAACGCGTGCGGAACAGGTAGCTTGGCGATGTCGCGGAATATCGACGTAGGACTTTTGCGGGCGTTTGTGGCGGTCGTCGAGACCGGCAGCGTTACGCGTGCGGCCCACCTTTTGAACCTCACGCAAGCGGCCGTCAGCCAACAGTTGAAGCGCCTCGAAGAGCTGTTCGGCGTCGAGTTGTTCGATCGCACCAATCGCACCCTGCGCACGACCGCCGCAGGTGAGCGGCTGCTGGCGCACGCCCAAACGATGATGACGATGAATGACGCCCTGTGGGGCCTGATGAGCAAGCCGCACTACGAGGGCGAGGTGCGCGTCGGGGTTCCGCACGACGTCGTCGAGCCTAACATTCCGCCGGTGCTCAAGCGCTTCGACCGCGCTTGGCCGCGCGTTCAGGTCACGCTTACCTCGGGGATCACCGTAGAGCTCCTCGCGGCACTCGAGCGTGGAGAGCTCGATGTCGCCCTCGCGACCGAGCGGGCCGTCCCCAACGATGCCGAGCTGCTGTTGCGCGATCCGCTCGTGTGGGTAGGGGCCCGCGGTGGGCAGGCGCATTTGCGCCAGCCGCTGCCGGTGTCGTTCGGCAGCCCCGACTGTGCGTTCAGGGCTTCGGCGATCGCCGCGCTGGCTACCAAGGGGCGCGACTGGCGTCCCATGTGCGAGGCGAGCGTGCTCGACGCATTGAAAGCGACGCTCTACGCCGACATCGCCATCGCACCCATGCTCCTGTCAGCGGTTCCGGAAGGGCTGACGGTGCTGGAGGCGGAAGATGGCCTCCCACCGTTGCCACCGTTCTGCATCAACATGCATTTGCGCCGTGTCGGACGCTCGGCGGTGGCGGAGGAATTCGCTTCGTTCGTACGCCAGGAGTTTGCATCGAGATACGGTGAGCGGCGCCAAGCCGCATCGGCCGCATCGGAGCAAAAAGTTCTGGAGCGCTCATGAGCAGTACGCTCGTCCAGAAGCAGTTTGGCGCCGCGGCGGCCGACTATGCCGCCTCCGCCGTGCACGCCAGCGGGCCGAGCCTCGGCCGCCTCGTGGCGCTCGTCTCCCCGCAGCCGCACTGGCACGTGCTCGACGTCGCGACCGGGGCCGGGCACACGGCGCTCGCTTTCGCTCCGCTCGTCGCCAGCGTCGTCGCTTCCGATATCACCGGCGAGATGCTGGCCGAAGCAAGCAAGCTCGCCGCCGTGCGCCGCCTTGCCAATGTCGAGACGACGCGCGCCGAAGCCGGCAATCTGCCTTTTCCCGACGCGAGCTTCGACCTCGTCACCTGCCGCCTCGCCGCGCATCACTTCCCCGATCCCAATACTTTCGTGCGCGAAGCCCGGCGCGTCCTGAAGCCGGGGGGCACATTCGCGCTCGTCGACAACGTCGGCCCCGATGCGGCGCGCATGCCGGACGCGAGCCCGGCCGAGCTGCGCGATGCGGACACGCTCTACAATACCTATGAGGAGCTGCGCGACCCGAGCCACGTGCGCGCCTTGAGCCTCGATGACTGGTTGGCATTATTCGGCGACACCGGCTTCGCCGACGCGCGTCACGAGCGGCTCGACCAGGACATCGCCATCAAGGCTTGGACCCAACGTATGCGCTGCAGTGCGGAGACCGTCGAGCGGCTCGACCACCTGCTCGACAACGACCTCCTACGCGCCTTCCTGCGGCCGCGGGAGGAAGCCGGCGAACGCATCTTCACGCTGCAGGAAGCCATCATCGTCGCGCGCAAGCCGGGCTCGCCATGAGGAACATCACCGACTGGCAGCGCGCCACCGCCCCCGAGCTCACCGACTTTGAGGACATGGCCGACATCGCCTGGGACCGCCTGCCGGAAGAATTCCGCTCCAGGGCCGGCGATGTACTCATCCGTGTGGAAGACTACCCGACCGACGAGGTGCTCGACTCCCTCGGCATCGACGACCCGCTCGATCTGCTCGGCCTCTATCACGGCGTCAGCCTCGACAAGAAAAGCCTGTCGGACCTACCCACGCAGCCGGACATGGTGTTCCTCTACCGCCGGCCGATGCTGGATGAATGGGCGGAATCTGGCGTGACGCTGGGCGATCTCATCACCCACGTCCTGGTGCACGAGATCGGCCACCATTTCGGCCTTTCCGACGACGACATGGAGCGCATCGAAGCGGCGGCAGGCGCCTGATGTGGGGGCGCCGCAAATGGCTCACAGACTTTCCGGATTCGTCTTGCATCCGCCTTGTAACGGGCGCTAAACGGCGCCATGGTAAGGTCTGGGAAGAGGTCGGGGTTTCCAAGAGTTCGCCGATGATGATCCGCCGCGGTTCGCGCCGCCTGGCCTGGGGTTTGATCGCAATTTTGGCGCTGCCGGCCCCGGCATTCGCGCAGGACCCCAAGTCGCCGACCGCGGAGGAGTACGCCGCCCACGCCGGCGGCGAGGTGACGATTGTTCCTGCCGGCGAATTCAAGCTCGACGGCATCGCGCTTTACTGTGGCACGCGCCCGACGGTGATTGACAATAACCTCGATGATTACGGCGCCGCCTATCCCGGCTTCCTGATCATGAACATGCGCCTGCTGTCGCGCGTCACGACGCCGGTGAAGCTGTGGATCTACTCGCACGAGTGCGGGCACCAGTTCCGCGGCCCGGACGAGGAGACGGCGGATTGCTTTGCCGTGCAGCGCGGCCGCCGCCAGGGCTGGCTGTCGCCGGGCGGCGTCGAGGAGATCTGCCAGTTCATCGCGCCCGCCAAGGGCGACGCCATGCACTTCTCCGGCTCGCACCGCTGCGATTACATGCGCCAGTGCTTCACCGAGTACGGGATTCGTTAGTCCCGCCCGCACCATCCTTTACCTGGAATGTTCCCGAGCGCGCACATGGTGGCCTGACGGTAGCCCCAACGAGGCAAATGTTCCCGATCGGGAACATTCATCGCTCCAAGCCGATAAATCAACGGAAAAGCTCCCGATCGGGGACTTTTTAGGTTTGGCCTCACCTATTCCCCTTATAAGTTCCCGATCGGGAACTTGGGAGAATCAGATGGCCGACCGCCCCGCCTCTGAACTTGAAAACTCAGCGCGCACCTACGCTCAGCAGTTTGGCGCCATGGTCCGCGAGCACCGCGAAGCCCTGAAGATGCGCCAGGACGATCTCGCCTTGGCGACGGGCGTCGGTCGCCGCTTCATCCTAGAACTCGAGGCCGGGAAGCCGAGCTGTCAGCTCGGACGCGCACTGGTCGTGGCGGCCGCCGTCGGCCTAAGGACCTTCGATTTAATGTCGGCCAACAACGACGCCGACAACGCCCTGTTGCCTGACCTCACCGATGACCTCCCCGAACCCGAGGACGACGGCCGTGGCTGAGTTGCCGGTCTATTACGAGAGCCGCGTCGTCGGTACCATCGAGGTGCACGCTGAAGGACCCAGCTTCACCTACGGGCCCCAATGGCTGGCGGCGCATGGTGCTTTCCCCATCTCTCTCAAGATGCCGCTGTCGCCGCGCCGCGTGCCGCCGAAGCTCTTCCTGCCGTGGGCGGCGAACCTGCTGCCTGAGGCAACGCAGCTGCGCGCCATCGGCCTGCAACTCGGCGCCGCCCCCGAGGACGTCATCGGCATCCTCGCCGAGCTCGGCCGCGACACCGCGGGCGCGCTGTCGATCGGCAAGCCGGGCACCACCAACACGGCCAACTGGCGTCCCATACCAAGCGACAAGGCGCTGGAGCGCATCATCGAAGAGCTGCCGAGCAAGCCCTTCCTCGTCGGCGAGGACGGTGTCTCCATGTCGCTCGCCGGCGTGCAGACCAAGCTCGGCGTCGCCATCGACGACAAGGAGCGCATTTGCGTACCGATCAACGGCGCGCCGTCGACGTGGATCCTGAAGCCCGACTCTGAACGCCTCTTCGGCGGCGTGCAGAACGAGGCGCTGTGTCTTGCGCTGGCGAAGCGCCTCGGCCTCAACGCGCCGGAGGTGACGACCGGCAAGGCGGGCAAGCGCACCTATCTCATGGTCAAGCGCTACGACCGCGTCGAGCAGGCGGGGCGATGGCGCCGCCTGCACCAGGAGGATTTCTGCCAGGCACTCGGCAAGCCGCCGTCGGCGAAATACGAATCGAACCAGACCGGCATCCCCGGCCCGACGCTCGCGGAGATGTTCGCGGTGACGCGCAACGCCATGCAGGCGCCGGACGTCGTCAACCTGCTCGACTACGTCATCTTCAACGTGCTCGCGTGTAACACCGACGCGCACGCCAAGAACTACTCGCTGATGATCTCCGGCAAGGGGTTCAAGCTGGCGCCGATCTACGACGTGATGTGCGCGTTGGCGTGGGAACACGTCACGCGTAACATGGCGCAAAAGATCGCCGGCAAGAGCCGCGGCGAGCACCTGAAGCGGCGCCACTGGCAGCGCTTTGCCGCCGACGTCGGCCTCAACGCGCCACGCCTCATCGCGCGTGTCGAGACGCTGGCCAAAGCGACGCTGGCCGAAACGCGCAAGGCCGCAGCCGACGTCGCCGCCATGCCGGCCGGCCCACATCCGCTGATGGAGCAGGTGACGCAAGCTATCGAGGGACGCGCGCGGGCGCTGCTGTCCGGCCTCAGCGAGGACGAGCCGGCCGCGCCGCCGGCACGCAAGGTCGCGGCCAAGCCAGCCCGCAAGTCCGCGAAGGCCGAGCGCACCACCTGAAGCCTATTTCGGCTTCGCGTAGCCGCCGGAGCACAGCCGAAACGCCGACGCCTGCTATGATTCGCACGTCCGAATCATAGCAGGATCGCGATGCAGCCTCATTGCCCGTTGGTCATCATTCGCTGGCAGGACAGCGCCCAGCCCATTCCGTCCTGGCGGCATCTATCGCAACTGCCGGCGACGCGCGCCATCGAATGCGCCACGGTGGGCTGGCTCTTGAAGGACGACGCCGACGTCAAGGTGCTCTGTCAAAGCGTCGGCGATCTCGACAACCCGCTCAACGCACAAGCGAGCGGGATCATGACGATACCCGCTCGCTGCGTAATTTCGATCGAACGTCTAACAGAAGACGGGATTATTTCTTCTGCTGCCCCTGCTGATGTTGGGCCTGCTGAGACTGATTCTTCTGCTGACCTTGCGCCTGATTTGGCTGGCTTAGCGCCGAGGCCGCGAGAGTCTGAATCTCTTCCGGTGTAAGAGACTTCGGGTTCTGCATCGCCTTGGAAGCAATGGCTGCTACACGCTGAGACGTTCTCTCATCCGACATGACTTACCTCACTGTCGCTGAATAACTGTCTGACTACGTCATACAACAGGACGGTCGTATCACGTGGCGGTCAGCGGCTATCGTGCAAACAAGTAGGCATACGGAGGTTATCCACCGATCAGATGGCTTATCCACGCCGCCGCGGTGCCGCTGCCTAATGCTGCGGCAGTTTCGCTGATACTTGCCGGCGGTAGGCCCGAACATTGGGAATGTCGCGCGCCTACGAGCCGAAGCTGCGTACATCCTCTTCCGGATTTGCCCTGATGTTGTGGATCGTTAGATCGGCGCCACGGCGTTCCTCGTCGGCCGTCAACCGGATGCCGACGGTCACCTTCAGCACCCCGTAGACGGCGAGCCCGACCGCGAATCCAAAGGCCGCGCCGGCGAGCGACCCGACCAGCTGCGAGGCGAACGTCACGCCGCCGACACCGCCGAGCCCTGTCAGCCCGAAGATGCCGCACGCGATGCCGCCCCACAGTCCACACAGTCCGTGCAGCGCCCATACGCCAAGCACGTCGTCGATCTTCCAGCGATTGGTCGAGATCTGGAACATGTAGACGAAGATGGCGCCGGCTACGCCGCCGACCACCAGCGATCCGAGCGGGTGCATGACGTCCGAGCCGGCACACACGGCGACCAGGCCGGCAAGCGCACCGTTGTGTACAAAGCCTGGATCGTTATCGCCGACAATGAACGCCACGATGATGCCGCCGCTCATGGCCATCAGCGAATTCATGGCGACGAGACCCGACACGGCTTCGAGCCGCTGCGCGCTCATTACATTGAAACCGAACCAGCCGATGCACAGCAACCACGAGCCCATGGCGAGCCACGGGATCGACGAGGGCGGCGAAGCCATGCCGCGTCCCTCGTAGCGCTCGAGCCGCGGCCCGAGCAACAGCACGGCACCGAGCGCCGCCCAGCCCCCAAATGCGTGCACCACGATCGAGCCGGCGAAGTCCTTGAACGGCGCGCCGAGCACCTCTTTGAAGAAGGTCTCCTGTAAACCGAAGTTGCCGTTCCAGTACACACCTTCGAGCAGCGGATAGAACAGGCCGACCAGTGCCGCTGTCGCCACGACTTGCGGCCCGAACTTGGCGCGCTCGGCGATGCCGCCGGAAACGATAGCCGGCACGGCGGCGGCGAAGGTGCAGAGGAAGAAGAAGCGGACGAGCGTGTAGCCCTGCGCCTCATAGCCGGGCGCGCCGCCGGCGATGGCCGAGGCGTTCTCAAAAAACCCAACGCCGTAGGCGATGGTATAGCCGATCAGGAAATAGATGACGGTCGAGACAGCGAAATCGACGAGGATTTTGACGAGCGCATTGACCTGGTTCTTGTGGCGCACCGTACCGGTTTCGAGAAACGCGAAACCCCCGTGCATGGCGAACACGAGAATGGCGCCCATCAATAGGAAAAATACATCCGCTCCTTGCATTGCAATCCCCCATCCCCGTGACTGGTTTTTGTCCAGTCGTTTTCGCTCGTTCGTTGGGCATTTGCCCAAACGAGATGCGTTGTGACTAGAAAAGCCGCAAGTCAGAGCCGCCGTCAACGGCTCCGTTGACGGATTAACAGGGGGTGAGTTGGACCGGCATCAGCCCACGACGACCTGCGACACAGCAATTGCGCGCGGGCTCGCGTGCGGAAAACGCGACCTCTCAGCGGACGCGGCGCGGATTCTTATAGAGGTCGGCTTCCTGCGCATCGAGCGCCGGCTTGATCTTCCCCCGCCCGACGTCCCTCCAAAGACGCCGCATATGGCGGCGACTGTCGGCGTTGAAGATCTGTAGGGCACTGAACAGTTGCAGCACCGTGATCAGCCGGCGGTCGGCGTGCTCGACCCGCACCTTGCCCTTCCACTTGCCGCCGATGGAGAACACCTTGCCGTCGAGTTGGCCGACATTCTTGCCCTGCTGGTCGTAGAGCGTGTAGTCGCCGCCCAGATTGATGAGGTCGCGCTTGATCCGGTAGAATTTCGGCCTGCCCTCGCTATCTACGATGAAGAATCCGAAGTTTTCCGGCAGCAACGGCCACTTGTTGGCCGAGCGCTCCAAATAGACGATGAAGTTGTCTTCGTCCGTGTTGACCGAATAGGTCATCACCGGCATGCCGCGCGAAGCGATCGTCTGCTGCAGCGACCGCCCAATCATCAGATCCATAGTGGCGCGCCAATTCAGCGATTCATTGAACAGCTTGAAGACGAGGCGCTTGTCTTTGCTCTCGGCTTTCTCCCACAGGTCTTCGCGATAGCCGATGAGACCCGTGCGCTCCCCGCCCTCGATCACCTCGGCGAAGATATCCATGTCGGAGGTGAACTGGCGCGACTTGGCGCGGTTGCGCGTGCGCTTGTAGATGCCGAACTCGGTGCGGTTGAGGTTGGTGATCCAGATGTCGACTATGAAGTGGTAGTAGCCGTTCCTCACCGCCTTGGCAGCGATCGCCTTTGAAACGCCGGTGACTTTCGTCACCTCGGCGCGCGCATCACTGGCTACGTCGCTAGCTGCGGCATCGGCCCTGGCGTTAATCCGGGCTGCGGCTGCGGTCATCGTCTGCCTCCCGCTTCATGCGAATCAATGAAGCTGGAGCCTAGCACCGGCCAACGCCGGACAAGCTCTAGGTGACGAAATCTCGTTGGAAAACTTCAGGGATTAGGGCGAGAGCCGAAGATAGCGCTGCCCACGCGCACGTGCGTTGCCCCGAACGACACGGCGGTCTCGTAATCTTCGCTCATACCCATGCTCAGCTGGCTGAAGCCATTTTCTGCAGCGAGCTTTTCGAGAAAGGCAAAATGCACCGCCGGTTCTTCCTCCACCGGCGGAATGCACATCAGACCGCCCACGTCGAGCATGAGCTCATCGCGGCACAGGGCGGCGAGCGCCGGCAATTCGGCAGCGAGCACGCCGGCCTTCTGCGGCTCTGCCCCGGTGTTGACCTGAATGAACAGCTCGAGCCGCTTGCCCTGCCTTTTCATTTCATCGGCGATGGCGCGGGCGATCTTCGGCCGGTCGATCGAATGGATGGCGTCGAACAGCTCGACGGCCTCCTTCGCCTTATTCGATTGCAGCGGCCCGACGAGGTGCAGCTTGAGGTCGGGAAACCGCGCCTTCAGCTCCGGCCACTTGCCTTTCGCCTCCTGCACGCGGTTCTCGCCGAAGTGGCGATGCCCGGCCTCCAACACAGGCAGAATATCGGGCGCCCCGAAATTCTTGGTGACGGCGATGAGCTTGACCTCGGCCGGGTCGCGGCGGGCAGCTTTCGCTGCCGCGGCGATTTTCGCCTGCGCCTCGGCAAGACGCTGCGTGGAACTGGCCGCCTCTGCTGTCATCCAACCGCCTTGACCCGCATGGTGCTTTAAGGCTCATTACGCCGCGCAAAGCCTCTAAATCCCGAAAGTTCGACGCCGTATGGCCAATCAAAGCTACGACGCGCCCGCACGCGAGAAGCACTGGCAGGAAGTCTGGGAGAAGGACCACATCTTCCACGCCTCCAACAAAGACCCGCGCCCGAAGTGCTACGTGCTCGAGATGTTTCCCTATCCGTCCGGGCGCATCCACGTCGGCCACTCGCGCAACTACACCATGGGCGACGTGTACGCGCGCTACAAGCGGGCCAAAGGCTTTAACGTACTGCACCCGATGGGGTGGGACGCCTTCGGCATGCCGGCCGAGAACGCCGCCATGGAGCACAAGGTGCATCCGGCGGAGTGGACCTACCAGAACATCGACAACATGCGCCGGCAGCTCAAGTCGATGGGTTTGTCGCTCGATTGGTCGCGCGAAATTGCCACCTGCTCGCCGGACTACTACCGGCACCAGCAGAAGCTCTTCCTCGACATGTTGAAGAAGGGCCTCGCCTACCGCAAATCGTCGAAAGTCAATTGGGACCCGGTCGACCACACGGTGCTCGCCAACGAGCAGGTGATCGACGGGCGCGGCTGGCGCTCCGGCGCGCTCGTCGAACAGCGCGAGCTCACCCAGTGGTTCTTCAAGATCACCGATTATGCCGACGAGCTGCTCGAGGCGCTGCAGGCGCTCGACAAGTGGCCGGAGAAGGTACGCCTGATGCAGGCGAACTGGATCGGCCGTTCGGAAGGCCTCCTTGTTCGCTTCGCCCTCGACAAGAAAACCGCCCCTAAAGGCGAGACCGAGGTTGAGGTCTACACGACACGCCCCGACACGCTGTTCGGCGCGGCATTCATCGCGCTCGCTCCCGATCATCCGCTCGCCAAGTCGGCGGCCGAGAACAACTCAGAGCTCGCGGCATTCTGCGAGGAGTGCCGCCACATGGGTACCTCCGTCGCTGAGCTGGAGACGGCCGAGAAGCAGGGCTTCGACACCGGCATCCGCGCCGTGCATCCGTTCGACAAGAATTGGACGCTGCCTGTATACGTCGCCAACTTCATCCTCATGGACTATGGCACCGGCGCCATCTTCGCATGCCCCTCCGGCGACCAACGCGACCTCGATTTCGCTCGCAAGTATGATCTGCCGTTCAAGCCGGTGATCCTGCCGCCAGGCGAGGACCCCGCCACCTTCGCCATCAAGGACAAGGCCTTCGACGGCGACGGCGCGATGATCAACTCATCGTTCCTCGACGGGCTCAGCACCAAAGAGGCTTTCGAGGAAACGGCGCGGCGCCTGGAAAAGACGAGATTCGCCAAGAGGCCTGTTGGCGCGCGCAAGGTGAATTACCGCCTGCGCGACTGGGGTATCTCGCGCCAGCGCTATTGGGGCTGCCCCATTCCTGTCATCCATTGCGAGGTGTGCGGCACCGTCCCCGTGCCGGACGCGGATCTGCCCGTCGAGCTGCCGAAGGATGCCACCTTCGACAAGCCGGGCAATCCGCTCGACCGGCATCCGACGTGGAAGTACGTCAAGTGCCCGAGTTGCGGCGGCGAGGCGCGCCGCGAGACCGACACCATGGACACCTTCGTCGACTCGTCCTGGTACTTCGTGCGCTTTACGGGACCGCACGCCAAGGTGCCGGTCGAGAAGGAGGCGGCGGGCTACTGGCTGCCGGTCGATCAGTACATCGGCGGCATCGAGCACGCGATCCTGCACTTGCTCTATTCGCGCTTCTTCACGCGCGCCATCTGCGACACCGGTCATCTGAAGTTGACGCAGAACGTACGCGAGCCGTTCAGCGCGCTGTTTACACAGGGCATGGTCACCCACGAGACCTACAAGTCGCGCCATGGCGGCTGGTTGCAGCCGAGCCAGGTGCGCGTCGAAGGCGAGGGCGAATCTCGCAACGCTTTCGAGATCGGCACCGGCGAGAATGCCGTCATCGGCTCGGTCGAGAAGATGTCGAAGTCGCGCAAGAACACCGTCGACCTCGAGGACTTCGTCAACCGCTACGGTGCCGACGTGGCACGCTGGTTCGTCCTTTCCGACAGCCCGCCGGAGCGCGACGTGATTTACACCGACGTCGGCGTCGACGGAGCCCGCCGCTTCGTGCAGCGCATCTGGCGCCTCGTCGATCAAGGCACCGACACAGCGGCGACCACGGGAACGGCCAAGCCGGCCTCGTTTGGACCCGAGGCAACCGCCCTGCGCCGCGCCTCGCACAAGGCCTTGGACCAGGTCGCCCGCTCGATCGAGGGTCTGCGCTTCAACGTAGCCGTGGCCCAGGTCTACGAGTTCACAAATGTTCTCGGCTCCGCCCTGGGGAAAGCGGGGGAAGATTTCGCCTGGGCCCAGCGCGAGGCCCTCGAGTTCCTGGTGCAGATGATCGGCCCGATGATGCCACATTTGGCCGAGGAAAGCTGGGCGCGGCTCGGATACAACACACTGCTCGCCAATCAAGCCTGGCCGGAGGCCGATCCGGCCTTGCTCGTTGACGATATGATCACCATTGCCGTACAGGTGAATGGCAAGCGACGGGACGAACTAACCATTGCTCGGACGGCAGATTCTGGGGAAATCGAGGCGGCTGCACTAAGGCTTGAGCCGGTGCAGCGGGCTCTCGAGGGCCGGCCGGTCAAAAAGGTCATCGTCGTGCCGCAGAGGATTGTGAATGTCGTCGGGTGAGGGCGAAACACAGGGGGCGGGCGATGTTTGCTAGCCACCAAGGGTTGATCCGGGTTGCGTTCGCGTGTGCCGCAGCGACGATGCTCGTGGCCGGCTGCGGCGATTCCGGCTTCCGTCCGATGTACGCCTCCAGCGCCATCGTCGGCGGCTCCGACGTCAATCAAAAGCTCGCCGAGCTGGAAATCGCGCCCATTCCGGGCCGCGTTGGCCAGCGCCTGCGTAACGAGCTGATCTATCAGTCGACCGGCGGCGGATTGGCGGCCCAGCCTATCTATCGCTTGGAGATCATCATCCGCGAGTCGATTACGCCAACGCTGGTGCAGATCGACGGCAACTCCAGCGGCAGCGTCTATAACCTCCGCACCAGCTTCCGCCTCGTCCGTCTTGCCGACCGGTCGGTCGCCCTCACTGGTGAGAGCAACGGACGCGTCGCCTTCCAGCGCTTCGACAGTGTGTTCGCCAACGTGCGCGCCCGCCAGGAGGCCGAGAACCGCGCCGCCAAGACCATCGGCGACGAGCTCAAGTCGCGCCTTGCCGCATATCTATCCGGCGCCGCCTAAGCGCCGCCGAACTGACGCTCCGCCATTGTCATTGCTCTGACCGGCGCGCACCATGGTTGCCATCAAGGCCCATCAAGCCCAGTCGTACCTGAACCCGCCGGGGCCCAAGGTTCCCGCGGTGTTGTTCTATGGAACCGACGCCGGGCTCATCTCCGAGCGCGCCAAGAAGCTCGCCGCCCTCATTGCCGCGCGCGATAGCGGCGAGATCATCCGCCTCGACGATGCCGACCTCGACCACGATCCAGACCGTCTCGCCGTCGAACTGCAGACGATCCCGATGTTCGGCGGCTCCAAGGTCGTCCGCGCCACGGCCGGGCGCCGCATCACCGCCGCGGCGCTGCAACCGCTACTCGACGGCGGCACGCTGGCGGCGACGCTGATCGTGGAGGCGGGCAACTTGAAGCCCCCCGACACCATGCGCGTACTGTTCGAGAAGTCGGCGCAGGCTGCTGCCGTCGCCTGCTACGCCGACGAGGCGCGCGACATCGAGGGCCTCATCGGCGAGACGTTGAAGGCGCACGGCCTCGCTATAACGTCGGATGCCCGCGAGATGTTGGTGGCCCGCATGGGTGCCGACCGCGCCATGTCGCGCGGCGAGATCGAAAAGCTGGCGCTGTACGCGACAGGGAAGACCGAGGTCGATGCCGCCGACGTCGAGGCCATCGTCGGCGATGCCTCCGAGCTCGCCATCGACCGCACGCTCAATGCCGCCGCGTCGGGCGACGCCGGCCGCGCCGTCACCGAGTTCGCCCGCGCCGTTGCCGCTGGCGAAAGCCCGCAAGGCGTCATTATCGCCCTGCAGCGCTATTTGCAGCGGCTGCATCGCATCCGCACTGAGCTCGACGCCGGCGCCTCGTTCGAGGACGTCATCCGGCAGCAGCGCCCGCCCGTCCATTTCAAGCAAAAGGACGCCATCGGCCTGCAGTGCCGCATGTGGTCGTCGCCGCGTCTCGTGCGGGCCCTAGCCCGCGCGGCCGAGGCTGCTAAGGCCGCCCGCCTGACCTCGGCATTGGAAGAGGCGATCACCGAGGAGTTGCTCATCGCGCTGGCCGGCGCGGCCCGCCCTGCCGCCGGCCGGGCATGAATTAACCGCTCCAGGGGCGCCCTTTTCCACCGTGCGCCCGCCCGCTTGTCGGCGCCGCCGCCGTCACTATAGTGCGCCCGATCCTGACATGGGGGCTTCATGCAAGAGACGCGCTACGACGTTGTCGGCATCGGCAATGCGATTGTCGACATCATCGGACGCTGCGACGACGCGTTTTTGTCGAAGCATGACCTTGCCAAGGGCTTCATGCGCCTCATCGATGCGCAGGAGGCCGACCGGCTGTACGGGCTTATGGGCCCATCGACCGAGCGCTCCGGCGGCTCGGCCGCCAACACCATTGCCGGGCTCGCCTCATTCGGCGGCAAGGGCGCCTTCATCGGACGCGTCGCCGACGACCAATTCGGCAAGGTGTTCTGGCACGATATCCGCGCCTCGGGCGTCTCCTTCGAGACGGCGCCTGCGGTGAGCGGTCTGCCGACCGCCGCGTGCCTTATTCTCGTGACGCCGGACGGCGAGCGCACAATGAACACCTTCCTCGGTGCTAGCACCGAGCTGGGGCCGGCCGAGGTCGACGCCGACATGATCGCCGCCGCCAAGGTCACTTATCTGGAGGGCTACCTCTTCGATAAGCCGGAGGCCAAGGAGGCGTTTCACGCCGCCGCTGGCATTGCCGCCAAGGCGGGTCGCAAAACCGCGCTGTCCCTCTCCGATGCCTTCTGCGTCGACCGCCACCGCACCGACTTCCGCCAGCTGGTCAAAAGCGAGGTCGACATCCTGTTCGCCAACGAGAAAGAGATCACAGCGCTCTACGAAGTGAACAGCTTCGATGAGGCGGTGACGGCGGTGCGCGGCGAATGCGAGATCGCCGTGCTGACACGCTCGGAAGAGGGCTCGCTGATCGTGACTGCGAACGAGACCGTGCAGGTGCGCCCCGCCCATGTCGACAAGGTCGTAGACGCGACCGGTGCTGGCGATCTTTACGCCTCGGGTTTCCTCTTCGGCTTTACGCGTAACCTGAAGCTCGTGGACTGCGGGCGCCTCGGCAGCCTCGCTGCGGCGGAGGTTATCAGCCACATCGGCGCACGGCCGGAGCGTCCGCTCTCTGCCATCGCCCAGCAGGAAGGTCTCGTTGCCGGCAATGCCGTCCGCTGACTGGCGGTATGAGATACAATCCTTGGGTGCATTTACGCCACAATAACCGGCGATTGCGCCAACTCGCTGCTACAAG
>DATBSP010000072.1:0-1747 GCA_036559705.1 Hyphomicrobium sp.
GGTGCCGTGCTCTTCGCCGGCGCCTCGAGCTGCTGCTGCAGATCCTTTAACGTCTCGCTGGCTTGCTTGAGGACGCCGTCTCCGCCGGCAGTGGCGTCGCGCAACGCCGAGACCTTCTCTTTGAGGGTGATCTGATAGCGCGGCAGCTCCTGCGCCAGGCTGCTGACCTGTTGCGTGATGAGCGCGCCGACGCCGAAGATGAGCGAGAAGGCCACCGCCACGACGAGAACGACAGCGGGCGTATTGGGCAGCCCCGCCCGCTTGAGGAGACGCACGAGCGGCGCCAGCACAAATGATAAAATGACAGCGAGCGCCAGCGGGACCAGAACCACCTGGCCGAAATACAACCCGACGATGATGATGAAGCCGATGATGGCCATCTCGGCGGCAGTAGCGGCAACGCCCGGCACCGCTATCGATCCAGGCAACTGACCGGCGGGGTTCATTCTGCTGCTATTGGCGATATACATCTTTTTGCCCCGCTCTTTGCCGGATCGCGACTAATGCCTGCGGGCGTTTTAGCGCCGCAGGCACTGCGCTTAGCGCCGGAGACGACGCGCGGCGCCAAGCCCGAATAAGAACGCGGTGCCGACAACTTGCATGGCGCCGAAATAGTCGACCGCTTGTTTCGCCTCCTCGTCGACGGCGGAAACTGCCGTCGACATGGGCGAAGACTTGTTGCGTCTGCGCGCCTCTACCTTCTCGATAATCGCCGGCACTGACAGGCTGATGAGACCTGCCAGCACGCAGGCGCCGGCGATCATGCCGATGGCGGTCAACGAACCAAATCTCGGCTCGGCGACCATGTATGCCGCGATGATGGCGAGCACCATCGCGGCGGTAAGGAATACTCCTGCAACCGCCATCCACGTCATGCGCCTCGAGACACTATCGATGGCGCTGTGCGTGGCCCGGCTCGCAGCGTAGAGGACCGCATCCCCAATCATGATCCCCTCCTGCGCTTAGCGTCTGGCCAACAGCGCGAGCACGAAGCCGATGCCGGCCGCGATGCCCGCCGCTTGCAGCGGATTGCGTCGGATGCTGGCTGCAAGCTTGTCATACTGCTCCTGCGCTAGGGCCTGCGCCTGCTCGACCGTTTCGTTGAACTTGTCCTGCGCGGTGTTGGCGAGGTCATTCACCTGGCGCGAGGCGCTCGAGGTGCCGGTGCCGCTGCGGTTTGGGCTGTAAGTGTTCATGTGCGTCGCTCCTTGTTAGCGCGAGAGGATGAGGCCGAAGACGAAGCCGATGCCCGCGGCGATGAGCGCGGCCTGGCTCGGGTTGCGGCGAATGTGAGCCTCGAGGTCGCCGATCTTTTCCTTGGCTTTGTCCTGCACGTCCTCGACGCTCGAGCCGATCTGCTCGGCGGCGAGGCGCTTCACGGAATCGGCCAAGCTGGAGATGTCCTCGCGCAGCGCGGCGACGTTGTCGCCGACGTCAGTGGCGGCCGAGCGCGCGGCCGGTGTGCCCTGATCGGGAGCACGAGTGGTAGACGAGAATTGCATCGGGGGTCCTCCTCTTGGCGGGGGTCGCGTCCCCGCTGAACGGCATCGAAAGTGGAAATCAATGACATGCGCACAACGCGGGCCGTGGCGCTGGAGTTCCGCGCAATTGATCTGGCCGTATAGTGATTTAGTTGGGGAACCGATCATTCAATCAAAACGTTCAAATGCACACAGATGGTGGCCGTGGTGGGCTGCCCCGAGATCAGAGGAGAAGAGGGAGATGGTCAGCCCCGTGAAGGAATTCA
>DATBSP010000073.1:0-78687 GCA_036559705.1 Hyphomicrobium sp.
GTCATCACGGTCGAGGAGTCGAAGAGCCTCGAGACCGAGCTCGACGTCGTCGAAGGCATGCAGTTCGACCGCGGCTATCTCTCGCCCTACTTCATCACCAACGCCGAGAAGATGGTGGCCGAACTCGAAGACGCCTACATCCTCATCAACGAGAAGAAGCTCTCCGGCCTGCAGGCGATGCTGCCGCTTCTCGAGGCCGTTGTGCAGTCGGGCAAGCCACTGCTCATCATCGCCGAGGACGTCGAAGGCGAGGCTCTTGCCACGCTCGTCGTCAACAAGCTGCGCGGTGGCCTCAAGGTCGCCGCCGTCAAGGCTCCCGGCTTCGGCGATCGCCGCAAGGCCATCCTTGAGGACATCGCCGTGGTGACCGGCGGTACCGTCGTCAGCGAGGATCTCGGCATCAAGCTCGAGAACGTCACTCTGCAGATGTTGGGACGCGCCAAACGAGTGAAAATCGATAAAGACGACACCACAATTATCGACGGTGCGGGCTCCAAATCCCAAATCGATGCTCGCGTGAAGCAGATCAAAGCGCAGATTGAGGAGACCACTTCCGACTATGACAAAGAGAAGCTGCAAGAGCGGCTGGCCAAACTTGCCGGCGGCGTTGCGGTCATCAAGGTGGGCGGTGCGACCGAGATCGAGGTGAAAGAGCGCAAGGATCGTGTTGAGGACGCTCTGCATGCGACGCGTGCCGCCGTCGAGGAAGGCGTCGTTCCGGGAGGCGGCGTCGCGCTTCTCCGTGCCATCAAGTCGCTCGAGGGATTGAACGTCGAGAACGACGATCAGAAGGTCGGGATCAATATCGTCAAGAAAGCACTGCAGACCCCGGCCCGCCAAATCTTCACCAACGCCGGCGAAGACGGCTCGGTGATTGTTGGCAAGATCCTCGAGAACAACAAGTACGCCTACGGGTACAACGCCCAGACCAATGCCTACGGTGACCTCGTCGCCGAGGGCGTTATTGACCCGACCAAAGTCGTGCGCTCAGCCCTTCAAGGCGCAGCATCCGTCGCCGGCCTCCTGGTGACGACTGAAGCAATGGTCGCGGAACTGCCCAAGAAGGAGCACGCACACCCGCCGATGCCCGGCGGCGGCATGGGTGGCATGGGCGGCATGGACTATTGAGACTAGGAGCCCCGGCCATCGCGCCGGGGCTTTTTCGCGGCCCGGTCAAATTCCGACCAGGGCTGCGCCGATCACTCCAGCCGAGTCCCCAAGTGCGTGTTTGACAGTTGGTGTCTCCAAGCTGTCGCTAAAGATGTAACGCGCGACCGACCCGACTCTATTAATGCCGACGCTCACGTGACGACCCCTTCTCGGCAAACGCGCACCCGGTGGATCGCCTGGCATCACCAAGTCAGTGAATATCAAGGCGATGCCTTCTCACTGGACTAACGCCTGTGCCGTATCCGCTGGCGTGGCGTGATTGCGTGGCCCAACTCTCCCAGCACGGCGGTGGTGTAATTACGCTTGCCTTCGTCATCCTCGACCCTTGATCAGTCGCCAGTGTCGTCGCTGGAGCATCGGCATTCGAGAGTGCGCTTTCCTGCACGTCCCTCAGATACATCAGGCGGAAGATCAATTTCTTCTCGAAGGCGCTGCGGTCAGACGTATCCACTGTACGGATCGCCTCTTTAGCGCGCTCACTCCAGCAGTTTGAAGGTTCGCAGCAGATCTTCGCCGCCGCAAGCATCGCTAACCCTTCAGTCTCCACGTCGCGCAATGCCCGCGCGGGGTCATCACTGATGGACTTGAGATATTTGATAAGAATGGTCAGCCGCTGCTCGAAAGCGCGTGGCGCGGCACATCGCTGGGTTCGGATGGCGACTTCTACCAGTTCATCCCACCGGCCGGACTGCGCCGTCGAGATCTCCACGGCCTTGATTTGCGCCAGTCCGAGCGCCTCTTCTACCGCTAGTGCGTGCGAGATTAGCCCTTGAGCCTCACCAATCGTGTGGTGCATGCGGTCCCCCGACCATCCATGATCCCCGCATGCGCCGACCTTGATTTGTGGACAGGGCAAAATGGAGGTCACATCAGGGCGCCGATGTGGAGCTGAGCAATGCGATGTCCGCTATGGGTCAGGAGCGGACATTGGCTGCATCGCTACGAATGTCCGCTTTGGGCCAGGAGCGGACGTCGGCTTCACGCAATGGTCTGTCAGCTCCACCGACAGCGGTTAGAACAAGCCGCAAAAAATCTGCCTTCTGGGCGCCGTTTGCTGTATATTCTGCAAGGGGCACTCGAAGAGCCCGCCCTGCACAGACACGAGAAACATAAAGCCGCCGCCGATACCGTCTACAGCTTTGGGCGGAGCTGGGCACGCGACCAGAACGACGCGGCCCGCAAACATCATTGGCAAATTTTTCCGCATCTTGTGCTGTGGGCTGGGATTGCCGCAGTGATGGTGCCCCCTCTGTTGCGGCTGTAGGACGGGCGTCCATTAGGACGTTTGCAAGTCACCGTTCTAATGCAACACCGGGCGGCTCGTGTTTGACACGAATTCAGTCTCCTCCTGCAGTGCTCGCCCCAAAGCCGCGGCAGCTTCTAAACCGATCGCATAAGGCGCCTCATTGTCAAAGCGCAGCAGAACTTTGCGATCGCGCACGGCGTGACCAACTTCGCAAGCTTTGGGCAGCCGGGTCCGTTCGCCCATTGTCAGCGCCTGCTCGGAGGCGACCTCTTCGAGGAGAGGAACAAGATCAGCGGCGATGGCCGAGGGGATGCTCACGGTATATCGCTTGCCGTCGGCATCGACGAATGTCATCTCGAACCGATTGTCGTCCGTCTTGGCGGTTTCGATGATCGTGCTCGTCAGGAATGTTGTCATGGCCGACCCCCATCAACCTTGGTGCGGGCAGTGTGGGGTCGGGTCGGGGCGCTCACAAGGCCAACAGCCAAACTTCACTAGAATGGCTCAGCGGCGTGACAAAAATGAAATAGCGCGGTCCTCCGGGGCCTATGGTCGCCGCGCTTGTCTCGAAAACCAATTGAATTCAAAACATCAACGAGCCCGGTCTAAGCCGGGCTCTAAGTGTTTGTCGGCTGGGACGGTGGTGGCAAACTGACGCCAACAGCGCGACTGCGCCGCGAGCTAGGCGTGATTGGTGGCGAAAGTCTGTTACAGAAATTGAGTGATACCCACGCGGCAATCTTATTTTTGCGGCCATCGCGGCGCACAGCACGGAGGTGCCCTCTACGCGTAGCGGCATAACGGCCAGTGACCCGGGTGGCAGCCTTCGGTGCCATCCGGGCTTATCACGCGGTCCGCGATTAGACGGACCAGTAGTGCGAGCAGACGCGTGCATCCGCGCTGCCTTAATTGTCACCATCGAAGCCGCTATTGCGGCGCTATGATGAAATGCTCTCATATGGGGCTCGTGCGCGCGTTATTGGTTGCGCTGTTGGCCATGCCCGTCAGTTCTTATGCGCAGGCCCCCCCAGCGACTAAGGCCGGAGCACCTGCTGACCAATCGGTTCCACGCGCCATAAGCCCGGGACCGCCCCGGGCCGATCCTACAGCGAATGAATCCGCCGAAGCGCCGGCCGGTCCCGAGCGCGCAATCGAGCGCACAAGATTGCGGATCCAGGAACTCGAGGCGCGCACGGACGTCGCGCCGGCCATCCGCGATCAAGCCCTCGCGCTCCTTCGCAGCGCGTTAGGACATTACGAAGCGGCGTCAGCGAGTGTCGCCGCCGCCACGCGGTTCCAAGAAGCCAGCCAGCGTTCTCCGGAACGGGTCGCTCAAGCCAAGCAACAGCTCGAGGCGTTAAAAAAGGAGGAGACTAACGAGGAGTTCGCAAAACGCGTCGATAAGCTCCCGCTTACCGAAGCGCAGCAGGCACTTGACGCGGCCAATGGCACCGCTGCCACCGTCAAGACGGATCTCGACCAGCTTGAAACCCGCCTGCGCGAGATGAGCACGCGCGCGACCGCCGCGCGTGAGGAACAATCGACCGAAAAGCAGGCGCTCGACGCGCTGGAAAATCCCGAAGATGCCCACGCCGGCGACCCAAATCCGGTGCTCGTTGACGCGCGGCGCACGGCGTTGACTGCCGAACGGCGCGCCCGATCTGCCAAGCTCAATCTTTTAGAGCAGGAACTGATCAGCCTTCCGGCCCGTCAGGCGTCAGCGACGGCGCGGCGAGATCTCGCCGCGACCAAGCTCGACAAACTGACGAAGCGCGTCCCGATCATCGATGCGCGGGTCAACACGCTTAAAGCGACGGAATCGGCGAAACGGCAGGCAGAGGCCGATCGCGAGGCCCGTCGCCTTTCCGCGCAACATCCGGTGCTTGAAGCCTACGTGAAGGACACTGAGGTCATTCGCCAGCGTGAAGCCGACGCTACGCGGCTTCTTGATGAGGGCAAGTCCAAGCTCGCCGAAATTCAGGCAGACATCGCGCGTGTTCGCGACAGCAAGGTCGCCGCCCAGCAGGTCCTCGAGATTGGCAGCATCGGCGGTGAGTTCAGCGAACTTTTGCGGACAATGCGTGCCCAGCTTCCGGTGGCAGCTGGACTTCAACGGCGCATCTGGGATCGTGATCAGGCCATCGTCGATGCTCGCTTGAAGCGTCTCCAGGCTGAGGAGGCCCGGCGGGCGCTTTCAAATGCCGGCGGTATGGCGGAGCGGGTGCTGGCGAGTTCTGCCAAACAGGGCGAACCCATTCCGCCGCCGGACGTGCGCCCAGCACTTGAGAAACTGGTTGCCGCACGCCGCGACCTCTACGTACAGCTCCACGATGCGCTGGCGACGCGCATCAGCCAACTTGCCGAACTGAACGTTGCCGAGCGCGACCTACTCAATCAGACCACCCAGCTTACGGCGCTTCTCAATAGTCGCCTGCTTTGGCTTCCGAGTTCGACGTCCATCGGCTTCGGGTGGCTCGACCAGGTGCGCACGAGCTTTGGCTGGATCGGCGATCTCGAAGCTTGGAAGGCTACGGGCAAAAGCCTCATCGCGCGCGCTGCCGAGCTGCCCCTGTTGAGCGCCCTTGTGCTGTTCACCTTCGGCAGCCTCATCGTGTTCTCGCGACGGTTGTTTGCACGCCTTGCAAAGATCTCGGCCGGCGTCGGCCGCTACTCGACCGACAACTATTGGCGCACACCAGAAGCGCTGCTCATATCGGCGCTGCTCGCGTTGAAGACGCCAATCCTGTTCGGGTATGCCGGCTGGCTTCTGATCCAGCCGCCTCAGGGGTCTGACTTTACCGTTGGCGTCGGGGCGGGATTGCTCACGGCTGCCACGCTTCTCTTGTTCCTGCGCATCGTCCAGTTCATTTGCGCGGAGAATGGGCTGTTTGCCGTGCACTTCGGTTGGACCGAGCGCGCGCGCGCGGTGCTTTCGCAGAATATCGTATGGCTCAAATACGTAATCACTCCGATCGCCTTCCTTCTTGGTATGATTAACGTCAGCAGCGCGCAGAATTTGCGTGACGGACTTGGACGCTTCGCCTTTCTCGCCGGCGCCATCGCAGTCTCGGTCTTCATCGCTCGTGTCATCGACCCGCGACGCGGCATCTTCGCTGAACAGCTGGCGCCTAGCCATCCGCTGTGGGTTACGCGGGCGGTCTGGCACACGCTGCTGTCGATCCTGCCGCTAGCAATCGCGGGTCTGGCCCTCTGGGGCTATTACGACGGCGCCTCGCAGATCCGGGATGGCCTAATCTTGTCGGTTGCCATCACGGTCGGGACCTTCGTGGTGTACAGCGTCGCCATGCGAGAGGTTCTCGTCGCCCGTCGCCGGCTCGAGATCAGGCGCGCGCACGAACGGCGCGAGAAGGCCCGCGCTCAGGTCGCCTCACAAGAGGCCAGTGAGGGGACCGGCACAATTGAAGAGCCCGAGGTCGACATCGCCTCGATCAGCGATCAGACCCGCAAGCTCGTGAGCCTCGTGGCTTTCTTGCTGCTGTCGGCCGCCCTCTATTTCTTCTGGCGTGAGGCATTGCCCTCTCTCGCGCTCCTCGACGTGCCGCTGTGGCAGCAGATAGCGACTGTGGACGGTGCGACGCGGAGCGTACCCGTCACGGTTTCGAACGTGATGGTCGCGTTCGCGATCGGCGTCGTCACCTTCATCGCCACGCGCAACCTGCCGGGCTTGCTTGAGATCACCGCGCTGCACCGGCTGCGGATCGAGGCCGGGACGCGGTATGCGATCGGCGCCGTCAGCCGCTATCTGATCGCGATCGTCGGCCTGATCTTCGCGTTCCGGAGCATCGGCTTCGACTGGAGCCAAGTGCAGTGGATCGTGGCGGCCCTAGGCGTTGGTGTCGGATTCGGACTTCAGGAGATCGTCGCCAACTTTATCTCCGGTTTGATCATCCTCTTCGAGCGACCGGTCCGCGTCGGCGATACGGTGACGATCGGCAATCTCACCGGCACTGTGTCGCGCATTCACATCCGCGCCACCAGCATGACCGATGGCGAAAACCGAGAGATCATCATCCCCAACAAGTCACTGATCACTGACAAAGTCATAAACTGGACGCTGACCGACAGCATTACGCGCGTGACGCTCAAAATCGCGATCGCCTACGGCACAGACACGCTTCGCGCCCAGATGCTGATGTTGGACGCAGTCAAGGCGACGCCGCAGGTGCTCGATGTTCCCGCACCGAGCGTGTTCTTCATCGGCTTCGGCGCGTCTGCCCTTGAATTCGAAGTCCGCGCATTTGTGCTGCAGCTGGCCCATCGCTCTACAGTGATTAATGACCTTCACGTCGCGATTGAGCGTGCCTTGCGCGAGAAGGAAATTGCGATGTCGTGAGCATCCGATGGGTTTGGGCTCGCGGGGGAACGGAGCGTCCATGTCTGCTTTGGGTCAGGAGCAGACATTGAGCATGGCGATTCCGTTCGCAGATTCTGCGCCCATGGTCATTGGCACGTCTGCTTAGCGATGCAGCCATGTGGGCTCGGCATCCGTCGCTTCAACGCATGAGCGGGAGCAATGCAGCGAAGACTGCAAGGTGCATAAAGACAAACATCGAGATCTTCTTGGTCATTGGTTAGGCTTCCTCTGCCGACTGAAAGCCCAACGAAAAGTTTATGAGGAAGTTCCCCCTTGCACCGCGTGGTGACGGCGGATACGAAACCTACTCGTCAGCTCGATGGAGCTCTGATAAGGCAGCTCGGACAAGACTGTCGGCGTCAGTTACTCCAGATTCTATCGCTTCGATAATCCCCCGCGCCATGGACGCGCGGATGATGGATCGATCCCTTGTCTTATCGCCGCAGAGCAGCTGTGCCTTTATCCATGCCGCATCAAGGACGCGAGTCATTAGGGCAAGCATCTTGGAGTTGAATAAGTCTCTCTCGCCTGGGCGTTCAGGGTCGCTGTTGTTCGTCCAAGCGACCATCCGCATTCCATGTCGGCTTTTTCGCGATTTCGGAAGGGCGACAGGAAAAGCGGCGCTACTGATAAGTAGCGCCGCCGCCAGTCAGTCGATGCCGATCCAAACGCCGCCGCGGTAATACCCGGGCCCAGCACCAGGTTCGCGCCAGCGGTACTTCTCGCCCTCCTTCCACTTCCAGTCGTCGTCATAAACGCGGAGTTTGAGTTCGGGCTTGTAGTCCCGTCTCTCCTTTACGCGCCAACAGTCGCCTTCGTCATTGCAAATGACGGCTGCCGACACAGTGGTCGCGCTCAAGGCAAGCGCCGCAGTGCACGTCAAGGCTGTAAGTAGCTTCATCGGTTTCCTCCACTTTAGCGTTGGAAGTGAGAACTACAACGCGATCCACGGCGTCCAGTTCATGACTTGGCCCCTTGCCGTTCCGTAGCGCTCCGGGCGAGATGCCGTTGGTCAGGCGGCGCCTGGGATAGTCGAAGAGGCACGCATCGATGGACCCAGGGTGGGCAAACCGTTAATTTTCCCCGATGGGTCCCGGTGTGGGCCACCATTCCAGAGGCGGCGGCATTTCGCCGTCGAAACGATGCCGTGACTCTGAGTAATCTACGGTCGATGCAGTGCACGATGGAATTTCATCGACGGAACCCCGCGTCGCGCTTCGAATTGTAGGGATGCCTCTTGTCGGCGAAGAAATAATGAAAACTCGCCCCTCACCGTCCATCGCCGCCCGCCCCCGCCAGAGTTCAACGATTCACGCTCGCCTGAGGGCACTCACCTTCTGCGCTTCGGCTGGGCTTGCGGCATGGTTGGCCGTAGGCGCCGAGGCGCGTGAAGCCCGTACGCCCGCTTGGGATAAGATCGCCGCAGGCCGCGAAGCCGGAAAACCGGTTCTCGCCGTGATCGGTCTTCGCCCGCAGAAGATCACCATCTACGACGCTGAGGGGCCTATCCTGCAGGCGCCGGTATCGACCGGCCGCAGAACGTACGAAACGCCTGCCGGTGTTTTCACCGTGCTGCAGAAGAACAGAGACCACGTCTCCAACCTCTATGAGGATGCGGAGATGCCGTTTATGCAGCGCATCACCTGGTCGGGAATAGCTCTGCACGCTGGCCCACTGCCAGGTCCTCGCGCCTCGCACGGCTGTATCCGCCTCCCTTATCGCTTCGCAGAGCGCTTGTTCGACCTGACGAGCGTCGGAACTCGGGTCGTCATCGCGCCAAACAACGTGGACGCAATTAAAATGACTCACCCGCTCTTGGAGCGCCTCCAGCGAGACGGCGCCATGGCGACCCCTGCCGACGGCGTGGAACGAGCCCGAGAATTAGCGACGAAGGCTCTCGAGGAGGCCGAGGCTGCTGCTCGGCGCTCGGAAATAGAGGCAGCGCCAGCGCGGCGGGCCGAAGCGGCAAGGGATCGAGCCCTGACGCGGCTCAGCGCGGCCGTAGCACGGGTAGCGGCCCAAAAGGAAGGTCCGGCAAAGGTTCGCGCCGAAGCTCAGGTGCAAAAGCTGCGGGCCGATGCTTCAGTTGCGACGGCCGCTGCCGAAGCGGCGACCAAGCTAGCTCAACCTTTAATAGCCGAGCGGATTGCGGCGGAGAGTAGGGCGCGCGAGGCACGCTTACGCTCATGGCCGGTGTCGGTATTGGTCAGTCTAAAGACGCAGCGCCTCTATGTACGGTAGGGGTTTGAGCCCGTGCTTGAAATGCCCGCTGTCATCAAGGAGCCCGAAAAGCCCATCGGCACCCACGCCTTTTACGCGACCGAAACCGCCCAGGGCGACCGCGGATGGCTAGGCGTCGCCTTAATGGAAGATAGCCAGTCTGACGTCGCCGCTCGGGATGTGTTGGATCGCATCGAGATCCCGCGCGAAGTAACTGAAATGCTGGCCAGCAGCGCCTGGGTGGGATCGGCGCTCATCGTTTCCGATGAGGCCCCTACAGGGAAACGGCCGCAGGCACTGACTTCCTCGTGGTCTTAAGCAATGAGCCCCAGGGCGCTTTGAAGATACGCAGTCCGGAGGAGTCGCGGCCCACCGCTCAGATCCCTCGATTAAACCAACCCGTTCGTGCTTATCGTGCACCGCAGGAAGACCGACACTTCCGCCACCCGCTTGGCAGCTTCTTCCCGTGACGCGTTTGAGCTGGAGCTGCGACGACCCGCCACGCGGGGCGTTGAGTCGATTGCAACCGCGCTGAACGACACTTGGCTAGCGCGCCCCAGTTTGGACAGCGGTCGGCACTGGTAGGCAGGCGGCTCAAGCGCCCAGACCAGCTGCCTAACCTTACCAGTAGGCGGGGGCGCCGTAGTGCTTATGCGTCGCCGTCTCCCAAGCGCGATCGGTCCAAGAATCATCGCTGAACTCGGGCGCGTCACGAAGCTGCGCTTCGGTGATTCCCGTTCGGTAGCCGCCAAGCGAGGTGTCGTACTTCAGCGCCGACCACGGGATCGGGTAGTGGCTGTGTGCCAAACCCAGGAAGCCGCGGAAGCTCACGACTACATACGCTACTCGGCCGGAAATCTTCTCAATCAGCAAGTGATCAATCTCACCGATCGACTCGTCGCCTAAACCGTAGACTTCGGTCCCGTGAACGTCCTCGCTCGAGATCAGCCTGCGAAACTGCAAGAAAGTTGTTCGCATCTCGGACGCTACACAGCGAAGGCCGCTCCTCCCAGTTGAAGACTCGCGTTCCCTTCATTACAGGCATTTTCTTCGGGCATACCGGGAAGTGGGGGGAATACTGGATGCGCCGTTCCGTTCGCACGTGCCAACCGCGAGTTGCCGTAGCTGTCGTGGGATCTGTGTTTATATCGTGCGGTGGAGCGCTTGCCGGTGGCTTTGGGATAGAGCAATCGGCGTACTACCAGGGGATGTCATTTGCGGGCGCCGCAGCCAGCGGCCCGAGCCTGGCCTCGATTTCCTGGAACCCGGCCACTTCGGGCTTCGCCGGCGATGGCCTCACGATCGAGTCGAGCTACTCCGTGGTCCTAATGGAGGCGGGTCTAACTGTCTCCAATCCACAAGCTCAGTTCGTGACGGGTCCGACGGAAACGGACATGGGCCGGAACGCCCTTATCGGCGCAAGCTACGCCACCTGGCGCCTCACCGACAACGCGGTGCTCGGTCTAAGCCTCACCTCCCCATTCGGGCTTGGAACAAAGGCCGAGAACCAAGATTGGGTCGGCAGTTACCAAGGGGTCACGACGAGCCTGTTCAACCTGAACGCCGTGCCAAGCGTTTCCTACGAGATCGCGCCCGGCGTGACAGTCGCCGCAGGCCTGCAAATTGACTATTTTGACTTGCAGCGGCAGACGGCCGGCACACCATTCGGCACGGCAAATCTTCGGGCCAATGATACGGGAGTTGGCGCGGTGGCCGGCATCGAGTTTGCGCCATCTGCCCTAACGTCCATCGGCCTGGGATTTCGTTCGGCCGTCGATCATACCCTGGAAGGCCACCTGACGCTCTATGGCGTGGACGAGGCTCCGATCGAGGCCTCCATTCAGCTTCCTGAGATGCTGTCACTCGGCGTGCGCCACGCGGTAACGCCGGACGCGCGGTTGCTTGCGGAGGTCGAGTGGGTCAACTGGAGTCGACTTGACGTTATCCCGGTCGAATTGCAGGCACCCTTCCTTGTTTTGCCCTCCGGCGCGACGGCCGCAAATCTGGACTTCAGGTGGCGCGATGGATGGCTGTTTGCCGTTGGCGGCGAATATGATTGGTCGCGGGCGCTCACATTGCGGACGGGCGCTGCCTATGAGATCTCACCCGTCGATGGGGCAACAACACGCCTGGTGCAGGACCCCGACAGCGACCGTGTGTGGGCCAGCATCGGGGCTTCCTACAAAACGAGCGCCGACACGCGGCTCGACTTCGCTTATAGCCACGTGTTCTTCCAGGATAAGGCACCCTTCGATCGTGTAGGGGCGTCGACGCTCTTTGCAACGCCTCGACTGCTCGGCACAGCGGATGTCAGCATGGATGTCATTTCGGTTGGTTGGAAGACCGTATGGGGTGGACCGCCAGAGGCGCTGACAGCATTGAAATAGCTCAGTCGTGACGTACATCGACGATCCGCTGATCAGCACGAAAATTATGCGGCGACCGCGGCGCACCTCGGGTCCGAGAAGTACTGTTTCATCATCCGGTCCCGGTAAGCCACCAGATCGGGCCTAAGCTCTGCACGTGTCCGAATTTCCGTGTCGAAGAGTGGGCAAAGCGCGTGAGCCAGAAGGGGAAGACGGTGGCATCGGCGGCGGATGGGACTTCGCCCATGATTATCGCGGTCGTCGAACTCCCCATACCGGATCTCCTGCTATTGCCCATCCCTTTGCGGATGCTATAACATCCGACTTAGCGCGATAAATGGATTGCAGCAGCAGTCGCGCAGGCGTTGAGCTGTTGCTTCAGATCAAAGATGCGGCTGAGTGAGCGTGCGGCGACAGGTTTCGCGCCACTTTTCCTTCGACATATGCGTCTCTGCGTCCCAGGCTGCCTCGCACTCCTGCATCGTGGCGCCTCTTGCACCCTCCCGATTGCTGCGGCCGCCGCCGGCCATGCGCTCGGGGTTACCAACCGCATCGCGGTTCGATTGCGCCTGATTGGGAAGGCCGGGCGTTTCCGGCTCGGTCACGCTGTCGCTGCCGACCTCGGACGTGCTGCTAAGATCGGCACCGACGCCGGCCGCGGTAGGAGGTATTGCTGCGCCGCCCGGTGCCTGCAGGGCGCGCTGACGTGCGGCTTCGAGCGCGGGGCCGGACGGATATCCCGTGCCGGAGGGTGTCGACGTACCTGCCGGAGCCGGTGTGGTGCTCGGCACATAGGTGCCCGGTGCCGTGCTGCCGGGAGACGCCGACGTCGCCGGCTGATTGCCGAGGCTGCGCGGATCATTCGTGCCGACGCCGCTGCTACCGACACGCGGTGCCATCGAACCTGCGCCGGCCCGGCCAACGGATGCCGCCGATCCACCGCCGCGGCTTGCACCCGCACTACTGCTGCCGCCCGACGATCCGCCCCCGGACGACCCACTCGATTGCGCAAAGGCGGTCCCGGCTCCGAGTAGAACCGCGGAGCTGAGCATCAAGATGGCGGCAAACTGCGAAGAAACGCGATTCATGTTGGCCTCGCGCGAGTTGGCGATCTCGAGGTCCAATGCGCCACTCCGGTTGTGGTTCCACTTCCTGGCCAGAAGCAGTTAACAGTCGCTGCCCCGCCCACCCGAAGTGCGCACGTGCAGGAGCAGCAGAGTCGCCGCTTCCTCGGCGGGAAGGGCAGCAAACGCGCGTTTCAGGGTCTTGCTCGGCGTCCTCTCCAAAAGCCGCGCCAACTTGCCCTCGAGGTAAGCGGCGAGCACCTCCGGATGCACGTAGCATTTGCGGCAAATGGCAGGCGTGTTGCCAAGCCGCGCGGCCACCGCCTTGATCGCCTCGCGGATGTTCCGCTTGGCCGACGCTTCCGCCTCGACCGGCTCGAACTCGCGCAACGCCATGGCTGCAAGAACGGTGCCGGCCCAGGTTCTAAAATCCTTTGCCGTCACCTCGGCACCGGCAATCTCGCGGATGTAGGCGTTGACGTCCGCCGACGAGACCTGTCGGATGATGCCCTCGTCGTCCTCATATTGAAAGAGATGCTGCCCGGGTAGCTCCTGGCACGAGCGGACGATGCGCGCCACACGTCGGTCACTCAGCTTGAGCTTCCACTCCTTGCCCGTCTTGCCCCGAAACTGAAAGCGCAGCTCGGCTCCCGAGAACGTGACGTGCCGGTCTTGCAACGTCGTCAGGCCATAGCTCTTGTTGTTGCGCGCGTACTCGCGGTTGCCGACGCGCACCAAGGTCGTGTCGAGCAGGTAGGCGACGGTGGCCAGAACCTTGCGGCGACCGAGGCCGCGCTCGCTTATGTGGCGACGAATGGTCCGGCGCGCCTTTGGTAGTGACTTGCCGAAGTCAATCAGACGATCGAACTTCGCCTCGTCACGCACGCGCGTCCAACCAGGATGGTAGCGGTACTGCTTGCGCCCACGAGCGTCGCGCCCCGTCGCCTGAATATGCCCGTCAGGGCGCGCACAGATCCACACTTCGGTCCAGGCCGGCGGGATGACGAGGCTGCGGATACGGCCAAGCGTCGTATCATCCTTGAGGATTGCACCGGACGAAGACTTGTAGCGAAACGACTTGCCGAAGCGAAGGCGCGAGATGCCCGGTTCATCGTCGGCGACAAAACGCAAACCGGCTTCGTCCGCACTGGCAAGCGAGGCGGTCGCGACCTCCTCGACATTGGACTCTTCTCTAAGCATGGGGGGCGCTTGGGTGATGCATGGCGCGCTGACAACGCACGACGAACTGTCCGGTTGCACCTAGCAGCCGGATTGATGCGCCCGAGAGGCGATGAGGAGTGCTACACCCGTGGCTATTCCGTCCGCACGGGCGGCGGCGTGTTGGGTACTACCTGCTCACTGCTCGTCGTCGGGCCATTAGTCTTATCCCCGGCCGGCGGGGCCACCGCCACGACGAGTAGCGCAGCGAGGATACCGAGGCCAAGCATGCCGAAGACCCAGGTGGTTGCGCTCTCCAGGCCCGGTCGGCGCGAAGCGGGAAAGCCTCGTTCGCGTGCCATGTTGCACCTCCTTTCGATGGTCTGACTAACCCGCTGGGCGAAGATGCGTTCCCCCGCGCCGCTGGAGCGCTGGCAAGCGCGGCAATCCGTCTCTACGTTAGCCGCGCAGCAAGCGGTTATTCGCGATCACCGACAAAGGTCCATGAGCGAGAGTTTGAAATTTAATACTGCAATGACCTTTGCCTATGGGGTGCCGGATGCCATGGCGGCTGTCGTCGCACGCCTCGTCGCCCCCAACGCAGGGCCTCTAACATTCAAGGGCACGAACACGTACGTCGTCGGCGATCGCGCCCTTGCCGTGATTGATCCCGGACCCGATGATGCCGCGCATCGAGCGGCGATCATTGCCGCGGCGGCGGGGCGCCAGATTACGCACATCATTGCAACGCACGCGCACCGCGACCATGTCGATGGAGTAGGCGCATTGCAGGCGGCGACCGGCGCTCGAACCTTCGGTTTTCGCCGCTCAGCTATTCCTGCCGGGGGTGCAGGGGACGTGGACGCGGAGTATGTCGGTCACAACTTTGCGCCCGACGTGCATCTCGCCCATGGCGACGCGATCGATGGCGACGGCTGGGCGCTCACGGCGCTGCACACGCCCGGTCACGCGCCCGATCACCTGTGCCTAGCGCTCGACAATCCGCGCATCCTTTTCTCCGGCGATCACGTCATGGCGTGGAACACCTCGGTCGTCGGACCGCCAGAGGGTCGCATGTCCGACTACATGCGCTCGCTTGAACTCCTGCTCGACCGCGACGAGACCCTGCTGCTGCCGGGGCACGGCGGCCCGATCAACGAGCCGCGACGCACGGTGAAGGCGTACCTCCTGCATCGCAAGTGGCGCGAGCAGGCGATCCTCGAAGCCGTGCGCAAGGGCACCAACACAGTGCGCGCGCTGCTGCCGGTGATCTACCGCGACCTCGACAAGGCCGTCGTCGGCGCAGCGACGCTGTCGCTGCGCGCCCACATCGACCACCTGACCGAGCGGGGACTTATCGCCTGCGACGATTCTTCGAACGTCGACTGCGTGGCCGTTCCTCTTTAACGTCTTTCGCTTCCTCGCTGGGCTCGGCGCGCGCGGGGGGCACCGTCGATTCCATCACCGTCACGACTTCCTTGAGGACCACGCGCACGCGGTCGGCGTTGCGACCGAGGTCGTGGTCGCCGTAGCGCGAGGCCGAACGGACGTCTAGGCGGGCGTGCTGCTCGGAGCCGGCGACGCGGATGGCGACATCGTCGTAGAGGCCGAGGATCAGCGTGCGGTCGGCGATCTCGATAAGGCCGGGACGCCCGGCCGATAGATCGGGCGCCTCCTGGTGCACGATCTCCATCTTCAGCCGTTTGGCCGCTTCGACGGCGAGCTCGAAGACTTCGTCGGTCGAGCGGTCGATCTCGATCGGCTTGATATCCGGGTAGGCGGCCAACTGCTTGCGCGCGAAGGCGGGGCCCGGATAGTCGACGGGATTGGACCCCGGCTGGCGCAGCTTGGCGATCTCCACGAATCGCGGGGGGCTCGTCATGTCAGTCGTCACATCGTTGATGCTCGGCAGGCCCTCGTACTTCGGCAGGAAGATGAGCGGCCACAGCATCAACCCAAGGCTAACGAGGATGGCGAACACGATGCGCGCCGTGCCGGGGCGCCCCGTGCGCCAGATACCGACGGTCGCCGCGACGGACATCAGCAGCGAAAGACCGGCACCCAAAAAGGCGACGCCGGTCAAGTTCTCAGCGATCGGCGTCGGCAGCGAGAACAGTCGGTGCAGGAAAATGGCAGTCGCCAGAAGCACCGCGGAAAAGACGGCTATGCGGCTCGTCCAGCGGGCAAAGAAGGATGGGCCCTGCGGTGGCGGCGGCCTCATGCGCGACGTGGCCTTACAGGCTTGAGCTGGATCACTGTGGGTACCATGTGGCGAGAACGATCCGAAGTCTTCGTCGGCGCAGAATAATGCAGAATCGGGCGAAAAGCAGCGGTACCCCACAGAAAGCCGGGCGCCAGCGGAGCCCCTTATACGTGCTGGCCGCCGTTAATGTGCAACTCCGCCCCGTGCACGTAGCTCGACTGTTCGCTGCACAGGAAATAGATGGCGCGGGCGACCTCCTCGGGCGAGCCGAGGCGCTGCATGGGAATCTGCTCCTCGACGATCTTGCCGGTGCCGGGCGACAGGATTGCCGTGTCGATCTCGCCCGGCGAGATGGCGTTGACGCGAATGCCGCGCGGGCCGAGGTCGGCGGCCATCTCGCGCGTCAGCGCGGCCAGCGCCGCCTTCGACGTAGCATAGGCGGATCCGGCGAACGGATGCACGCGGCTTCCCGCGATGGACGTAATGTTGACGATGGCACCCTGCGCGCGCTCGAGTTCGTCCATGAGCCCGCGTGCCAGCATGATGGGCGCGAAAAAGTTGACCTGAAACACGTGCCGCCACGCATCGATCTCGGTGTCGATCGAATTGAGCCGGCTGCCACCGTCCGCCTTCGGGCTGATGCCGGCGTTGTTGACGAGCGCGTGCAGCTGCGAGCCATCACTCGCCAATCGCGCTTTCAGCTCGACGATGGCGCGCGCTGTGTCGGCCGCATCGGCGAGGTCGACCTGCATGTGATCTTCGCGTCCCATCTCCCACGGACAGTTCTCGGGGAAAGGATGCCGCGAGCAACTGATCACGCGCCAGCCTGAGGCGGCAAAGCGCATCACCGTCGCGTGGCCGATGCCGCGCGAGGCACCCGTCAGCACCAGGGTCTTGCGCTTCTGTTTGCCACTCCTCGGCATAAGCGACCATCGTTGACAAGGCACCGCCATTTGGGTTTGCCCGGCCGCTAAGGCGGGGTCAAGGCGGTACGCCGGGCGGGCCTAAGCGACTAGGGATAAAGGCGGGTCTTAACCCAGTCGCCGCCCGCGGCCTCACGCTTGAAGATGATGCGCTCGTGCAGCCGCGACAAGCGGCTGTGCCAGAACTCGATCTCGAGGGGCGTGACGCGAAAGCCCGACCAGTGCGGCGGCCGCGGCACGGCGCCGATGAGGTATTTGGCGGCCTGCGCGGCGAAGGCCTTTTCCAGTGCAAAGCGGCTTTCCAGCGGTTGTGACTGTTGCGATGCCCAGGCGCCGATCTGCGCCGAACGCGGGCGCGTGGCGAAGTAGGCATCCGCCTCTGCCGCGCTCGTCGGCATCACGGGACCCCGCACGCGCACCTGCCGGTGCAGGCTCTTCCAATAGAAGTCGAGCGCGGCGTAGGGGGTGGCGACCAGCTCGCGCCCCTTGGCGCTTTCGTAGTTTGTGAAGAAGACGAAGCCGCGCGCGGTGTGCCCGGCGGGATCGACGGACTTCAACAGCACCATGCGCACGTTGGGATGACCGACGGCATCGACCGTCGCCAGCGCCATTGCGCTCGGGTCGTTCGGCTCGTGGCGCGTCGCATCGCTGAACCAAGCATCGAATAGCGCGAACGGCTCGGCGGCTTCGGCGAAGTCTCCGGGTTCAAGAACTGCATCCGTCACGCTGGCCTCATCGTTGCTCACGTCAACACCTCGTTAACCGACACAGTCCGCATGCGGGACACCTCTTCAGTCGGTCTTAACCAAAGCAGCCGATACTCACTACAGGTCACACCGCAAGTCGCGGATCGTAGCGTCATCAGGTGAAGCGTCATGAGTTCGCAAACCTCTCTTGTAACGCTTGCTGCCCTTATCGCCACCGGGCTCGTGCTCGCGGCTCACATCATGCTCAGCTCGACCGCGGCATTCGGCGGCAACGAGGGGTGGGAGACGTCCATCTCTCCCGCCGCTCCCGTCAACGCAGCGGCTCCCACACCGCTGCCGACCGTGCCGGGAACCACAGTCGAGATCGCCGTTCCTCCGCACGAGCTTGACGAGAAGGACGAGATCGCCGCCCTCGAGCGCATCCAATACGCGCTCTCCGAGGTTAGCGACGGCAAGACCTACGTCTGGCGCCGCTGGCATGGAAGATTGTCTGGTATCGTACAGCCCACCGCGTCGTTCAAGGACAGCGGCGGCAAGGTGTGCCGGCACCTGATTGTCCTCATGACGACGGGCAAAAACACCAAAAAGCAAGAAGGAATCGCCTGCCGGCTGCCGAGCGGCCGCTGGCAGCTCGATGGCTGAAGCAGCGGTTTCCCCCTTCCCGCTCCGACTTCGGCGAAAGGCCGGCTACAAGCCGGCCTTTTCCTGTTACCCCTGCTAAATGCGCCCATCTGGACCCAACAGTCCATTTGTGTAGGATGCGCGCCGAACGGACCGGGCGATAACTAGGAACAGAGAGAGACCCATGACGGAGCCTATGCCGAGCGCAGGGGTTGCGAAAGGCAACCTATTGGCTGGCAAGCGCGGCCTTATCATGGGCTTAGCTAACAACCGTTCGATCGCCTGGGGCATCGCCAGGGCGGCTGCGGCGCAGGGTGCGGAGCTCGCCTTCACCTACCAGGGCGACGCGCTCAAGAAACGCGTCGAGCCGCTCGCCGCCGAGCTTGGCTCCAGGGTCGTGTTGCCCTGCGACGTCGTCGACGCCGCCTCCATTGATGCGGTGTTCGCTGAGTTGCAGCGCGTTTGGGGACGCCTCGACTTCTTTGTTCACGCCATCGCCTTCTCCGACAAGGCCGAGCTCGACGGTCGTTACATCGACACGAGCGAGAAGAACTTCATCCAGACAATGGTTGTCTCCTGCTACTCGTTCACGGCGCTGGCCGCGCGCGCCGAGAAGCTGATGCCGCCGGGCGGATCAATGCTGACGCTGACCTACTACGGCGCCGAGAAGGTGATGCCGCATTACAATGTGATGGGCGTCGCCAAGGCCGCGCTCGAGGCCAGCGTGCGCTACCTCGCCGCCGACCTCGGCAAGAGCGGCATCCGTGTCAACGCCATCTCGGCCGGCCCCATCAAGACGCTGGCCGCGTCGGGCATTGCCGACTTCCGCTACATCCTGCGCTGGAACGAATACAATTCTCCGCTGCGCCGCACGGTGACGATTGAAGAGGTCGGCAGCGCCGCCCTCTATCTCCTGTCCGATCTGTCGCGCGGCGTTACGGGCGAGGTGCACCACGTCGATTCCGGCTATCACGTGCAGGGCATGAAGAACGAGGACGCACCCGACATCACCGTCGCCAAGTCCGAGGACAGCTGAGCCAAGCGGAGCGTATCGCAGCGATGCGCGCCGACACCACCATCTATCTCATCCGCCACGGCGAGACCGATTGGAACGCGCAGTCGCGCTACCAAGGCCAGGCCGATGTTCCCATGAACGAGATCGGCCGCGGGCAAGCGCGACGCAACGGTGAAGCGCTGCGTGCGCTGCTCCCCGCCGTCGCTCACTGCAACTATGTCGCCAGTCCGCTGCTGCGCGCCCGCGAAACGATGGAGATCGTGCGCGGCATCATGGGATTGGAGCCGTGCGCCTACACGCTCGACGAGCGCTTGAAGGAAATTCACTACGGCCATTGGCAGGGCATCTTCGCCAAGGATCTGCCGGCCATCGATCCGCCGGGCATCGAGGCCCGCGCACGCGATACCTTCCGCTGGCGCCCGCAAGGCGGTGAGAGCTACGAGGATCTGACGGTTCGCGCCGTGGACTGGCTGAAGGATTTGACCGGCGACACGGTCGTTTCCGCCCATGGGGGTGTCAGCCGCGTGCTGCGCGGGCACCTTTACGGGCTAGACGCGCCGATCGTGCCGGAGCTGCCGGTGCCACAGGATCGCATTCTCGTCCTGCGCCGCGATGGCATGACATGGTTGTAGTGACGCTGCGCCGGACAAAGGAAGAGCCGAAGCAGCGGCTGCTCCGGCTCTTCCCCGTGACGTCGGACGGCCGCTCGGTGACGGTTGCTCAAGCCGGCAAGGAGCAGCACTGATTTTCGGGCACGGCCAAGGGCCGGCCCGTGACGCATACGTTGCTTGCGACACGCGACCGGCGGATCTAACGCCCTTAAGCTCAGAAAACGTTGCGAAACCTGTGGTCCCAAGGCGTAGCCTGATGATGACCGGCGGTCCCCCGCCAAGCGGCGGTAATGCACAGAGATCGCGCATCGCGCGAAGCAATGCGTCCTCTATCGTGCTATCTCCTAGCAGCTTGTCGCGTATCGCGACGCAGTACTGCCGCCCAGATAAACTGGGTCGAGCGAGTCTGTCACTGCCTTTGCCGTCCAGGACCCTTGCGGGCATGCGCTTGCACTCCTAAGACTGGCACAACTGCCACGGCGCCAAGGTTGCACGCGCATCCGCGTCGCCATTCCCCTCACCGACGGCGACAGGCGATGTCCCACAATACTTTCGGCCATCTGTTCCGCGTGACGACCTGGGGCGAGAGCCACGGTCCTGCGCTCGGCTGCGTGGTCGACGGCTGTCCGCCGGGACTGCCGCTGGAGGCGGCCGATATCCAGACGTTCCTTGACAAGCGGCGCCCGGGTCAATCGCGCTTCACCACGCAGCGCCAGGAGCCAGACGAGGTGGAGATCCTGTCGGGCGTATTCCCTGACGCGGATGGACGCCAGGTGACGACCGGCACGCCGATCTCGCTCGTCATCCGCAACGTCGATCAGCGCTCAAAAGACTACGGCGACATCGTCGACAAGTTCCGTCCCGGGCACGCCGACTACACCTATTGGAAGAAGTACGGCATCCGTGACTACCGTGGCGGCGGGCGGTCCTCAGCGCGCGAGACAGCGGCCCGCGTTGCCGCTGGCGCGGTTGCGCGCAAAGTGTTCGCAGGCATCACCATCCGCGGGGCGCTGGTGCAGATCGGCAATCTCCCCGTCGACCGCTCGCTGTGGGACTGGGACGCCGTTAATGCCAACCCGTTCTTCTGCCCGGATCCCGCCACCGCCGTGCATTGGGCCGACTATCTCGACCGGGTGCGCAAGTCCGGATCGTCGATCGGCGCCGTCGTCGAGGTCATCGCCGAAGGTGTGCCGGCCGGTTGGGGCGCACCGATCTACGGCAAGCTCGACCAGGATATCGCTTCGGCGATGATGAGCATCAATGCGGTGAAGGGCGTCGAGATCGGTGCCGGCATGGGCGCGGCGGAACTCACGGGCGAGCAGAATGCCGACGAGATTCGCAGCGGCCGCGACGGGCAGCCTTGTTTCTTGTCAAACCATGCGGGCGGCATCCTCGGTGGCATTTCCACCGGCCAGCCCATCGTCTGTCGCTTCGCGGTGAAACCGACCTCTTCGATCCTCACGCCCCGCAAGACTATCGACCGCGACGGCGCCGAAACCGATATCGTCACCAAGGGGCGTCATGACCCGTGCGTCGGCATCAGGGCCGTGCCGATCGGCGAAGCCATGCTGGCGATCGTCCTGGCCGATCATTTTCTGCGCCACCGCGCCCAGATCGGTTGACGGCAATTTGCCGCTCAATGGCTAAACGCAACTCTGTGCGTTCCCGTCGTTCCAATCCCAGGCACCAAACGACCCCGCTACATTGCCGAGAACATCGGCGCGCTTGCTTTGACGCTCACACCCGCTGATCTGCAACCCATCGACGAAGTGTTGGCGCTGCCGCCGGCGAGCGATATGGGTCGGCCGCGCTGATGGCGGTCAACGGGCAAGTTGCGGCGCGGTCACTCGGCCAGTGCGGGTCGCGAAAAAAATTCTGCGATCATCTGTGATTTGCACCGCGCGAGGCTAGCCAAGTTATGCCGTCTGAGTTATCGTCAACAAACTGAAGCTCAAGACAAAATCTTGTCACGACGTTGCGGCCTCACGGGGGTCTGCAGCACGCGTTTCTCGGCGGGAGAACGCCTGTCTGCACCCTCTTGTGAGCCCGGCGAACGATGACACCTGCCTGCTGTTTTCCGGCACCGGATGGGGTGCAGATTGCGTTGCGCGTGGGGAGACGTCTGACGTGTTGAGAGTTGAAGAACGCCGCGGTCGGCCGGCGCTATTGAGTAAGGCCGCCATTGAGAAAACTGCCCCCGATGTGCGCTATGAGATTGCGCCGTCGGTTCCATTGATCGCCCGCGACAGCTTCGTGGCTGAGACGGCGAGCAAGATCGAGCAACTGCAGGCGACATTGCGGCTCATGTCGCGCGACCTTGGGCAGCTCGCCTCCAAGGTCGCTGACCTGCAGGAATCGTCTGCGCAGGAGCACCGTTGGCATAACTACCAGCAGAGCGAGAAGCGCAGCAAGCAAGCGCAGCTTGAAGAGTTGCTGCGCGGTTGCCGCGATCTCAAGGCGCGCCTCGACAAGATCGAGCAGCGTTCCGGCGGGGACTACCACGCCTACAACAGCTTCGAGGCGGTAAGCCGCAAGCTCGCCGAGTTCGAATCCTTCAAGGACGAGGCACGCCGCATCGAACGCAGCATGATGGTGCGCGCCTGGTTGCTATTCGGCGCGGTAAGCGTCGCCGCCGTGGTGGTCGTGCTGGCCAACGTGCTGGCGCACTAAAGCAAGCGGCAGGTGCCGGTAGAGCGCCTGCCGTTTTCCCTCAATTGGCCACCTCAGCTAGCTGGCGCGGCGGCGCTGCGCTGTCGGCCGCTTGCGCGCTTTTACCGGCGCTTTCGAAGCCTCGCGGACGGTCACGCGACGCGCCCCGACACCGCTCTTGCGGCGCTTGGCAAGCTTGCGGCTAGAACCTTTGTTGACGCGCGCCTCGGCGATGGCCGAGAGCTTCTTGTCGGCCGCTTTCTCCTCGCGCAGGTTGCGTTCCAGCAGCGTGACGACCTCGTCTTTCCGAAGCTCCGTCGCCCAGGCGATGAGCGTGCCGTAACGCGTGATCTCGTAGTGCTCGACGGCCTGAGCCGAGGCGATGACGGCAGCATTGGTTACCGTGCGGCCGTCGACATCGCCCAGAAGCTCGTCGCCTTCCGACAGGATGCCATCGATACCCGGGCAGCGCGTACCGCGCGGGCTCTCACCCAACAGCTCGAAGGCCCGCTCGAGCCGCGCGACCTGGATCTCTGTCTCGACGAGATGGGCCTTCAGGCCTTTCTTCAATTCGGCGTCTGATGCCGCCTCGATCATTTTCGGCAGGTTCTTAACGATCTGGTTCTCGGCGTAGTAGATGTCCTTGAGGCCGTGCATGAACAGATCCTCGAGGGTCTTCAGGTCTCTTGTGAACAATCCCATTGTGCGTCTCCCGGATGCGGAAAGTTTCTCAGCTGGTCCGCGACGCAAACGTGTGAAATCGCAATGAAGTTCCTATCGCGAGCAAAACGGCAACTACGCAGCGGATGTGCCGTGTGGCGGTTCTTCATCCAGAGCATCCTTGTTGAAGCGTCGTTGCCATTTGCGTCGTCGGCTTGTTACTCCTAGGCGATAGACCTTGGGGGATCTGGGGATGGCCGAAAGTCAAGCCGCCGCCGTGCCGGCAGCGCAACCGCTACCAGGAGTCGGCGGCAAGATCATCGTCGCGACCATCATCCTGCGTCCCATCGCGGCCGCCGTCACGCTGTTCTTCCTGGTGCGCGGAAACCTGCCGGGCGCTCTCGTATCGATGGCGATTGTCATCCTCGTCGGCTGGATCAGCTACCTGCCGTCCATCCAACTGCACGGGCTGGAATTGCGGGGCGATGGCGCTGGTGGATTATTCACCGTCGCGCTGGTCATCCTGCCACCCATTCTGGTTCTGGCAATCGCCGCGCTGGCGCTGACCGGCAAACGCCTGACACTGGCCACAGTCCTCGCGCTGCTGCCGACGCTCATCGGCATCCTGTCGGTTGTGGCATTCGGAATCGGCATAGCGATCTACGGCTTTTAGCCGAGCCTAGCTACGCTCGGCCCACAGGTCGTAGTCGTCGGCGTTGGTGACGCGCGCCTTGACGATATCGCCAGCCTTGAGGTCCGTGTCGCCGTTGAGGAACACGCCGCCGTCGATCTCCGGCGCATCCCACTGCGAGCGGCACAGTGCGCCTTCTTCATCGACCTCGTCGACGATGACGTCGATCTCGCGCCCGACGATGCGGGCGAGGCGTTTCTCGCTCACTTCCTTCGCCGTCTCCATGAAGCGGTGCCAGCGGTCTTCTTTCACTTCCTCCGGCACGGCTCCGGCGAGATCGTTGGCCGGGGCGCCGGCAACAGGCTCGTAGCGGAAGCAGCCAACGCGCGCCAGCTCAGCTTCGCGCAGCCAGTCGAGCAGGAACTGGAAGTCCTCCTCCGTCTCGCCAGGGAAGCCGACGATGAAAGTCGAGCGGATAGCGAGGTCGGGGCAAGTCTCGCGCCAGCGGCGGATACGCTCCAGCGTCTTCTCCTGCGCTGCCGGACGGCGCATCGCCTTCAAGACTTTCGGCGAGGCGTGCTGGAAGGGGATGTCGAGGTAGGGAAGGATCTTGCCCTCGGCCATGAGCGGGATGACGCTGTCGACGTGCGGATAGGGATAGACGTAGTGGAGCCGCACCCAGGCGCCGAGCTCGCCCAATGCCTCGCATAGCGTCTGGAAGCGGGCCGGCAGCGCGCGGGCCTTCCACGGGCTCTCGGCATACTTGATGTCGAGCCCATAGGCGCTGGTGTCCTGGCTGATGACTAGCAGCTCCTTGACGCCGGCCTTCACCAGGCGCTCCGCCTCCGTCATCACGTGGTTCGACGGCCGACTTTTGAGGTCGCCGCGCAGGTGCGGGATGATGCAGAACGAGCAGCGATTGTTGCAGCCCTCGGAGATCTTCAGGTAGGCGTAGTGGCGCGGCGTCAGCCGCAGACCCTCGGCCGGTACAAGGTCGATGAACGGATCGTGCAGCGGCGGTACGGCGGCGTGCACGGCTTCGACCACCTGCTCGTATTGATGCGGGCCGGTGACCGCCAGAACGCCCGGGTGGCTTTCGCGGATGCGCCCTTCTTCGACGCCGAAGCAGCCGGTGACGATGACGCGGCCGTTCTCGGCCATGGCCTCGCCGATCGCATCGAGGCTCTCCTGCTTGGCGCTGTCCAGAAACCCACAGGTGTTGACCACCACCACGTCGGCCCCGGCGTAGTCGGGCGCCACGCGATACCCCTCGGCGCGCAGTTTGGTCAGGATGCGTTCGGAATCGACCAACGCCTTGGGGCAGCCGAGCGACACGAAGCCGACGGTCGGTATGTGCCCAGGCTTTTTCGGGGCCGGCGCGTCGATTTTCGCTGGGGAAGCTGTCATCCGCGCGCTCCTAGCACGGGCGGCGGCGGGGGGCGAGCCCCGCAGGACGAGCCGGCATCGAATTGCGCACCGGTGGAATGCCGCCGCGGCAACGCGGCTCCTCGGAGAAATCACGTTTCGCCGGGCACCGGGCCGCGAAAATTCTGCCCGCTGGACACAGCCGGACTTTGCAGCTTTCGGAATAAGCAATGCAGAAGTTCATCGTTCTGCGTGCAAAGCCGACCCGCTAGGTTCCCGCCGCTAACCACCGGGAGCCTACCAAATGTCCGCCGAGCAAGCGCTGTCCTGGGCCGGCCTGTTCCTCTCCGTCGGCCTCGTTGCCTCGGTGATCTTCGCCTGGGTATAGGCCGGCTCTAGGCGCTGCGCGCTGCCGCCGGTACTTCGAGAGCGGCTCCGAACGCATTCTCGACGTGATCGAGCCAGATGAGCTCGAGCTGCCGGCGCGTCTCCTCCGACAGATCTTCGATGTCCTTCTTGTTGCGGGCGGGCAGCATGACACGCGTCAGGCCGGCGCGCGCCGCCGCCGCAAGCTTCTCCTTGATGCCGCCAACGGGCAGCACGAGCCCGCGCAAACTGATCTCGCCGGTCATTGCCGTGTCGCTGCGCACCGGCCGATCGGTCATCAGCGAGGCGAGCGCGATGAATATCGCAACGCCCGCGCTCGGACCGTCCTTGGGGATGGCACCCGCCGGCACGTGCACGTGGATGTCGATCTTCTCGAACAGCTTGTCGTCGATGCCGAGCCAAGCAGCGCGGTTCTTGACGATGCTGAGCGCCGCCTGCGCGCTCTCGCGCATCACCTCGCCAAGCTGGCCGGTGAGAATGAGCTTGCCGTTCCCTGCTGCGCGCGTTGCTTCGATGAACAGGATATCGCCGCCGACCGGCGTCCAGGCGAGCCCGGTAGCGACGCCCGGCACGGACGTGCGCATCGCGACTTCGCTCTCGAACACCGGCGCGCCGAGAATGTTGGCGAGGTCGGACGCTGCAATGCGGATCGGCCCACCTTCGCCTTCGGCGATGCGCACGGCCGCGTGCCGCAGCACCTTGCCGATTTCGCGCTCCAAATTGCGCACACCAGCTTCGCGCGTGTAGAGCCCGATGATCTCATGCAGCGCCTCGTCGTCGATTGTAACCTGATCGGCGCGCAGCCCGTTGGCCTCGAGCTGCCGGGCAACGAGATAGCGGCGCGCGATGTTGAACTTCTCCTCGGCCGAGTAGCCGGAGAGCTGGATGATCTCCATGCGGTCGCGCAGCGGCCCGGAAATCTGGTCGAGCACGTTGGCCGTGGTGATGAACACGACGCGGCTCAAGTCGAACGGCACCGCGAGGTAGTTGTCACGGAACGTCGAGTTCTGCTCGGGGTCGAGCACCTCGAGCAGGGCGGCGCGCGGATCGCCCTGGATACCGCTGCCGAGCTTGTCGATCTCGTCGAGCATCATCACGCAGTTGCGCGCCCCGGCTTTGCGGATGCTCTGAATGATGTTGCCCGGCAACGCGCCGATGTAGGTGCGCCGGTGGCCGCGGATCTCCGCCTCGTCGTGCACGCCGCCGAGGCTGACACGCACGAACTTTCGGTTCATGGCGCGCGCAATCGACTGGCCGAGCGACGTCTTGCCGACGCCGGGGGGACCGACGAAGCACAGGATCGGTGCCTTGCCGTGTGGCGCCAGCTTGCGCACTGCGAGAAACTCGACGATGCGCCGCTTGATTTTGTCGAGACCGTAGTGGTCCTCGTCGAGGATCTTGCGCGCTTGCGCGATATCGATCGGCTGCTCCTCGGGCAGCTTCCACGGCAGCTCGATCAGCCAATCGAGATAGGTGCGCGTCATGCCGTAGTCGGGCGACGCCTCCGGCATGCGCTCCAACCGGCGCAGCTCCTTACGCGCCTGGTCCTCGACCTCCTTCGGCATGCCGCCCTTGGCGATGGCTTCGGAAAGCTCGGCGATGTCCTGCGCCTTGCTCTGTTCACCTTCGCCGAGCTGCCGCTGGATGGCCGCCATCTGCTCGCGCAGCAGCACCTCGCGCTGGCGCTCGTCCAGCGCCGCCTTGGTCTGGCGGCCGATCTCCTGCGACAGCCGTAGCACCTCGATGCGATGGGCGAGCAGCGCCGACACCTTATCCATGCGCGCCGACACGTCGATCGTCTCGAGTATCTCCTGCTTCTCTGCCGGCTTCATATCCATGTAGGCGGCGGCCAGATCGGCCAGCGCGCCAGGCGCACGCACGTTCTGCACGGCAACGATCAACTCAGGAGGCACCTGCGGTAGGAGTTCGAGCGCTTCAATCGTCTGGCGCTGCAGGTTTAGGAAGCGCGCCTCGATCTCCGGCGTGCGATCCTCCGGCTCGGAGATGCGCTGTACGCGCGCCACGAGAAACGGCCAGCCATTGAGGAACTCGATGGCGTGAAAGCGCTGATCGCCCTGCACGACGAGATGATGCGAGCCGTCAGGCGCCGTAACGTAGCGCACAACGTTGGAAACGGTGCCGACGCGATGCAGATCAATGGGTTGCGGCTCGCTCTGCCCACCGTCGCGCTGCATGAGGATGCCGACCTGGCGCTGCTCGCGCACAGCGCTTTGCGCCGCGGCGATCGAACCCGGGCGCCCAATGGTGACCGGCAGCACGACGCCGGGGAACAGCGTCATGTCGCGCACGGGAATGATGGCGATGGCGTCGGCCGGCAGCGGCGGCACGACGGGGGCCGCGGGCCGGCCGGCGTCCTGCGTCTGGGGTGCGTCCAGTTTCATCTCGGTGTCAGCCACGCGATGGCTCCGATTTGGTCAGCAGCACGAGAAGACAGCCGTCGGCGAACGTGCGGCGGACGTCGCTGTAGCGGCCGCCAGGGAGCGCTAGACGGCGCTCGAAACGCCCCTGCGGCAGTTCGAGCCGGTGAATGACAGCCGAGGCAAGTTCGGCCGGCAGCGTGCGCGTGCCGGCGACGACGAGATCACCGCCATCGATCGCCACCTCCACCTCATCCGGCTTGACGCCTGGCAGCGCCACCACCACGAGCACGTCGCGCTCGCTTTCCAGCATGTCGGCAGGGGGCTCCCAGGCCGGCTGGCCAGAAAGAGAGCGTACCGGCTGGAAGAACTGGCGATGCATGCGCTCGGCTCGCGCGACCATCTCGCAAGCTTCCGACCACATCCACCGGTTGGGAAAATCGTCCCTCATCCGAAAGCGCCCATGATTTTGCGCGAGCGGACGGCAGGCCCCGCCCTGGCGAGGCATGAAACATAGTAGTCAATTAACGGATGTCTACCTTACTGCGGCAGCGCGGCACGCAGCGTTGCCAACGGGTACTTTGAGCGTCGACGTCAGCCGGCGTCGGCGAGGGCCTCGAGCCCAGGCCTATCCTTGAGGCGGAGCGTCGATGAGGAATTGCTGTCGATCAGGCCGCGCCGGCGCAAATCGACGAGGAGAGCGGCGAGAGACCCGATTTCGAGGCCAAGCAAGTCCGCCACGAAGCCGGACGTGAGGGTGTCCGGCATCGAGTTGGGATCGCGCCCTTCGTAGCTGTTGTTCAGCGAGATCGAGACGAGAAGCGCCGCGACGCGTGACAGCGGATCATCGGCGGTGCCGCCCAGAGCCCGGCGGCGGGCTATCAGCGCATCTTCGATGTCATTGGCGCATGCAGCTTGAGGGCGAGCGGCGCGGGCAAAGCCGGCGCGGCCATTATGACCCTCGGTGGTGGTGGTGAACGACATTTGCTCTACCCCGCTAGCATTCACTCTCGTTGCGGTGTTAACAAACGGCGGCGCAGGCGGTTCACCAACTCGGCTTCGATTTTTCGAATTTTCCACAATTGGCGTCGGAAAGCCGCACCGCTCGTCCGCCATTTCGCCGCTTCGATGGTCGCGCCACGTCGAAAACCCTTGAAAAAGGGGTCAATCCGCCCGATATACGCGGCCCAAGCGCCGCGCTTCCAAGGCCGGGCGAGGCCCGGATCCAGAAAATCTCAATCTTTTTCCTGGAAACGCCGGGGAGCCGGCGGCGTTCAGGTGAGATTGCGTCCGACGAGAAGTCGAAGTTGGTGAATATGTCTGAGGAAGAGTTGACCAGTCTGAAGGATCATACGGGCGCGTTCTCCGAGTGCCATGACGCGTGCGCGGACGGCTGCGTCGATACGTGCGAGGCAGAGCGGGAGGCACGGCGCCACGCGGAGCACAAAGTTAGGAAGTGCCTGATCTGCCGCGACCCGTTCCCCAGCGCGTGGGCGGGCGAACGCGTGTGCCGGAAGTGCAAGTCAACCTCGACTTGGCGCAGCAGCGGCATGGAATGAAGAAGTCGATGTAGTCGACGTGGAACGATAAAGGGGCGTCCGCTAGGACGCCCCTTCTTAATTCGAGCTATTCACTTCGAAGCAATGCGACCCACGCGCTAGGGGCCAGGAGCGGTCTGCTGCGTGGGCGCCGGATCCGGCGTGCTTACCTTGGTGTCACCGGCGTAGAACAGCGCGTAGAGGGCTCCGCCGGCGATGATCGCCAGCAGCAGCGACATGGTTAGAACACGAAAGTTCAACTGGCGCGGGGATGCCTGGCGGGCCTCCGTAGGGGTCAAGACTTCTTCTGGCTCGTGCATTTCGTCCTCCAAAAACGAGAAATGCACACACTCGTGCAAAGGTTCCTGCCTTCCGACTTGGCAATCGTCAGCTGATCGATCGGCGGAGCGACGGTGGCTACCGCGCGAGGGAGCGGAGTAGAAAACGGTCATCTTAATCATGCCGTTCCGCGCGGGCCGCGGGGGGAGTGCTCGGTCATTAAGCAAACAACCGATGCGTCGCCGGCGCATGTGTAACGTTCGGCCAAGTGGGCCGTAACAATGGATGTTCCCCAGGGAACAGCGCCCAGACAACCGCGTTGTAGAGATAACCAAATCGCCTAGGGGGTTGGGTTAGCTCGAATTTCGGCTTGATTGTTGCAGCCGCGACCCCCATTTCGTTGTCTCCAAACGCGTATGAGTGGTGCCATGTTTTCTGCTTCGTCCCACGCAGAGTGCCTCCCGCCAACCAGCGGCGCTGGTCTTAGCCGCACGCGCGCTGCTGCGCGTGTGCGCCGACTCGCCGCGGGTGAGATGCTTTTTCATACGGGCGAGGCGCGCGATCAGCTCTACCGCGTAGAGCGGGGTGCGCTTTGCCACTATCTGCGTTGGGACGACGGACACCACGAAGTCATCGAGTTCGCCTTTCCCGGCGACATCATCGGCTTCGGTCATCTGTCCATGCACACCAGCACGGCTCAGGCGGTGGCTAAGACCATCGTCAGCCCGATCAGCGAGCAAGAGTTCGAGAAGCTTCTCGAATCGGACGGGCTGCTGGCCGCGCGCTTTGCCGCCGCCGGCGATCGCGAGTTCGACTTTATGCGGCTGCGCTCAATCGAAAGGGGCCGTGGCAATCCGGCAAGGCGCGTTGCTTCGTTCCTTGCCGCCTTGTCGCATATGAGCGCCAGCGAGGGCCGCGACCCGAGCGTCATCACAGAGGAGTTTTCCTCCGGCGCCGTCGCCGAGCATCTGGACATGAGCGTCGATGCGCTGGCGGGTGTGCTGCGTCAGCTGGAAGCGCAGGGCATGGTCGCCCCGGCGAACGAAGGTCTGCGCATCACCGACATCGAGGCGTTGGAAAAGTTCGCCGACGCCGCCTAAGGGCGTGCTTCACTTCGAGCGGACGCGCATTGTCGTTTCGAGCACCGCATCCTTCTTCGACCAGGCGTGCCGGCCACCGCAGGCCGGACATTTCACCGGCTTGGCCGCGACTTCAGGCAAGGCGTGGAAGCTATCCTTATCCGTGTCGATACCGACGGGGATGAGCTCGTCCGTTGCCGGACAGCGGATCATGATCGCGCCCATTGCATCTCTCCCATCAACGCAGCACGCGGTATTCGGACCAGGTGTCCGCCACTTACGGGTACGTCGTTTGATCCCCAACGCAGATTAGCAAAAAACCGGGCCAAATCATGTTCAGTCGTGCGCGGTAGGGCACGGGAACAATAGCAAAAACGTGGCGTTGAGTGGGGGATAACAAACCGTGAGGAGCGTCCCCATGAAAGTCGAAAACCTTTCCGACCTCTTCCTTCACACGCTGAAGGACATCTACTTCGCCGAGAATCAGATCGTCAAAGCGCTGCCGAAGATGGTGAAGGCCGCGGACTCAAAGGAGCTCGCGCGCGCGTTTGACTCGCATCTCGCCGAGACGAAGGAGCAGGTCACACGTCTTGAACAGGTATTCAAGCTGCTCGGCAAAAAGGCTGAGGGTGAAAAGTGTCCGGCCATCGAGGGCATCCTCAAGGAGGGCGAGGAGCAGATGAAGGAGATCAAGGATCCGGACACGCGCGATGCGGCAATGATCGCCGCGGCGCAGGCCGTCGAGCACTACGAGATCACTCGTTACGGCACGCTGGTGTCGTGGGGCCAACTACTCGGCTTGCCGGATGCGGTGAAGCTCCTTTCCGTGACCCTCAAGGAGGAGCATGGGGCCGACAGCAAGCTGACAAAGCTGGCCGAAAGCAAACTCAACAAGCAGGCGGCCTAAGTAGGGTCGTGAGGTGTAATTCGATAGTGAGAAGCCGGGGTGAATCCCCGGCTTTGTGCCGTAACGGCCTTCCATACCGGCCGCGCTACATCAAATGACATCGCGGGATCGACCGCAGAACCTTATGGGTGCCAAGCAAAAGAGGCTTCCCCTCGGGGCTGTGGTGAGAATTGATCGACCTCTCCCGTCTTTGGTTTGTGCAGAAGTGGCGCGGCCCTCTGCACACCGACTTTGCGGCAAGCGGCGGCGGCAACCCGCCGCCTTCGCCGAACGGGTCGTCTGAACCTGTCCCACGCGGGCCAGCCGGCGGGCTGCATGTCTCGTCGAAGACCAGGCGATCTTTGCTCTCGACACGGAAGGCATGCTGCTCGACCTGGGCGCGGCGAGCGTGCATTCCTTCACCACGGCCGATGCGGCACTGACGTGGCTAGCAGCGGCCAAGGCAGATATCGGCGTCCTCGACATCAGTCTCGGCACCACGACCTCGTTCCCGGTCGCCGATGCCCTGCAGCAGCGTGCCGTGCCGTTGATGTTCACCACCGGCTACGGAGACAGCCGGTTGATCCCCGAGCGGTTTCTCGATGTGCCGATCGTACGCAAGCCCTACACTCTGCAAGCGCTTGCCGAGGGCATTGCAAAATGCCTGCGACCGCGCCGCCTCGATGCCTAGAGCAGCGGCCGCACCGCGTTGGGTGTCGTCTCCTCGCCGGCTAGCTCGGCTAGCCGGCCGCGATTGAGAATCTCGAACTCCTGCTCCCGCCAACGGATGGCGCGGTCGCGGATCAAGCGGCCCAGCGTGCGGTTTGTATGAACCAGCGACAGGCCGAGCGTGTCGGCGACATGCTGCTGCGTGATTGGGATGCGTGTAGTATGACGCGAGCGCGTGAGGCCGACCTCGGCTGCGCGGTCCGCCAGATGCAGCAATAGATGGGCGCAGCGTTCTAGCGCGCTGCGCCTGCCGACGGACAAGAGCTGCTGATCGAGCATCTGCTCGGAGCGCGCGGCTAGCCAGGTGACGTCGAAGGACAGGCCGGCGTGCGTCTCGAACAGACGCCACAGCCCTTCTCGATTGAAGACACACAGCACCATGTCGGACAGCGCTTCGATGGAGTGCTGCATTTCGCCCATCACCGAGCCCTGCAATCCGACGAAATCGCCGGGCATACAGTAGTTGAGGATCTGCCGGCGTCCGTCGGGCAGCAACTTGTAGCGAAATGCGAGACCGGAAAGTACGGTGTATAGGTGCGCGCTACTTGTTCCTTCAAGGAACAATGGCGCGCCGGCCTTCACCGCGACTTCACCGGTCTTGAATGTGTTGACGAACGCCAGCTCCTCGGGCGTGAAGGGCCGGAATATTTTGAGTTTGCGTAAGGGGCACAGCTGGCAGGGCACTTGTCGGCCCGGGAGTTCCTTCTTGTCTGCCATAGCCCCATCCTCTGACGCTGTAGGACGCACAGAGTTATGAGCTTGCGTCAAGCTAGCCGCTGTCGGTCTTGTCGCGCAGACACTCTTCTGTCGCTGCTCGATCGAGCACGGCACGATCGCTCGTCACTCGTGCGTGCAAATGTTCGGCCTCCCGCAGAGCCCCGAGGCAGCGCGCGATCGCGGCGGGCAGATCTGTCTCGACATCTGAACCGCAAGCTTCCCGCAACCGGCGTCCGATCAGCTTGGTCAGTTCCTGGTTTTTCTCAGTCTCCACTTATAGTTGTCCAGCTGGGTGGTTGAATCGCCATTCAACCCGACAATGGGCGCAAAGTTCCAACACTTGGTTTCATTGTGCGTTTACGGACCGGTTGGGCAATTAGCGTGTGTCTGCGGCGGCGGATGTCTGCTGCGCGAGGATATGGACCGCCGGAATGTCGAGTGTCCAGGAGACCCCGCCGCGATCGAATATGAGGTTAGCTTCGCCCTGCAGGGCACGGGCGGTGAGCAGCTCGGTAACGACCTGACCAAAACCCTTGTGAGAGGGCAGGCTAACCTCTGGTCCTCCCTTCTCCGTCCAGCTCATACGCAGGCGGGCATCGTCGCTGCCATTGCCCGTCCGGGCCCAGCGGACCTCGACGCGGCCTTCCGGGACGGAAAGCGCGCCGTACTTGGCGGCGTTGGTGGAGAGCTCGTGAACAGCCAGACCGATGTTTTGCGCCGCTTCCGGCGTAACGATCAGCCACTGTCCTTCGATCGCAATCTGGCTGGCGTGCTGGTCGAGGTAATGACCGAGCTGCGACTTGACGAGCTCGGAGATCGACACGCCATGCCAGTCACGCTGCACCAACAGATCGTGTGAGGCGGCGAGAGCCTGCAGACGTCCCGAGAACCGCACCTCGAAATCGTTGACGTCGCGGCTGGCGAGCTTCGTTTGGCGCGCCATCGCCTGGATCACAGCCAGCAGGTTCTTCGAGCGGTGGGTGACCTCTCGCATCAAAAGCTGGATGTGCTCCTCCCAGCGCTTGCGATCCGTGATGTCGCGGGCCGTGCCCGTCATCCGCACGGGGACCCCGTTAGCGAACTGCGCCCGCCCATTTGCCGCCACCCACCGCTCGACGCCGTCGCGCATGCCATTGACACGTTGCTCGACGTCGTACTCGACAGGCATCGCCGCATTTTGAGCACGCTCGATGGCGGCAAGCGTGGATTCGCGGTCGAGCGGATTGACCGCCGACACGAAGATATCGAAGGAGACGGGATCGTCGGGACCGAGACCCCACAGCTCGCGCATGCGCTGATCCCAGGTGAGCGTGCCGCCTTTCAAGTCCCAGTCCCAGGTGCCGGTGTCGGCGGAGGCGAGGGCCAACCGTAGCCGATCCTCGCTGGCGCGCAGAGAGCGCTCCATCAGCTGGCGGTTTTCGCTAGCCTTTGCCAACGCCTCGCCGACGGCGCGCACCTCGCGGATCGACGAGTCGATCGGCGCCACGGCCTCGCCGCGACCGAGCTCGCGCGCGCTTTCCATGAGGGCGCACACGGGATCGGAAATCTTGCGGCCGAAGAGATAAGCCAGCAGCGCCGACAAGAGCGCAAAGCTCACTGCCAGCGTGGCGACGAGTGCCCACGAATGCACAATCGGCCGGTTGGCAATTGCCTCGGGCACGGAGGTTGATACCAGCCAGCCGGATTGCTGCGAATAGGTCGATGCGCGCAAGACCGGCTCGCCATCGGCATCGGTCGCTCGCCACAAGCCGGCGTGCGCCTCGCTGCCACCCCAGTGATCCTTCGGTAGCAGTTTGCCGACGTGCTTCTCAAAGTCCTTCGAGCGGGCGACGACAGTCCCTGTCTTGTCGGTGACGGTCGCTACCCAGCCGGGATCGAGCTTGGCAAGGTGGAAGATTTCGAGAATGCGTTGCGGATCGATGGAGGCAGTCAGCGCGTAGATCGTCTTGGCGCCGCGCTTCACCGGCACGCTGATGCTGAAAGTGGGCGCTTTGCCAGCCATGACGCCGGGACGAACGTCCGACACCTGCGACTTGCCGGATTGGATGACCTCTTTCCAGTCGCCGGAGGTTGGTGGCGGCAGATCGGCGCCCCACGGCGCGAGCGTGTTGAGGACTTGCTTGCCGCTGCGGCTTGTAAGGACGATCTGGTTGCCGCTTACCTCCTGCGCCGCAATCGCCTGACTGTAAAATGCCTTGAGGTCGCCGTCGGTAAGCGCCGGGGAGGAGGCTAGAGCGTTGAGCGTCGTCGTCGTCGCCGCGAGCTCACGATCAATCGCCAGCGCGACGGCGCCGACGACATCGTTGATTTCGCGCTCCATGGCGACCCGCTCAAGCGAAGCCGAGCGCACGATCATCAATCCGCTGAAGACCAGTGCGGGAATGAGCAATGCTGCGCTGTAGAGCAGGAATTGGGCCTGAATGGACCACCCGCCCTGACGTACCCGTTCACGCATTGGACGAATACGCTTTGCTTTGCATCAGTTGTCCGGACCCCATCCCCATGGCCGATCTCGCGCTAACGGCTGGCTCCGCGCGGGTAGAGTCAGGTCGAACGCCCCGCCCGCAACCGGGTTCCGCGCTGCAGCAACGAATGGCTAAGAATGCGCGTGGGGGTTTGCAGGACCCGGGTTAGGAACTTTCAACTTGGCCAGCCGTTTGCCTCTATTCACACGAAACCGCATAGGGAGACGAAACATGAACTGGGATCGCGTCAGCGGTAACTGGAAGCAGTTTCGCGGCAAGGTGAAGGAGCAATGGGGCAAGCTCACCGATGATGAGCTGGACCAGATCAACGGCAACCGCGAGCAGCTCGAAGGCAAGATTCAGGAGCGTTACGGCATTGCCAAAGATGTTGCCAAGAAGCAGCTCGACGAAGCCTTGAACCGCTGGTAAGGGCGCCCTTTGAAGGACGGCCCAACCTGTCTCCGGCGGCCGGTCTTCAGGGGTTTTGGCCTGCGACAACGAGAGAATTCTCGTGCTGCGGGCCTATTGTGCTGCGGCGGGATTCTGCAGCGGAACTTATAAGCGAATTGGACGTTGTTGAGCCTTAGGAGCGGGATGATATGGTCCGCCCCCGCATAAGCCCCTGGTCCGCGGCCAGGGCCGGGAGTGCGAGAACGACCTAAAAAGGGAGGCGGGAGGGCCGCTGATGTCCGAGGAGAAGAAGATCTCTTGGGGAAAGGCATACGATGCCAGCGCCCGCCAGGAGTTGAAGCAGGCCGTCCCGCCCATCGAGACCGCAGCAGGCGCTGCCCGGGACACCGTCGAGGGGGCAGATGACGGCGCCGACAGCGAGGCGCGTCGCGCCCGTCTTCAGCACGTTCTGCCGGGCATTTTAGGTAAGCAGCTACGCGCCGCCTACGGCGAGCTGCTCAACGCCCCGGTGCCCGACGCCATTAGCGATCTCATCAAGAAACTGGAAAGCGCACAGCCCGGCAAGCCGGCCGCAACCAAGGCCGGCGATGAGGGGAGTAGTACGTGAGCGGTCGCGCACCCGACAACACACTTCGCGACGACCTGGTCGCTGCCATTCCGAACATGCGCGCGTTCGCCATATCGCTGTGCGGCAATCGCGACCGCGCCGACGATTTGGTCCAGGAGGCGCTTGTAAAGGCCTGGAACCACCTTGATTCCTTCGAGGTCGGCACGAACCTCAAGGCGTGGCTCTTCACCATCCTGCGCAACGCCTACTTCTCGGAGCTACGCAAGACCAAGCGAGAGATCGCCGATAGCGAAGGCCAACTTGCGGCGCGGCTCTCGGTGCCCGCCGAGCAGCAGGGTCACCTCGATTTGCTCGATCTCAATCGCGCGCTGTCCAAACTGCCGCCCGACCAGCGCGAGGCGCTCATCCTGGTCGGCGCCGAAGGCTTTTCGTATGAGGACGCAGCTGCCATCTCGGGGTGCGCCGTCGGCACTGTGAAGAGCCGCGTCAACCGCGCCCGCTCCCGCCTCAACGAGCTGATGACCTCCCCGCCGGCCGAGCAGCCGAAGGCAAACCCTGATGCCGCCCCACCGCGCTCGCGCACGGCCCGCGCTGTCTAAGTCCGATCCCTCAGAGCAGGTTAAAGAAAAAGGCGGGCCAGAAGCCCGCCTTGCACTTGGTCATCGCCTCGGTTTGTCAGACAGTTGCAACCTGCGCATCCGGTCGGTGTGCCTTGTAGTCGAAGAACAAGGCCTGACTGATCACTGCCTGGACCGTTTCAGTGCGGAACGGCTTGTTCACGAGGAACGTCGGCTCCGGTCTGTGGCCGGTGAGGAGGCGCTCCGGATAGGCGGTGATGAAGATGACGGGAACGTCGAACGACTGCAGGATCTCGTTTACGGCCTCAAGGCCGGAGCTGCCGTCGGCGAGCTGGATGTCGGCCAACACTAGCCCAGGCTTGTGCTTCCTGAATGCCGCGACGGCCTCGGTGTGCGTGCGAGCCGTCTCGCAGACGTCGTGGCCAAGGCCGGTGACCAGATCGGCGAGGTCGAGGGCAATCATCGGCTCGTCCTCAATGATGAGGACGTTGGTCGCAACTTGGTCGGCGATCTCGGAGGCAGCCTGATCGACCAGCGCCTTCACCTCGGTTTCGTTAGTCTTCAAGACTTTCGCGGTATCGGAGGTTGAGAACTCCTCGACCGCCATGAGCAGGAATGCCTGGCGCGCCCGCGGCGTGATCGCTTCAAGCTTGCGGTCGGCGGCGGCCAGCCGCTCGGAGACCGGCGTCTCATACCTCTTCTGGTTCAAGCGCACCGAGTTCCATACGTCGAGAAAGCTCCTGTAGGTCGCGACCCGCGGCTCAAGGTCGACAGGGAACATCGACGGCTCTGCCGCAATCGCCTCGAGCATGGCGACGACGTACGCGTCGCCGCTCTCCTGGCTGCCGGACAGAACGCGTGCAAAGCGCCGCAGATAGGGCAACTGTGGCGCGATGATTTCTGAAATGGACATGATCTCCCCTTTATAGTCCGCCCGCTGGTCGATGTCTTCGCAACCCGCACAAACGCTCAACTCTGAGAAAAGTTCCGATGGCCATGCGGCATGCATCAATAGCATGGTCGTTGAAATCGGCTATGCTTTTGAAGAATATGACATTAAATTCGGATGCGCGGACCCTGGGCGCCCCTAGCCGCGGCGGAGCATACCGCCGATGAACGATAGAACGACGAGGATTATCGCGACCCAGAACAGGATGCGGGCGCCGTCCGTCGCCACACCGGCGACGCCGCCAAATCCGAGAAAAGCAGCGACGAGGGCGATGATAAGAAAGATAACGGCCCAGTAGAGAAGATTACCCATGATTTCCTCGCATCTTGAAGGCCGCTAGCGGCGTTGTTGTTATGAAACCTAACTGTGCGTCGTTGGTTCCGGCTTGCTAGCGTCCACGCCAATCCGAAAGAGGCCCCCAAGTCGATGTAGGACTAGGAAGACGATTCGAACATCGCGACGCCCACCTCGAACACCGTTAGCAGCGCCGGCAATGCCACCCTCCACAATCAACGAAATGAAGAAGCGCATCGACGACTTCGACTGGGGCTCCACTCCCGTCGGGCCGCGGGACACTTGGCCTACGTGCCTCAAGTGCGCCGTCGACATCGTCACCGCATCGCCAGTCCCAATGGTGCTGCTATGGGGCGCTGACGGCATCATGATCTATAACGACAGCTATGCCGCCTTCGCGGGATCGCGTCACCCAAAGCTGCTTGGTATGCCGGTTCTCGAGGGATGGGCGGAGGTTGCCGACTTCAATCGCCGCGTCTTGCAGACAGCTCTCGCCGGTGAATCGATGTCGTTCCGCGACAAGCATTTTAGCTTGAAGCGGCGCGGCGTCCCCGAGGACGTTTGGACCAACCTCGACTACAGTTCGGTGCGTGACGACACCGGCAAGCCTGCCGGCGTCCTCGCCATTGTCGTCGATACGACGCCGTGGGTGCACGCCGAGCGTGCGCAGCGCGAGAGTGAATCGCGCTTCCGGACGTTGGCGGACAACATCGCCGCGTTCGCCTGGATGGCCGACGAGGCGGGCAACATCTACTGGTACAACAAGCGCTGGTTCGACTACACGGGGCTGCCGTTCGACGAGCCCAAGCAGTGGGGATGGCCGCCGTTGCAGCATCCCGATCACGCCGACCGCGTCATGGAGAAGATCAACCGCTGCCTGACGACAGGTGAGGTTTGGGAGGACACTTTCCCGCTGAAGGGCCGCGACGGCATCTATCGCTGGTTCCTATCGCGCGCCATGCCGATACGCGACGACGCCGGCAACGTCATCCGCTGGTTCGGAACCAACACAGACATCACCGAGCACCTCGAGGAAGCCGAACGCAACGCGCAACTCGCGACGATCGTCGCCACCTCGGCGGACGGCATCATCTCGATGTCGACCGACGGCATCATTCAAACGTGGAACCCCGGCGCCGAACGCATGTTCGGCTATACGGCCGACGAAGTGATCGGACAGTCGGAGCGGCTCCTGTTCGCCGAAGACGCCGGCGCGGAGTTTGAGGAAAAGTACCGTCACCTGCGCCACGGCGAGCACGTACTGCGCGACACCGTCCGACGCCGCAAGGACGGCAGCATGCTCGATGTTGCCATAAACGTCGCGCCGATGCGGCGACCGGACGGCAGGATCTTCGGCGTCTCCGCCATCTTCCGCGATATCACCGAGCGCAAGGGCGATGAGAAGCATCTGCGCATGGTGATGCGTGAGCTGTCACACCGTACCAAGAACCTGCTGGCGGTGATCGTCGCCATGGTGCGGCAGACGGCACGCAGCACTACCGACGTTGCCGCGCTACAGTCGCAGCTCATCCAGCGGCTGCATAGCCTTTCGGCTTCGCACGACCTTCTCGTTGCCGAGGATTGGACCGGTGCCTCGCTGGAGGAGCTGATCCACGCCGTGCTGCAGCCGTTCATCGGCAATTCGTCGGAGGCAGTGGTCTGCCGCGGGCAGCCCGTGTTCGTCAACGCCACGGCGGCGCAGAACCTCGGCCTCGCCCTGCACGAGCTCGCCACCAATGCCGCAAAGTACGGCGCCCTGTCCACTTCGGCCGGCCGCGTGCGCGTCACGTGGGGATTCGAGCCCGACGACAGCGGCACGTTGCGTCTGGTGCTTCGCTGGGAGGAACGCGGCGGCCCGAAAGTTGAGCCGCCGGCGATCAAGGGCTTCGGCCATGTCGTCATCGAGCGCGTCGCCGGCCAAGCGCTGAACGCCAGCGTCAGTTACGACTTCCCGCCCGAGGGCGTGCGCTGGTCCATCGCCATGCCGCTGGAGTTCGTGGTGCGTTGGCGCAGCACAGCTGCGGAAGCCGCCCCGGCAGCGGGCTGAGACCGCGGTCCACGTTTTGAGAGCTTCAGTCGACCACCGTGCCGCTTTTGGCGGCTTGGCGGCACGTCGATAGTGTCATTCGTCCGGCCGATTGCTGCCGACGCGATGCGTCAAATGCGCGTGAGGTGCTTGTCCATCCGCGGACTACAGATACATCTCAAGCAGGATACCGCCAGAGATCGACATGACCCATCCCAAAGCGCCCGGCGTTGCGCTGAGCATCACCGAGGCCATGATCCGCCAGCTTGTCGACGCGTTCTACACCAAGGTTCGCGCCGACGCCGTGCTTGGCCCGGTTTTCGAGGCGAAGATCGACAACTGGGACCAGCATCTCGCCAAGCTGACTGACTTCTGGTCCTCGATCGTCCTAATGAGCGGCCGCTACAAGGGGCGCCCGATGCCCGTGCACGCCGCCATCCCGGAAATCTCTGGCGAGCATTTCGCACGCTGGCTGCAGCTGTTTGGCGAGACGGCGACGGCAGTATGCCCGCCGCAGGCTGCCGACCTGTTCAACGATAGAGCGAGGCGCATTGCGCAATCACTGAAGGCCGGGATCGCCCTCGCCCGTGGAGACTGCGCGGCCGCTCTTTGACGCCGCGCCCACCAAATCGGGTCAGACAACCGTGCTGGGCTCTGCGCGCACGCGCCGCGGCGCGGTCAGCCTCGGCCACATGAGATTGACGAAGAGACCGAGCAGCACGAGCGCCGTCGCTTCTAATTTCCAGGGCTGCAGCGCCTCGCCCAGCCAAATCGCCGAAGCGGCGAGGCCGAACACGGGCACCAGCAGCGACATGGGCGCGATGGAAGCAACGGGATAGCGCGCCAGTAGCCAGCCCCACACCGCGTAACCGAACAGCGTGTTGCCGATCGCTTGCCACAAGACCGCGGCCCAGGTCGCTGCATCAGCTTGCGCGAAGCCATCGCGTATGGCCGGCCAGCCTTCAAACAGGAGCGAAGCGGCGAGAAGCGGGGGAATGGAGAATAGGCTCGCCCACACGACATACCCCAGCATGTCTGCTTCCGGCGAGCTGCGTATCACCATGTTGCTCAAGGCCCAACACAGGGCTGCGGCCAGAACGAGTGCCAGACCCAGTGGCGTCGTGCTTGCGTCCGTATGCACCATGATCAGTGCCAGCCCGGCGACAGTAACCGTCAGCGCCACGAATTGGAAAGGACGCACACGCTCGCCGTTCTGGTAAGCGGCAAACGCGACGGTGAAGAAGACTTGCGTCTGCACGACCAGCGAGGCCAGTGCCGGCGTGATGTGGCCATTCATGGCGATGAAGAGGATGCCGAACTGACCTAGTCCGATGAAAAGTCCGTAGGCGGCGAGATTGCGCCACGGCACCTCCGGGCGCCTGATGAGCAGCACGGCCGGAAACAGCGCGGCGGTGAAGCGCAAGGCCGCAAACATCAGCGGTGGCAGATGCTCCAGCCCGATATGAATGACGACGAAGTTGGAGCCCCACACTGCCATGACGGCGACGGCGAGCAACGCATGGCGCAGCGAGACGTTGTCGGGGCGAACAGTCATCACGCGGCGCGTCTAGGAGACACGTTGCTGTGCGGCGCTCACGATGGCCCGCTGCGGTCCAAACCCATGCATGCCGAGATACCATTGCATCGCGACGATCGTGCCTTTGACGGGCTGCAGCAGCGCCAAGCTCAAGGCAATGGCGAGCGGGAACCATAGAGCAATGTGCACCCAGATGTCGGGGGCAAAGTTCGTCTCGACCCACAGCAGCAGGCCGATGACGATGTGGCCGACGATCGACATGACGATGTAGGCGGGCATGTCGTCGGCACGGTGATGATAAAGCTCCTCACCGCAGACCTTGCACGTGTCCTTGACCTTGAGAAATTTGCGGAACAGCTGGCCTTCCCCGCAATTGGGACACTTGCACGTCGCCCCACGCAGCAGGGCGGTCGGCATATCGTCGGCTCGAAAGCGGTCATCTCGTCACCGTCGTTAAAGGTTGGGCGCCTTGGAAGCTAGGGGGGATTGTATGGCCCCGCAATGCGCTATATGACACGCTTGTATGGATTGGCTGCCTACAATTTCCGACCGCGGCGGACCGCTTTATCTGCGCATCGTCAATGCGCTGTCCGATGACATCGCCGCCGGACGCCTGCACCAGGGCCAGTTGCTACCCACGCACCGGGCTCTGGCGGTGGCTCTGGGGGTCGATCTCACGACGGTAACGCGCGCTTACACGGAGGCGCGGCGACAGGGGTTGACGGAGGCAAGGGTTGGCCGCGGCACGTTCGTCAAGGCCGGACCCGCGCACCAGTCGCGGCAATCCGCTTCGCCCGGCATCGACCTGTCGATGAACCTGCCGCCGCAGCCTCAGGATGCCGATCTCACCAGCCGGCTGGCGAAGGCCTTCGGCGAGGTGCGCGCCGAATCCAGTCTTGAGTCCTACCTCAATTACCAGCAGCCGGGAGGCACCCGGGCCGAACGCAACACGGCCGCCGACTGGTTGCAGTTTCTCGTACCCGGCGTCGCCAGCGATCGACTGATCATCGCGCCCGGCACGCAGTCAGCCCTGTTCTGCCTGCTCCTCACGCTGACTTCGCCGGGCGACAGCGTCTTCACCGAGACGCTGACCTATCCGGGGCTCAAGGCCGCCGCGGCCGCAGTGGGCGTCAACCTGATCGGCGTCGAGATGGACGCCGACGGCCTCGACCCGGGGGCACTGGAGCGCGCATGCCAGCGGAACGCCGAGGTCAAGGTCGTCTACTTGATGCCGACCATGCACAATCCGACGACAGCGACGATGCCGCCGTCACGGCGCGCGCAGATCGCCCAGATCATTCGCAAGCACAGCCTTACGCTGATCGAGGACGATCCATACGCCTTTCTCACAACGGGCGTGACGCCCTTGACAACGCTCATTCCCGAACGCGCTTATTTGACTGCCAGTCTGTCGAAGGCCATTACGCCCGGCCTGCGCGCCTCGCTCGTCGTCGTTCCGGACCAGGGGGACGCAGCACGCCTGATCAGCAGCCTGCGCGCAACGGTGCAGATGCCGGTGCCACTGGCAATCGCCATCGTGACGCGCTGGATGTGCGACGGGAGCGCCAATGCCATCATCAAGGCCGTGGGCGCGGAAGCAGCGGCGCGGCAGAGGTTGGCGCGCGATGCCCTGGCGGGGCAGACGTATGCGGCGGACCCCAAGGGGCACCACGTGTGGTTGTCGCTGCCCGAATCCAGATCGAGCGTGCGCTTTGCCGCAGAGTTGCAAAAACGTGGGCTCGGCGTCGTCACGGGCGACGCCTTTGCCACGACGCACGCACCGCCGAACTGCATTCGCATCGCTCTTGGAGCCGCTCGCAATCGTCCGCTGCTTGCCAAGGCGCTGGAGATCTTGCGCGAGACTCTCGCGGCCAAGGGCTACGACGAGCAAGTTGTCTGAGGCAGTGCATCGACGTCCTTGACGCAGTGTAGGGCCATTGCAGGATTCTGCATAAGCTAAGTCGAATATCGTTATTCAAACGACTGCGATGACCGACTAGGTTCCGCGCCACAGGCCATTTTGCGGGGACATCATGCGCATCAATCGTCGGCTCGCGTGCGCTTGCGATGCGGGCCGCGCATGAATTTTCAGCAGCTCCGCATCATTCGCGAGACGGCCCGCTGCAACTTCAACCTGACCGAAGTTGCCAACGCGCTGCTGACCTCGCAATCCGGCGTCAGCAAGCACGTCAAAGATTTCGAGGACGAGCTCGGCATCGAGCTGTTCGTGCGTCGCGGCAAGCGGTTACTGGGACTGACGGACGCGGGGAAGGAGGCCATTGAAATCGTCGAGCGGATGCTCATCGATGCGCAGAACCTTTCGCAGATCGGCGGCCGGCTCTCGTCTGCGGATGAAGGTACGCTGCGGATTGTCACCACCCACACGCAGGCGCGCTACACGCTGCCGCCCATCATCGCCTGTTTCAAGCAGGCCTTTCCGCACGTGCGCCTAGCGCTCAACCAGGCGAGCCCGCGCGACATCGCTGCGATCCTCCTCGAGGGCGAAACCGACATCGGGCTCGCCACCGACACAATGGAGAATACGGCGGGGCTCGTGACCTTCCCCTACTATACGTGGGAGCACGCTATCATCGTCCCCGCGGGGCACCCCCTCGAGCGCACCGCATCCCTGACGCTCGAGGACGTCGCCGAATGGCCGATCATCACCTACGACGAAGGGCTGACTGGCCGAACGCGCATCGACGACGCGTTCGCGCGGGACGGGCTCATTCCGGACATCGCCATCTCGGCGCTCGATGCCGACGTGATAAAGTCCTATGTCGAGCTCGGTCTCGGCGTTGGCATCATTGCCGCGATGGCTTTCGACCCCGAGCGCGACACGAAACTGCGCCGCCTCGGCTGCTCCAGCCTGTTCGACACTAATACCTCGAGCCTGGGTGTGCGGCGTGGCCGCTATCTGCGAGGGTACGTGTACCGCTTCATCGAGCTGTGCTCGCCCGCCCTCACCGAGGCCGTCGTCCGCAAGGCGCTTTAGCCAGGCCCCATGAGTTCGTCGGCAATTCGTTCTCCAGTCGGCGAAGCCTAGGCTATATTCGACAACAGTCGACTTGGCGGCCGGCAGCACCTAGGAGCCCCCGAGAATGGCCCGCCCTCCCTTGCCGCCGTTCAGCGAGACAACCGCCATCGAGAAGGTTCGTCTCGCCGAGGACGGCTGGAATTCCCGCGATCCGGCTAAGGTCGCGCTGGCCTACACACCGAACAGTCAATGGCGGAACCGCGCAGAGTTCTTCACCGGACGCGATGCCATCGTGGCATTCCTCACGCGCAAGTGGACGCGCGAGCTCGACTATCGGCTGATCAAGGAGCTGTGGACCTTCGCCGGCAACAGGATCGCAGTACGCTTCGCCTACGAGTTCCACGACGACAGCAACAATTGGTTTCGTGCCTATGGCAATGAGAACTGGGAATTCGACGAGGACGGCCTGATGCGCCGGCGCATCGCCAGCATCAACGAGCACCCGATTGCAGATGCGGACCGCAAATTCTATTGGCCTTTGGGGCGCCGGCCGAACGACCATCCCGGCCTCAGCGATTGCGGGTTTTGACGCCCCGTGTTGCAGCAACCCTAACGAAGCATTTCCATAAGACAGTTGCGGCCAATGTTCCTTGGGGAACAACCCGTCGAATGGCCCCGACCTACCATGCAGATTGTCCGTTTTGATAATTTAAGGCCAACTGATGAACTCCTTGCAGGCCACTCGCGCTCGGCGCTTGATTGGCCGTCGCTTTAGCACCGCTCTGTTGGCGCTTGCGACTTGTACTTTTGTTCCTCTTCCGGCCATCGCCGCTGATGCCATCATGAAGCGCGGCGACGCAGCGGTCACCGGCTTTTCGGGCGCCAGAGTGTGGGGCAACGTCCCGGCTGACGTGTCCCCCACGGACGTCACTTTGATCGACACTGCCGGTCCCGTGCTGCGTGTGTTCGATCTAGCGCGGCTCGGAGGCCCTGCCGCCGGAGCGCTGGCCAACGCCCCGTCGACCTTCCAGGTAACGGCCGGAGAGATCGGCCAGGTGTTCGGCGCTGCACTCGACAGCGACACCGCCAATCGCAGTCCCAATATTTATCTGACCTCGACGTCTCTGTTCGGCCTGCAAATCGTTTCCAAGGGAGGCCGCAGGCTCGTTAGTGGCGAGCGCGGTGCGCGCTGGATGCCCGGCCAGTTTGGCGTGCCGAAGGGCGGCGGTCCCGGTTCGGTCTGGAAGATCGACGGCACCTCCGGTGCCATTTCGCTCTTTGCTAACATCCGGCACGACGACAAGGACAATGCAGGTCCCGGTCTCGGCAATGTCGCCTACGATGCGGCCACCAGCCAGCTCTTCGTCACCGACTTGGAGTTCGGCCTTATTCATCGCTTGGGCCTCGACGGCAGCCTGCGTGGCAGCTTCGACCACGGCACGACCGGCCGAGCCGGTGCAGGGCTGGAGGCCATTCCCTACGATGCCTCGCGCAGGACGAACATCGAGCGTCCAGAATTCAACGTCGAAGATCCCTTTACGTGGGGATTCGCCGACGCCCGCCGGCGCGTGTTCGCCGTCACCGTACAAAGCGGACGCGTCTATTATTCCGTCGCCAAGCCCTTACAGATCTGGTCGGTCGGTCTCAACACCGACGGCAGCTTTGCGGACGACGCCCACGCCGAGTTCGACGTCAAGGACACGCCCAACGACAACGTCGTCACCGACATACTGTTCGACGGTCCGGACCGGCTCTACCTGTCGCAGCGCGGCGGCCTAACCGGCAGCTACGACTACTCGATCTTCGCCAAGCTGGAGAAACCGGTCGTCCGCCGCTACGCATGGAACGACAGCGACAAAGCGTGGTCGGAAGACGTCGGCGAGTTCGCCGTCGGCCTCAAGCTGCCGCATCGCTCGACCCTCGGCGGCATTGCGCTGAGCTACGGTTACGACGCCGACGGCAAGATCGACTTCGGCAAGTGCCGAAAGACCCTGTGGACCAGCGGCGAGCACCTGCGTGAAGGCGAGGACAAGGAGCGCGAGTTCAAGGGCGGCGCGCGCGTCGTGCATGGCCTGCAAGGAACTGACAAAGGCAACGTCCGCCCGGCTAACGAGCCGCCATATCAGACGTGGTTTGTCGACAACGATGGCCAGTACGATGACGCAGACTTGTACAGCCGCATCGGCGATATCGCGATCTACGCGCCTTGCGATGCGGTAACCGCCACAGCGCCGTCGCCGCCCCTGAGCCCAATTCCGGTACCGACGCCTCCCCACGGCCCGGGCGTATGGATCGACAAGGTGTGCACGCCAGCCCCGTTCGGTGGCCCCATCCACTGCGTCATCACCGTGACCAACAGCGGCAGTACGCCGCCAGTAGATCCGGTCACAATCTGGGACGCAGCGACGATCCTCGCCGGTCCAGGTGCGGGCGGCGCCGTCATCATCACTGCGGTCGCACCCGACATCCCGCACTGGCTCTGTTCGCCGGTGCCGGCTGCAAATCTCTTCTGCACACTGGCGCCTGAGTTATTGCCGCCCGGCGCCAGCCATTTCATCGACGTCACGATCGACACCGGCCCTCTGCTCCTCGCCGGCAATCACGGCTTCCGCAACTGTGCGGTGCTCGGGGCACCGTGGTACGGAGAAGCCTGCGCCGAAGGCGGAACGCACCTCACCATCGTAAAGACCGCGCCGGCCGCATGCGCGCCGGGTGGCGACTGCACGTTCGGCGTCACCATCACCAACAACGGTTCGCTGCCCTTCAGCGGCGACGTCGTTCTCAGCGACAGCATGTTCATGGGGCCGGCTGCAGCGCTGCCCGCTCCGATTACCATGCCGCCACCGCTCGGCTGCCTTCCAGCGCCCGCCGCAGTGCCGTTCTCGTGTACTGCGCCGCTCACGCTCGCGGCCGGAGCATCACAGGTCTTTTCCATCACGGCGACCATGCCTATCGGCCCGGCACCGGGCTACTGGGCGCGCAATTGCATCGCCATCTCGGCCCCGGGCGTGGCGCCGCCGGCGCTGCCTCCCGCGGCGTCGGGTGACGCCAGCGTGAGCTGCGCCTGGGTCCCCGTTGGAGCGCCGCTCCCGCTGAGCAACTTGCGGCTGACAAAGACGACATTGCACGCGGGCAAATGCTCCAAGATGCCGTTCAACGTCATCCTCTGCGACTACGAGATCGCTCTCATCAACGACGGCCCGTCGCCCTATCACGGCATGCTGACGGTCAATGAGACGGTTCCCGCCGCGTCCATCATGACGGTCGGCGACCCGACCTGGGCCTGCGCGGGTGGGCCGCCCGTCTACGGCTGTAATACGCTCGCGGCTGTCGACATTCCTGTAAGTGCCTCGCTCGCGATCCCGGTGCACATCAGCATTCCGCTGGCGCCGCTAGAGGCCGCCGGCTGCTCATCGCCCAACACGGCGGCGATCGTCGCACCGGCGGGTGGCAGCGATGTCAACTTCGATGCCGGCGACGATGCGGACACTGCCATCGCCGACGCGTTCCTCTCCTGGGTCGATGCGTTTGGCGTGTTGCAGGTCACCTGCGACCCGACCAACCTCAAGACCAAGAAGGTCTCTAAGGGCGATTGCGTCGAGTCCGGAGAGGGCTTCCGCTGCGAGTACACGGTCGCTGTGACCAACACCGGCCCCGACCCCTATCACGGCCCACTGAAAGTGAGCGAGCAGCTCGGCTTTGCGCCAACGTCCGTGTCGTTCTCAGCGGACTGGGGCTGCTCGGGCGGTGGTGCCAACTACCTGTGCACCAACCCACACGTCGACATGAAAAAGGGCCAGACGGTCGAGTTGGGCGTCACGGTCAATGTGCTGGACGGGCGCCAGTGCGAGCTCATCAACCGAGCGGCCACGATCTTTCCGGTGGCTGGCACACGTTACAACAACGTGGCGGGCGACGACCTCGCGGCCGCGACGGCGAAGATCCCCGGCAAGCGTTGCGAGAAGCCAGACCGGCCGCAATGCGAGCCGGGCACCAACGAGATGCGCAGCGAAAGCGGTGCCTGCGTCTGTAAGACGGGTTACATGCGCGATCATGATCGCGGTTGCGTCCGCATCATCCCCGAGCCCGCGCGCTGCCCCGACGGCACGCCGGTCCCCAAGAATGGCCGCTGCCCCGGCACTGCCCCCAAGTGCGACCCGGGTCCCAACGAGTACCGCAACGACGATAACCGCTGCGTGTGCAAGAGTGGCTATGAGCGGAACGACCGCGGCCTCTGCGTCGCTGAAGAAACTCCGCTGTGCGAGCCAGGCCGCAATGAGTACCGCAACGACAAAGATCAGTGCGTGTGCAAGCGCGGCTACGAGCGCGACAAGAGCGGCCGTTGCATCGAAGGCGAAAAGCCGCAATGCCAGCCTGGTCCGAACGCGGTGCGCGACGATAAGGGTGCGTGCGTCTGCAAGCGTGGCTACGAGCGCGACAAGAACGGCCGCTGCGTCGAAGACGTAAAGCCGCAGTGTCAGCCTGGCCCGAACGAGGTGCGCGACGATAAGGGTGCGTGCGTCTGCAAGCGTGGCTACGAGCGCGACAAGAACGGCCGCTGCGTCACGGACGTGAAGCCGCAGTGCGAGCCTGCTCCAAACGAGCACCGCGACGACAATGGTAAGTGCGTCTGCAAGCGCGGCTATGAGCGCGACAAGAACGGCCTCTGCGTGAAACCGACCGATCCGGCCGACGAATGCCGCAAGCAGGGCAAGATCTGGGACCGGAAGCGCTGCGTCGACCCGGCAAGCCCGGCCGATGAGTGCCGCAAGAAGGGTTGGCTGTGGACCGGCAAGCGCTGCGTCGAGCCGCCGAAGAAGCCATGCCCGCCTGGCACCACCGGCACGCCACCGAAGTGCAAGACGATCGAGAAGCCGAAGTGCCCGTCCGGAACCATCGGCACGCCGCCAAAGTGTAGGTCGATCGTGAAGCCGAAATGCCCCTCTGGGATGAGCGGCACGCCGCCGAATTGCAAGCCGCTCGTGAAGTTGAAACCGAAGTGCCCGTCGGGCACCACCGGCACCTTCCCCAACTGCAAGCAGGTCTCAAGCCCGGCACGTCTCGGCTTAAAACGTGCTGGCGCTTGAGAGGGGCTGACGGAAAACGCAAATTGTGAAGCGGCAGCAAATGAGCTCTTTAGGCCGACAAACAGTTAAACCGCGCGAACCATGATTTGATGCCTCCGGCATCAGCCGCCAATCGGCCTGACCGTCGGCGACCTTACGGAACAGTATGTTTGCCCTGCCCACGGCCGTTGATATGGCTGCGGCAGGACATGCGATCGGCGCAGTGAGGAGCCGCGTTTCGGGCTGACCGCATACGAACAGATCGCGTGTCGTAGGCCGGCCCGGCTCCGATCAAGGTCAAGCTCGTGACACGTCATCCAGTCTTTTTCGATCCCACTAGGCGTCGCTCGGTGATCCTCGGTCACCTCGGCTGGATCGTGTCTGTCGTCAGTACGATCGTGCTCGTGCTGTTCGTCGCCAGTCTGTTTTTCCTTCCGGCCGTCTCCGTACTCCCCCTCGATCCGCCACATAAGCGTACCGCCGTAGCAACCGCTAACGACGTCGCGCAACGCCGTGAGCTGCTGCCGGCAGCGCGGCGGTTGGCTGATGCGGCGCGCTCGACGACAGCCGCGACCAAGTGGCAGGGGTCGACGATGCCGAAGGCGACGGCCAAGCAGCTCCTGGCCGCGCGCGGGCGCGCCGACAGCCGGCCGCTTGCCATCGGCTTCTACGTGACGTGGGATGACAGCAGTTTCGCGTCGCTCGCGGCCGCCCTTCCCAAGCTCGATTGGGTAGTACCGAGCTGGCTCGAGCTCACTGGGCCGGACCTGGAACTCAAAGCCGCGGTCGACCAGAAATCCGTTGATCTGCTGCGCAAGCAAAAGCAGCGCCCCAGCGTGCTGCCGATGTTGCAGAACGCCACCGACGGACAATGGGATGGCCCAGGGCTCGCCCGCTTATTGGCTGATCCGGCCAAACGCAAAGCGCGCATCGACGGCCTCGTTGCTTTCCTCGCAGCCAACGAGGCTCAGGGACTCGTCATCGACTTCGAGGAAGTGCCGAAAGACGCGCATCGGAATTTCCTGACCTTCCTGCGCGAGCTGCGCACCGCGTTCGCGCCGCACGGATGGGTGGTTGCTATCGCTGCGCCATTCGACGATCCCGACTGGACTTACCGCAGCTACGCAGCAGCGACCGACTATCAAATTCTCATGGCTTACGACGAGCACTTCGAGGAGGGCGAGCCGGGAGCCATCGCGTCGCAATCCTGGTTCGTCGACAAGCTCAGCCGCAGGATGCAGGAGCTTGATCCAGCCAAGACCATCGTTGCCATCGGCAACTACGGATATGACTGGACCGGCAAGCCGCCGGCCGTCGACATGACCTTCCAGGAGATCGTGTTGGCGTCGAAGGAATCGGAAGCGCCGATCACCTTCGATGCGCAGACGCTCAACCCGCATTTCGACTATCGGGAGGATGACGGCAGCGTCCACCACGTTTGGTTTCTCGATGCCGTGACGGCGCAAAATCAGATGCGTGCCGCCGACGTGTTTCGCCCCAAAGGCTACGCCCTATGGCGCCTGGGATCGGAAGACCCTTCGATCTGGTCGCTGTTTGGCCGCCCCTATGACGCCGGCATACCGGCGGACCTGAAGACGATCGTTCCGGGCAGCGACATCGACATCGAAGGCCAGGGCGAGATCCTCAATATCGCCGCCGAGCCGGCGAGTGGAGCCCGCACGTTCGAGACCGACAGGACCCATCGTCTCATCACGTCGGAGACGTTCACCAAAATTCCAACCTCCTATGTCATTCGCCGCTCCGGCTGGGTGCCCCACAAGGTGGCGTTGACCTTCGACGATGGCCCGAGCGCCGAGTGGACACCGCAAATCCTGGACATCCTGAAGCGGAAGGGCGTCAAGGCGACATTCTTCATTGTCGGCGAGAACGGCGAGACAAATCCCGGCCTCGTCCAGCGCATCCTCGCCGAGGGCCACGAGATCGGCAATCACACCTTTACTCATCCGAATGTCGCCGAAGCGTCGGCCGAGGGCGCACGACTTGAGCTCAACGCCACGCAACGATTGGTCGAGGCGCTGACCGGACGGTCGATGCGGCTTTTCAGACCACCGTTCTTTGGCGATGCCGAGCCGACTACGCCCGACGAGATCATGCCGGTTAAGATTGCTCAGACGCTCGGGTATACGACGGTAGGCCTGAGGGTCGATCCCGACGACTGGCAAGGGCCGTCAGCCGATTTGATCGTGCAGCGGATCATGGACCGCATGGCCGACACCAATCCCGAGACGCGTGGGCAGATCGTGCTGCTGCACGATGCTGGCGGCGACCGATCCCACACGGTAGCCGCGCTACCGCGCATCATCGACGGATTGCGCGCCAAGGGACTAGAGATCGTGCCAGTGTCGGAGCTTGCCGGCTGGACGCTAAACCAAGTCATGCCGCCCGTGCCGCCGGAGGATCGCTCGGCGGTGGTCAATTGGTATGTGTTCATCACTGCGAGCTGGCTGCAAGCCGTGATGCACTGGCTGTTCATGCTTGCCATCGGCCTCGGCCTTGCGCGCCTCGTTGCGCTGTGCGGGCTGGCCATATGGAGCCGCTACAAATCCGTCCCGCCGCCACCGCTTGCGGCAAGCGACGGCGTCGCCGTTTCCGTGCTGATACCTGCCTACAACGAAGCCAAGGTCATCGCCGGGTCGGTCGCGCGCATCCTCGACAGCCGGCATGCCATCCTCGAGGTCATCGTCATTGACGACGGGTCTACCGACGGCACCAGCGAAGTCGTACGTGAGCATTTCGGATCCGACCCGCGAGTTACGCTCATCACCGTGGCAAACGGCGGCAAGGCGCGGGCGGTCAACACGGGCCTTGCCGCCTCGCACGGCGAGGTCGTCGTTGCACTCGACGCCGACACCCACTTCGAGCCCGATACCATCGCGCGACTCGCACGCTGGTTCGGCGACGCAACGATCGGCGCCGTCGCCGGCAACGCGAAGGTCGGCAACCGCATCAATCTTCTGACCCGCTGGCAGGCGCTCGAGTACATCACTGCGCAGAACCTTGAACGGCGGGCGCTCGCGGCCCTGGATTGCATCACGGTCGTCCCTGGCGCCGTCGGCGCCTGGCGCAGGTCCGCTTTGATGAAGCTCGGCGGCTTCCCGACGGATACCCTCGCCGAGGATCAGGATCTGACCATCGCCATCCAGAAGGCCGGTTACCAGGCGGTCTTCGACGCAGATGCCGTGGCGTGGACCGAAGCGCCCGATACGGTCGCCGGCCTTGCCAAGCAACGGTTTCGCTGGTCGTTCGGCACCTTGCAATGCCTATGGAAGCACGCCGACGTCACGCTGCGGCCGCGCTACGGCTCGCTCGGCCTCGTTGCGCTGCCGCAGGCATGGCTATTCCAGATCCTATTGGGCTTGATATCGCCGTTCGTCGACTTGCTGCTCATCGTGCAGCTGATCGCCGTTACGTCGGACTACATCCAACACGGCGCGCAGTTCGATGCGACGAACCTCAAGGTGACGCTCTTCTACTATGCGATCTTCATAACCGTCGATCTGGCGACAGCTGTTGTCGCCTTCATATTCGAAAAGCGCGAGAATTGGCGGTTGCTGTGGTGGCTAGTGCTGCAGCGGTTCGGCTACCGGCAACTGTTGTATTACGTACTGGCGAAGTCGGTCACCAACGCCGCGAAGGGTCATTTCGTCGGCTGGGGCAAGCTCGATCGCAAAGCAACGGTGAATTTGGCGGCTGTCTCGCCGAAGTTGCCATGACGGTACGTCAGCGCGCTACAGCACGGTGACATCGACGTCGGCATTGGCGACCTCGATAGGCGGAACGAGGTCCGGATTGGTGTTGAGCAGATTGAGCAATGCATCGACGCGCCGTGCGGAGGCGCGCCAGACCTCCCTTGTCTCCCGATTGGCAGGCTCCTCCAGCACCGCTCTGCGGATGGCCAGAAATGCTCTGAGGAACTCAGCTTCAGAGCTGCTATCGACGTCGCCGTTCTCCTCGATCGTGCGCTGCAGAATCTGCGGCAGCGAGTCTGGATCTGTGCTGGCGCCGTGCTGGAGAAGGGTGTCGTAGAAGATCGACTTGCCGATCGCCGAGTGAATGCCGACGGCGGCGGCCGCCTCGACGGCCGGACGGAAATAGAGCGCGTCCGCCTCCTCATCGCAGGCAACCCCGAGAAGCTTTGAAGCTTTGTTTTCCTTGCGCCAAGCCGCTGCAAAGCCGTTCAGCTCCTGGTTGCTCCATTTGATGGGTGGCAGCTGCGGCAGGAAGCGCTTCAGCGGTGTGCCCGGTACGTGCCTGACGTAACGATCGATGACCTGCGCAACCTCGCTGTTGTAGGTGCAGAAGCCATACTGCGTGACGGTGTAGCCGCGGCCGTCGCCCAGGTTTTCGACATAGCCGTAGTCTGGCTCAGGCCGCCCGACCTCGAACACGTTCGAGATCGCCTTGATCCTGCGCGCAAGTTCGGCATCCGGGGAAGGTGCATTGTTCTGAGGCATCGGCATGCCGTTCGCGCCAAGCGGAGGAGGTTTGACGACAGCATCATGGCCCGGCCCCGCGGCGTAAGCTATGCGTCCAGACGCAACCGCCAGGACGGAAGCGACGCAAGCCCGCCCTGCCAGGCGCAAGAACCCTCGACGGCTGCTGTGCATGGCGTCTCCTTCGGTTGCCATCCGGATGCTGAACCCTACTGGTGGCAGCACCGAGATGCGGACAGCGAGCTCACTTAGCAAGCTGTTCGGGCATATTTGTGCTGGGCCGGCCGCGTTACCAGCCCGCAACGTGTATTGATCCGCAATAAGATGAAGAAAGTCGGACGCCGCACGGTTGACTCGGGGCGACGACGACGCTGCGACCGACCGTCGCCTTGCTGCGACGATATGGCTGGGAGTTTCGCGTCGATCAGGCGCTGCGCCGACGGCGGAGAAGATAGGTATCCATGATCCAGCCCTTCTCGGCACGCCGGGCGCGGCGAACACGCAAGATGTCCTCGAGCACGTCGGCCACGCGGCCCGCTATCAGCACCTCGTCCTTGGTGCCGAGGTAGGCCCCCCAGAAAATTTCGACATCGTGGCCGGCGAGGGATTCGAGGCCCCCGCCATTTTCGAGCAAAACGACGACGCTATCCTGCTCTTGAGGGAACGCTTCGGCGATCTTGCGTCCGGTCGTCAGCAGCACGGGCTCGCCAATGGCGTTCAGCGGAATCCTGTGCCGCGCGGCGAGCAGCTGAATGCTGCTGATGCCGGGTATCACCTCGTATTCGAACGGCTCGGCGCCTTCTGTAGCGATTGCCTCGAGGATGCGCAGCGTGCTGTCGTAGAAGGCTGGGTCGCCCCAGACGAGGAAAGCGCCGCAGCCCTCCGCGGGCACCGCGTCGCGGATGAGGGCACTGACGTTTTCCGCCCGCTCCTTGTGCCAGGCGGCGACGCCCGACTTGTAGCTCGGCGCCGACGCATCGCGCGGCGGGCTCGGCACTTCGACGAGACTGTAGGGTTTGCCGCGGCGGTAGCGCTCGCAAACCTCTCGGCGCAACTGCACCAGATCGCCCTTCTCTGCTCCCTTGTCGAAGGTGAAGATGACGTCGGCCTCGTTAAGCGCGTCGATCGCCTGCACCGTGAGAAGGTCAGCGCCTCCCGCGCCGATGCCGATGACAAGAACGCGCTTCATACGTGTCGCTTCGCCTCAAGGGAACCTGCCGCGCGCCAGCGTGAGCCAGCCGACCACCACGCCGGATACGGAGATGACCAATCCGGCGATGGAAAGCAACCATACGAGGATGTCGCGGGCCGGCTGATTGCGCAACAGGATCGGCAGATCGTAGTCGTGCAGGAAATTGAACAGCCAGCGATAGGTGCGGGCGCTACTGTCGCTCAGCCCGGCAATTTCGCCCGTTGCCGGGTCGATGAACAGGGATTCTTTGTCCGCGTGCGCAGCAATGCGTTAGGGCGAGAGCCGTGACGTGCTGTTGCGCATCGGCAATTCGAGGCGCTGCCACGCGTCGCTTGAATTCGGAAGACCGAAGCGCAGCCAATGTGGATGCGCCTCGAAGCGGCGCACGTGGATGCCGTCGCGGCCGAGTGCATCGGCGACGTCGTGCGCGCGCGCGTGGCTGGCGAGGCGGAACAAGTGCGTGCCGCCTTCCAACTTGAAACCGGAAGCCGCCAGAAGCTCATCAAGGCGCTGGCATCCTTCATTGAGCTTGTCGCGCGTGTCCTCGAGCCAGCCCTTATCGGCCAGCGCCTGCGCACCGATAGCGAGCGCCGGCCCCGAAACGGCCCAAGGTCCCAACTCCAGTCGCACGCGCCTCGCGAGCTCCACATGTGCCACGGCAAAACCCAAGCGCAGACCGGCCAATCCGTAAGCTTTGCCAAATGAACGAAGCACGACCGTAGCGGGCGGCAGTTGCGGGATAACGCTGACGCTCGGAGTGGCGAAATCGGCAAATGCCTCGTCGACGACCAGCAGCCCGCCGCGCTGCGCCAACCGCTCTGACACAAGCCGCAAATCGTCGGCGGCAACGATACGGCCGGTGGGATTGTTCGGATTGACGACGATCAGCGCGCGCGCATCGCCCGTGTCCGTGAGCGAGGCGATTTCTCGCACCTCGTGCCCGCAGCGGGCCCAGGCAGCCGCGTGCTCGGCATAGGTGGGGCCCAGCACTGCCACTTCGGAGGTCTCGATCAGCCGCGGAACGATCTGGATGAGCGCTTGGCTGCCCGGCGCGGTGACCAGCATATCGACGTCATGGGCGCCGTAGCATTTTGCCGCGGCCAGCCGCACAGCGTGATCGGCTGACTGTTGTGGAAGACGCTGCCAGGCCTCGGCGGCGGGCGGCAAAAACGGATAGGCGTGCGGATTGATGCCGGTAGACAGGTCGATCCACGGTTCGGGCGCCGACGGAAACTGGCGGCGCGCGGCGTCGAGGTCGCCGCCGTGCGCTACGATTTCCGGGAGCTTCACAACCATGCTAGCTCCCTCCGCTCGGCATGCCTTGGATTGAAGGCCCATGTATCCGTTGACCGCACTCGCCGCACTGACACTCGATGCGGCCCTAGGCTATCCGCAATGGCTCTTTGAGATCATCGGTCACCCGGTCAGCTGGATCGGGCGGCTGATAGCATGGTGCGAGCAGCGGTGGAATGGACCGCATCTGTCGTACGCCCGGCGGCGTATCTACGGGGTTTGGTCGCTCGCCGTGTGCCTGGGCGTCTCGGTTGCGGTCTCCCTCGCCATAACCTTGCTCATCACGCAATTCGTTCCCGCCCCTTTTGATCTACTCGCACTAGGAGTTGTGGCCAGCCCGCTCATCGCCCAACGCAGCCTTTATCAGCACGTCAATGCCGTTGCGGCGGGTTTGGAGGGTGGCATTGCGGGCGGGCGGCGCGCTGTCTCGCTCATCGTTGGCCGCGACACGAGCGTACTCGATGAGGCAGGTGTCAGCCGCGCCGCCATAGAGAGCCTTGCCGAGAATTTCTCGGACGGCGTCGTCGCACCCCTGTTCTGGTTGTTCGTCGGTGGCCTTCCGGGCGCAGCCCTTTATAAGACCATCAACACGGCGGACAGCATGATCGGACATCGAAGCGAACGGTACGCGGCGTTCGGCTGGAGCGCCGCACGCCTCGATGACCTCGTCAACTTACCCGCCTCGAGACTGTCGGCACTGTGGATTTGCGCTGCCGCCTCTCTGCTGCCCGACGCCAGCGGGCGCGACGCCCTGCAAGCGGTCCGCAACGACGCGAGCAGCCATCGGTCACCTAATGCAGGCTGGCCGGAAGCGGCAATGGCTGGTGCGCTTGGCCTCAAGCTCGCTGGCCCGCGCATCTACGGCGGCAATCTCGTTCACGATCACTGGATGGGTGACGGCCGAGCCGACGCCGGAGCTGCCGACATCCGGCGCGCCCTCCGCGTCTATCGGACGGCGTGCGTGGTGCAGGCCGCCATAGTGGCGGCGATCGCACTCATGCTGGGTTGGTGAGACGAGGCTCGCGGGCTGTTGCGAGGAGCCCATCACAATCGAGGTGTCGTTCCAAATGCTCCGCGAGCGCATCGAGCACCGTCTCGACTTCGTGCTCATAGCGCAGGAGAGCGCTACCCGCGCCAGCCAATTCCATCCAGTAGCTGCGCTGCCGATCGTCGGCGAAAAGGCCGTGCACATGGCAGCCGGCGACAAGCCCATCGGCACTCACGGCTCCGTCGGTACGGCCGTCCGCGAGTTTGAGCAGCGGACGTTGGCAATCGGGGCCCTCCGTACGGCCGACGTGCATCTCGTACCCCTTGAACGAAGCCCCCGAGAGGCTGCCTTCGCCGGAAACTTCGACCAGCAGCTTTTCACCCGTAAGCCGGGTCTCCACATCGAGATGCCCCAGACCTTCGACCTCCGCAGGCGGGCCTTCAATGGCGTCGGGGTCGGCAATGCGGCGACCCAGCATCTGATACCCGCCACAGATGCCAAGCACGCGGCCGCCGCGGCGCACGTGGGCCGTGAGATCGATGTCCCAACCCGCGGAACGAAGCGCGGCGAGGTCGGCGATCGTCGCCTTGGACCCCGGAAGGATGACCAGGTCGGCATCGGCCGGAATCGGTACACCAGGCCGCAGAAACTCGACCGCCACATTCCGCTCCAGCCGCAACGGATCATAGTCGTCGAAATTCGACATGCGCGGGTACGCAAGCACGACGACGCGCGCCGAAGTACCCGATCCCGCCAGAGACGACTTAATTCCCAGCGCGTCTTCCGCCGGCAGCCGGCTCGCATCCTCGAGATATGGCACTAATCCAAATGCGCGCCATCCAGTGATCTCACGGACGCGCGACATGCCATCGTCAAACAGCGCAGGATCGCCGCGAAACTTGTTGACGATGAAGCCTTCGATCATCCGCGCATCTTCGGCTTCGAGAACGGCCTTCGTCCCCACGAGACTGGCAATCACCCCACCGCGGTCGATGTCGCCGATGAGCACGACCGGAACGTCGGCGGCGCGCGCAAAACCCATGTTGGCGATGTCGGCACGGCGCAGATTGATCTCGGAGGCAGAGCCCGCCCCCTCGACGAGAACGATGTCGGCTTCGCCGCACAGACGGTTGAAACTCTCCAGCACAGCCGCCAACAGCTTCGGCTTCAGGGATTGGTACTCAGCGGCCCTGGCGTTGCCGATGACGCGTCCTTGCACGACGACCTGCGCCCCGACATCGCTCTGCGGCTTTAGCAGCACCGGGTTCATGTGCACGCTGAGCGCAACCCCGGCCGCGCGTGCCTGCAACGCCTGAGCACGCCCGATTTCGCCGCCGTCGGCGGTGACGCCGGCGTTGTTCGACATGTTCTGCGGCTTGAACGGCCTGACGCGCAGCCCTCTATTGCGGAACAGCCGCGCCAGCCCGGCAACGAGCAACGACTTGCCGACGTCGGAGCCCGTGCCTTGAAACATGATGGCCCGGGCAGGCATCAGAACTCGATGCCCTCCTGCGCCTTGACCCCGGCGGCGAAGTGATGCTTCACGAGCGCCATTTCGGTCACTAGGTCGGCCGCCTCGATGAGCTCGGCCTTGGCATTGCGGCCCGTCACCACGATGTGTAGATCCGGTCGTCTCGATGTCAGCGCCGTCACGACCTTGGCGAGATCGAGATGGTCATAGCGCAGCGCGATGTTGAGTTCATCGAGGATCAAGAGTCGGATTGATGGATCGGCCATCAACTCTTCGGCTCTGGCCCAGGCGCGTTCAGCGGCGGTGACATCACGAGCGCGATCCTGCGTCTCCCAGGTAAATCCCTCGCCCAGCGCATACCATACGACCTGGTCGGGAAAGCGATCGATTGCTAAGCGCTCACCTGTTTCCCAAGCGCCCTTACCGAACTGGACGACGCCGACACGGAACCCACGACCGAGGGCACGCAGCAGCAGGCCGAACGCGGCGGTCGACTTGCCCTTGCCCTTACCGGTGTGAACGATGAGCAGGCCCTTCTCGATGGTCTTGCCGGCGACCTCCGCATCCTGGACCGCCTTGCGATTTGCCATCTTGGCCTTGTGTCGTTCTGCATCCTCGACAGTCTCAGCCATGGTACACGCCTCCTCGGCATGAGTTCTGGGTCAACCAAAGCCCTGCTGCCAATGCCCCGATTTGACAGTCGCCGCGATCGGCGCGCAGGCGCTCAATCGGGACAAAGGGCCGGTGGCCATTGCGGCAAATTCGATTGACGAGCCTTGGATGGTACCCTTATCAAACCAAGGACGGTTCCCCGCAAGGGGATTGAATGGGAATGCGGTGAAGCCTCCCTTGTAGTCTATTCCGCAACTGCCCCCGCAACTGTAGTCGGCGAGCCAACGGCAATCGCACCACTGGGTAACCGGGAAGGTGGCCAATGGCGGTGACCCGAGAGTCAGGAGACCTGCCGTCAATCTGCAACTCGCATGGCCCCGGTGGGGTGGCCAAGGAGAGACATATGAATACCCAGACCAAAGCGACGCCGATCTCCGTCCGTACCGATAATCGTCTCGAGACGCTGACGGCGGCGGCAATTGCTTTTGTGTTCGGCGTCGGGCTCGTGTTCACGACGGGCTTCGCGCACTCGAGCACCATCCACAATGCGGCGCACGATACGCGCCACGCGCTCAGCTTTCCCTGTCACTGAGCAAAGCCCATGATCACTCGCGTTCTTGCAGTCGGCCTTCTGGCCGGGCTGCTGGCTGGCCTAGCCGTCGCGTCGCTGCAGGCCTACACAACGACCCCGATCATCCTTGAAGCGGAGGTCTTCGAGCGCGGAGCGACCGCGCCACAAGGCAGCGCCTCGCTCAATACGGCACCGCGCCTCTACCGCGATATCGGCGAAGCGCGCGACATTCTGGTGCACGACGGCGAAACCCATTCACCAGCCGGCGAAGCTGCGGCGGAAGCATGGTCGCCCGCCGACGGTCTTGAGCGCACCTTCTATACGAGCACGGCGACGATCGCGACGGCGGTCGGTTTCGCGTTGATCATTCTGGCGGGAATGCTCGTTGCCGGCGACGGCATCGATGAGCGCCGCGCCATGGCATGGGCAGCCGCCGGCTTCGTAGCCACGGGGCTTGCTCCCGCCGTGGGCCTCGCCCCGGAGCTGCCGGGCATGCCCGCAGCCGACTTGGCGGGGCGCCAGGAATGGTGGGCGCTGACGGCCGTAGCAACGGCGGCAGCCGCTTGGCTTTTTCTCAAGTACGACAAGGCCGCGCTGCGCATCCTTGCCGTGGCGCTCCTAGTGGCGCCGCACGCCTGGGGCGCGCCGCATCTCGCGGCCGAGGCGCACAAGAGCAGCGTGCCGCCCGAGCTCGCGGCACAGTTCGCGGCCACCTCGCTTGCCGTCCACGCAACGCTCTGGCTGCTGACCGGCTTCTTCGTCGGGTTCTGGTGGCGCCGCATTGGCGATCGAGGCGCAAGTCAGCCGGCGCTGCAATGAGCAGCAGGAGCTGCCGCATGACCGGTTCGCAAGTTGATGTGTTCATATGCGTTGCCTGCAAAGGAAACGCCGACGATGCGTTGGCGCCCGGACATGAGCTCGTGTCAGCTCTGCAGAAAGGCCTGGCCGCGGCAGGTGCTGAAGGCATCACCGCGAAGGGCGTTGAATGCCTCGCCGTGTGCAAGCGCCCGTGCACGCTCGCACTCGCTGCTGCCGGCAAGTGGACCTACATCGTCGGCGACCTAGATCCCGTTGCGCACACGCAGGACGTTGTCGACATGGCGCTCGCGTTCCAGCGCTCGACGAACGGCATCGTCCCTTGGGCGGAGCGGCCTGCGCCATTCCGCAAGGGTGTCATCGCCCGCGTGCCGCCGCTGGGCTTCGTGCAACCAGAACCGGAGAACGCATGACCAGCGTCGCTAAGGTGCCCTGTACAATTGTTACCGGCTTTCTCGGCGCGGGCAAAACGACGCTGGTGCGCAACGTACTGCAGAATGCGCAGGGGCGGCGCCTGGCGGTGATCGTGAACGAATTCGGCGACATCGGCATCGACGGAGAGATCCTCAAGAGTTGCGGCATCGAGAGCTGCGGCGAGGACCGCATCGTCGAGCTTTCCAACGGTTGCATCTGCTGCACCGTCGCCGATGATTTCGTTCCCGCGCTGGAAAGCCTTCTCGGGCTCGACGTGGCGCCCGAGCACATTCTCATTGAGACGTCGGGCCTAGCGCTACCCAAGCCATTGGTGCAGGCTTTCAACTGGCCCGCGATCGCATCCCGCGTCACTGTGGATGGGGTCATCGCCGTGGTCGACGGCGCGGCGGTCGCGGCAGGCCGCTTTGCCGATGATCCGCAAGCTCTGGCGCAGCAGCGAGCGGGCGACGCCTCGGTCGATCACGATAACCCCCTGGAGGAGGTCTACGAAGACCAGCTGTTGTGTGCCGACCTCATCGTCCTCAACAAGACTGACCTGATGAGCGCGGATGAACGCCAGCGCGTTGCCGCCGAGATCAAGGCGGCGGTGCCGCGCGCTGTCAAAGTCGTCGAGACCGAGGGCGCCATGCTCGACGCCAAGATCCTCTTGGGCCTCAATGCCGCGGCAGAGGCGGATCTTGCCGCACGGCCGTCACATCACGACCAGGAGGAAGGGCACGACCACGACGATTTCGAGAGCTTCATCGTCGACATTCCTTCCGTCGATGAACCCGCCGATATCGTCGCACGCATCGCCAGCATCACCGGAACGCACGACATCCTCCGCGTGAAGGGCTTTGCCGACGTAAAGGGCAAGCCCATGCGGCTTCTGATCCAGGGCGTGGGCTCGCGTTTGCAGCATCAATTCGACCGGGCTTGGCGTCCGGGGGAAGCCCGCCGTGGCCAAATCGTCGTCATTGGCCAGAAGGGTCTCGACCGTGCGGCCATCGCGCGGTCCATCGCAGGGGTGTAGGCTCTTTCCCCATGCATCTGTTGGCGACCGAAACCGCGACACTGGATGAGATCGATACGGCTGTCGATCTCGGCCAAACCCCGGCTGACGTGGTGGTGCTCTCCTTCAGCGATAGCGATCTTTCGGCGCTCGCCGCCGCCTGGCGGGCAAATCGGGACGAGCTCCCCAGCTTGCGCCTCGCCAGCCTCAAGCGGCTGCGCCATCCGATGTCCGTCGATCTCTACGTCGACAACGTGATCGCCAAGAGCCGCTTCGTAATCGTGCGCAGTCTCGGCGGTCTCGACTATTGGCGCTATGGATTGGAGCGCGTTGCTGCGGCTTGCGGTCGCGATGTAGGGCTCGTGGCGTTGCCGGGCGATGATCGCGCCGATGCACGTTTGGCCGCATTGTCGACCGTGCCGCCGCAGTCACTTGAACTATTCGACCGCTATTTTCGCGCAGGCGGCACCGGCAACCTCACCAACGCGCTGAAGCTCGCCGGCACGCTTTTGGGCCGCAAATCCGAGACGCCGGCCGATCCGCCCGCGCAGCTAGGCCCCGTAGTCGGCATGACGGTGGAGGGTACGCCGGCTGATATCGCGGAATTGTCCGCCGCCGGCGATCGTCCAATGGCGATGGTCGTCTTTTATCGCTCCAGCCTGCTGGCGGCCGACACTGCACCCATACGCGCCCTCATGCAGAGATTGGCTGCCGAGGGGCTAGAGCCTATCGCGCTCGCTATCACCAGCCTCAAGGATCCGTTGGCGGCGGAAGCGATCAGCGCGCTCGTCGCGCGACGACGCCCTTCCGTCATCATCAATGCGACAGCGTTCTCGGCGCGCCGCGGTGACGATACGACGGTTCTCGATGCTGCCGATTGCCCCGTGTTGCAGGTCGCGCTGGCAGGCGGCAGCCAGGACGCATGGTCCACATCGTCACGCGGACTGGCGCCCAGCGACCTGGCCATGAACGTGGTGTTGCCGGAGCTCGACGGCCGGCTCTTCACGCGCGCCATCTCGTTCAAATCGGAAACCGAAGCCGACGACGATTTAGAGCATGCTTCGCTCCTGCATGAACCGGCGATGGATCGCATCGACTTCGTTGCCAGGCTGGGCGTTGCCTGGACACGGCTCGGCGCCAAGTCCCGTGCGAAGCGGCGCCTCGCGCTCATGCTCTCGGACTATCCCGCACGCGCCGGCCGAACCGGCTATGCCTGCGGGCTGGATACACCCGAAAGCGTGCGCGAGATCCTTGGGCTACTTACCGATGCGGGGTATTCGACCGCCCGGGCAACCTGGCCGGCTGGCGAGATCATCGGGCGGCTCACCGATGTTCACTCTGGCGAAGCGCTCAGGATGCCCATCGAACGGTATCGGGCCTGGTTCGCCGCGCTACCCAACGCCGCCGCCGACGCGATCATGGCCGCTTGGGGTGCTCCCGAGGATGATTCCACCTGCGTCGATGGGTGCTTCCGCTTCCCCTGCCTCAAGGCGGGGAATGTCACGGTGATCCTGCAGCCCGACCGCGGCTCGCGCGCCGACCGCAAGCAGGGCTATCACGACACCGGCTGTCCGCCGCGGCATGGGTACGTCGCTCTCTATGCCCTACTGCGCGAGAGCGAACGTATCGACGCGCTGGTGCACCTCGGAACGCACGGTACGCTCGAATGGCTGCCCGGAAAGGCGCTGGCGCTGTCGCAGGACTGCTTTCCCGAAGCGCTGCTCGGCCCGCTACCCGTCATCTATCCCTTCATCGTCAATAATCCGGGCGAGGCGGTGCAGGCCAAGCGCCGTATCTCCGCCGTCACCATCGGACATATGACGCCGCCGCTCAACGCCGCGGGGTTGCATGGCCCTTTGGGTGAACTCGAGGGACTGATCGAGGAATACTCGGAAGCCGACGGCGTCGACCGCCGCCGAGGCCCGCTGCTGGAAGCTGAGATCCTCGAGCGTGCGTGGCGGTCGGGACTTGCCGAGGAGTGCGGCGTCAAGCGGGATGATGCTCCGCGCGCCGCCATTGCCAAGCTCGACGCCCAACTTTGCGACATCAAGGACCTTGCCATCCGCGATAGTCTACACGTGTTCGGCAGAGCACCAACTGACGAAGCGCGGGCCGAGCTCTTGCAGGCAACGCTAAGGAACCTTCCGGGCGCGTCTCCAGAGCTGGAACGGCGGGCCGAGGCGCTGATTGCCGACTGCGCCGGCAGCGAGCGCGCCGCACTTCTGGCGGCGCTCGACGGTCGCCGAGTCCCGCCGGGCCCCGCCGGGGCGCCCACGCGCGGGCGGCTCGACGTGCTGCCGAGCGGGCGCAATCTCACGACTATCGATCCGCGCGCCATTCCCACCCGCACAGCCGCAGTGATCGGCGTGCGCGCGGCTGCGGAGGTCGTGCGCCGCCACCTGCAGGATAAAGGCGAGCACCCACGCTCGATCATGCTTGACCTGTGGGCGTCGGCCTCGCTGCGCACCGGCGGCGACGATCTCGCCCAGGCTTTGGCCTATCTCGGCGCCAGACCCATCTGGGACACGGGCTCCAACCGCGTCACCGGAGTCGAGGTACTGCCGCTCGCGCTGCTCGACCGCCCGCGCATCGACGTGACGTTGCGCATATCGGGTCTCTTCCGCGACATTTTCCAGTCGCAGATCGCGCTGTTCGATATGGCCGTGTCGCGCGTCGCCCAGCGCGACGAGGACGACGAGTGGAATCCGTTGGCCATGGCACGCCGACAGGGAGCCAACCTGGCGCGGGTATTCGGCGGCGCCCATGGCACCTACGGTGCCGGTGCGGCCGAGGTCGTGCTCGAGACGAATTGGTCATCGCGCAGCGAGCTCGCGGCGGCTTACCTTGCAGCGACGACGCACGCCTACGGTCCCGCCGATCTGGCGGTCGCCGCGCCGGCCGCGTTTGCAGATCGTGTGGCCGCGACTGATGCGCTTGTGCATCCGCAGGACGACCGCGAGCGCGACCTTCTCGATGGCGACGGCGTCGCCGATTTTGCCGGCGGCTTTGCCGCCGCGGCGGCTGAGCTCGGCAACAATCCCGCTTTGTACCATCTCGATACCAGCCGCACCGACAAGCCCGTCGCTCGTACCCTGGCCGAGGAAGTCGCGCGCATCGTGCGCGGGCGGCTCACCAATCCGCGCTGGATCAAAGGCATGATCGGCCACGGGCACCGCGGTGTCGCCGAGATGGCGCAGGCCGTCGATGCCCTTTATGCCTTCGCGGCGACGGCCGCGATCGTGCCGGGGCATCTGTTCGATGCCGTGCACGACGCTCTCATCGCCGACACGGCGACCATCGATGCTGCGATCATCGCCAACGCGCCGGCCGCTGCGACCATGGCTGAGCATCTTGAGGACGCGATTGCGCGTGGACTTTGGACACCGCGTCGCAACGCTGTGCACGGCGAGCTTGCGCGCGTACGCGATGCAGCTTTGCGGCACGGACTTTTGGCGCGGGCCGACCAATGACGAGCCTCGCACTCAAGTCCGCACGCGGATGGTGCCCCGGTGCTTGGCGCCCCATGGAAAGCGGCGACGGCCTGATCGTGCGCGTGCGGCCGCGCGTGGGCGCGCTCCGGCCGAGCGAGCTGGAGACCATCGCCGGGATGGCCGAGCGCCACGGCAATGGGCTCGTCGACTTGACGCGCCGCGCCAACATTCAATTGCGCGGCGTCAAAACCGAGAGTTTGGGCGCGCTTTGGCAGGAGCTGGCGCAAATCGGATTGCTCGATGAAAGCGCTAAGGCAGAGTCCGTGCGCAACGTTATGCTCAGCCCACTCGCTGGAATCGATCCGCACGAGATCTTGGACGTTCGCCCGCTCGCGCGCGAGATCGAAGAGCGGCTCGCAAATGATGAAGCCCTGCGCTTGCTACCTGCGAAGTTCGGTTTCGTCGTCGACGGTGGCGGGCTTCTCTCCCTTGACGACGAGCGAGCCGACGTCCGGCTTAAGGCCGTTGGCGAGAGCGGAACGGCGATGGTGGCGATCGGCGTCGATCGTCCGGATGGTCCTGCATGGCTCGGGCTCGCAGAGCCAGCGGTTGCCGCCGGCATGGCAATCGAAGTGGCGCATGCTTATCTCGCGGTGGCGCCGGATGCGCACTGCCAGATGCGCGATCTTTCTGACGCCGCTTGGCGGCAGCTGTGCGGCTCCGTTACGTCGAGCCTCGCTCCGATGACAGCCTTGGTAGAGAAGCGCGCTCAGCGAGCGATGGTCGCCCGGATCGCGGATGGCGGCGCCGTCGTCGCTGCCGGCTTCGCCGCGCCCTTCGGCCGGCTCGACGCCGCAACCTTGCAGCGTCTCGCCATTGGGGCCGCCAGCCTCGGCGTTGATGAATTCCGTCTCTCTCCCTGGCGCGCTCTTTACGTTGGCGTCACTTGCGAGAAGACCGCATCGGCGATCATCGAAATCGCCGCCCGAGCAAGCCTCATCGTTGACGTGGACGACCCGCTGCTCCTGGTAGACGCCTGCCCGGGGTCGCCCTCTTGTCGTTCGACGGCTCTCGATACCCGAGCGGCAGCACGGCAACTGGTGCCGATCCTGCGGCAATTGGGCTGCCGCACGGCCCACGTGTCGGGTTGCGCCAAGGGCTGTGCCCGCTCCAAACCGGCTGATCTTGTGCTTGTGGGGGTTGGTGATTGCTTCGGTGTGCTGCGCTATGATACGGCGCGGGGCAGCCCGCGCACCTTCGTGCCGCCGGCATCCCTCTCCGAGCTGCCCGAGCTGCTCAAAAATTCCTAGGAAGCCTCTACCATGGTCGCGTCACGCTCCTACATTCGCGACGGAGCTGAGATCTACCGCAACTCGTTTGCCATCATTCGTGCCGAGGCTGACCTGCAGCGCTTCAAGGGACGCGCCGAGAAGGTCGCCGTGCGCATCATCCACGCCACGGGCATGATCGAGATCGCCGGCGATATTTCCATGTCGCCGGACTTTGCCGAACGAGCTGTCGTCGCACTTGAGAACGGCGCGCCTATTCTGTGCGACACGCAGATGGTTGCCCACGGCATTACGCGCAGCCGATTGCCGGCGGCGAACCAAGTGGTGTGCACGATCGGCGATGCGGCGGTTCCGGAGCTTGCGCGCACCTTGGGAACGACACGCTCGGCCGCCGCGATGGAGTTGTGGAGGCCGCATATGGCTGGCGCCGTCGTCGCCATCGGCAATGCACCGACAGCGCTCTTCCATTTGATCGAGATGATCGATCGCGGGGCGCCGCCGCCCGCTGCGGTCATCGGCGTTCCGGTCGGCTTCGTTGGCGCTGCCGAGTCTAAAGAAGCGCTTGCCAGCTGCGGCCTTGTCCCCTTCCTCGTGGTGCAGGGACGCAAGGGCGGCAGTGCCATCGCCGCCGCGACCGTCAATGCACTGGCGAGCGAAAAAGAATGACAACGCTCGATGACATTGCCGGAGCGGCCCAACGCGGAACGCTGTATGGAATCGGCGTCGGGCCGGGCGACGTCCGCTACATGACCCTGCGGGCCGTCGGCCTGGTGCGCTCGGTCGATGTCATCGCGTTCTTCGCCAAGCGCGGCCGCGAGGGCAATGCGCGCAAGATCGTCTCACCGCTTCTCAACGGCAGCACCCGCGAGCTGCGGTTGGAGTACCCCGTCACCGACGAGATCCCCGCCACCGATCCGCAGTATCGCCGCGCCATCGCCGACTTCTACGTGAGCACGGCGCAGGCCCTGGCCGCGGAGTTGAAGCAGGGGCTGTCGGTCGGTCTGCTCGCCGAAGGCGATCCATTCTTCTACGGCTCGTTCATGCACATGTGGCATCGCCTGGAAAGCGCATTTCCGATCGAAGTGGTCCCTGGCGTGACCGGCATGTCGGGATGCTGGACACGGGCAAACTCACCCATCACCTGGGGCGACGATGTCTTGACGGTGATGCCCGGCACGCTAGCCGAGGCGACTTTGGTCGAACGCCTCAGCCGCTCGGATGCGACCGTCATTTTGAAAGTGGGCCGCAATCTTGCGAAAGTCCGCCGCGCAGTGGAGGCGGCCGGGCTGCTCGATCGGGCGATTTATGTGGAACGCGGCACGATGGACGACGAGCTGATCAGTCCGCTGTGCGAGCGCAACGAGAGCACCGGCCCATATTTCGCAATGGTCCTCATCCCCGGCCGGGGGAGGCGCCTGTGAGCGGAAGCTTGACCATCGTCGGACTTGGACCCGGCGCCCCCGAGTTGACGACGCCCGCCGTTTCGCAGGCCTTGCGCGACGCGACCGACCTTGTCGGATATGAGGCCTACCTGGCGCGAGTGCCGGCGATCTCGGCCGATCAGGTTCGTCACGGGTCCGACAATCGGGTGGAAATCGAGCGGGCGCGCCATGCGCTTTGCCTAGCCGCCGACGGGCGCCACGTGGTGGTCGTTTCGAGTGGCGATCCCGGCGTTTTTGCCATGGCGGCCGCCGTGTTCGAAGCGATCGAGACGGGCGAGCCTCACTGGCGCACGCTCGATGTGCGCGTGCAGCCGGGCGTCACGGCGATGCTGGCGGCTGCGGCCTTGGCGGGAGCGCCGCTCGGTGCCGATTTCTGTGCTATCTCGCTTTCCGACAATCTCAAGTCGTGGGCGACCATCGAGCGGCGGCTGGAAGCTGCAGCACGCGGCGATTTCGTCATCGCCCTTTACAATCCCGCCTCGCGCGCGCGGCCGGATCAGTTGAACCGCGCTCTGACGCTGCTCCGCCAATGGAAAGAAGATCGCACCGTCGTACTCTTCGTTTATGCGGCCGGAACACCCGGCGCCCGGCTCGTTGTGACGAGCCTTGGTGCGGTCGGCAGCGTCGTTGCCGACATGCGCACGCTCGTCGTCATTGGGTCGGACAGAACGCGGCTCATCCCGCGCGAGGGGATAGCACCGTGGGTCTATACGCCCCGCTCCGAAGCGACGCCCTTATGATCGTGCCCGAGCAAATAGCTGAGCCAATCCATCGCGGCCCTCGCGCTGCGGACGGTCGCTCCGGCTGGCTCGACCGGTCGCTCAATCATGATAACCGGAAGGCCGAGGCGCCGCGCGGCGGCGATTTTTGCGTACGTCGCTGCGCCGCCCGAGTTCTTGGCGACGACGACATCGATGGCCTGCGCTTGCAGAAGTTCGCCCTCCGCCTCGATATCGAACGGGCCGCGATGCAGGAGCAGCCGGCAGCGCGGCGGCAGCGCGTTCGGCGCGGGCGGCTCGATACAGCGCACGAGGTAGTCATGCTGCGGGGCGGCACGGAACGCTCCCACGTGCTGCCGACCGATGGTGAGGAACACGCGCTGTGCACCCAAGCCAAGCTCGGCAACAGCGGCATCGATGTCCGGCACACGCACCCAGCGGTCTCCGTCGGTGAGCTTCCATGGGTCACGCCGCAAGACGAGCAAGGGCAGCTCGCGCCGCTGGGCGGCGGCACGAGCGTTGGCGGAGATCCGCGCGGCAAACGGATGCGTGGCGTCGACGACGGCCCGAATGTGCTCGGCATCCAGCCAGTCTGCCAGGCGTTCGGCGCCCCCGAAGCCGCCTACGCGACAGGGAATGGGGAACTGCGCGGGAGCCGCTATCCGCCCCGCCAGGGCCAACGTCGGCGAAAAGCGCTGGTCGCCGGCGCTGAGTCGCGCCAGCTCGCTAGCTTCAGTCGTGCCGCCGAGGATGAGGATGCGCATGACTGTCTCTGACACATCGGTTCGCGCGCCAGACAACACGCCGATGCGGTGGCTGTCCATCATCGGCATCGGCGAGGACGGCGTCCAGGGGCTGTCCCCGATTGCGCGACAGCTTATCGAAGGGGCCGAGCTTGTTGTGGGCGGGGCCCGCCACCTGAAGCTTGCCGGGTCTCTGGTGCGGGGCGAGCGGCTCACCTGGCCGACCCCAATCGATGCTGCCTATCCGCAGATCCTTATGCGACGCGGACACCAGGTTGCCGTGCTGGCGACCGGCGACCCATTTCATTTCGGCATCGGCAAGCAATTGGCAGCGATAGTACCCACCAACGAATTCGTCTGCATTCCACAAGTATCTGCATTCGCCCTGGCGGCGGCGCGCATGGGCTGGGCTTTGCAGGACGTCGCCACTCTCACCCTGCACGGCCGCGCCCTGGAAAGCATCATCCGCCACCTGCAGCCCGGGGCGCGCATCCTGGCGCTCTCCTGGGACGGATCGACCCCGCAGAAACTCGCCGGCCTTCTCACCTCGCGTGGTCTCGGCGCCTCGCAACTTACAGTATTTGAGCACATGGGCGGGCCGCATGAGCGCGTTCGCCGAGCGCCGGCGGCGAGCGGCGTCGGCGATGACATCGATGCGCTCAACACAATCGGGCTGGAGATCGTCGCTGGACCCGAAAGTCGCATGATTGCACTCGCTCCGGGGCTCGACGATAGCGTCTATCAGCACGATGGACAGCTGACGAAGCGCGAGATGCGCAGCATCGTTCTCTCCTCCCTGGCTCCGCGCCGCGGCGAGCTCCTGTGGGATATCGGCTTGGGCTCTGGATCGATTGCCATTGAGTGGCTGTTGCGCGACCCGACGATGCGCGCCATCGGCATTGAAGAGCGCGCCGACCGGGCATCAAACGCCGCACACAACGCGGCCGCGTTAGGCTCTCCCGACCTGCAGATCGCGCGCGGAGCTGCGCCTGATGCGCTGCACGGGCTCCCCGAGCCCGATGCGATCTTCATCGGCGGCGGATTGACTGACGGAGTTCTCGAAGTTGCGTGGTCTGCCCTGAAGCCCGGGGGACGAATTGTCGCCAATGCCGTCACGATCGAGAGCGAGCAAGTATTGCTCGCTGCCTTCCAGCGGTTTGGTGGCGAACTGTTGCGCATCGACATCGCGCGAGCCGAGCCGGTTGGAAGCTTGCACGGCTGGCGAACGGCGATGCCCGTCGTCCATTGGCGGATCGTGAAATCATGATGGTGGTGGGCATAGGATGTCGCAAAGGTGCGGTCGCCGAGGCCATTTCCGCAGCCATTGCAGCTTCGCTCGAACGGTGCGGGATGGAGCCGTCATCGATCGACGCGCTGGCGACGGCTTCGGCTAAGAGTGACGAGGCTGGTATCGTCGCGACGGCCCGCCTGCTCGGCGTTCCACTCATATGTGTGCCCGAAGACGCGATGAAGCTCGCAGCGAGCCGCGCCGCAACATCGTCGGCACGAGTAATCGCCCTAAAGGGCGTGCCATCGGTCGCCGAGACGGCTGCCCTCGCAGCAGCGGGCCCATCGTCGCGCCTGCTGGCGCCGCGGCTGACCACGCCGACCGTCACGTGCGCCATCGCGGTTGGTGAGGCGACATGACCGTGCATTTCATCGGAGCCGGACCGGGGGCGCCCGATCTCATCACTGTGCGCGGCCGCAATCTGATCGCGCAGTGCCCCGTTTGTCTCTACGCCGGTTCGCTGGTGCCAAAGGCCCTGCTCGAGCATTGCCCACCGGGCGTGCGCGCGATCGATACGGCATCGATGTCGCTCGACGAAATAATTGCCGAGTGTGCGGCAGCGACCGCGCGAGGCGAAGACGTCGCCCGGTTGCATTCGGGAGACCTGTCGATCTGGAGTGCCCTCGGGGAGCAATTGCGGCGGCTAGATACCCTGCACATTCCATATACGATCACGCCAGGTGTCGCGGCGTTCGCAGCGGCCGCGGCAGCGCTCGGTCGGGAGCTGACGCTGCCCGAGGTAGCGCAGTCGGTCGTGTTGACGCGCACACCAGGCCGCGCCTCGGCCATGCCTGAAAGGGAGACCCTTCAGGCGTTTGCAGCAACCGGCGCGACGCTGGCGATCCATCTGTCCGCACACGTTCTGCAAGATACCGTGGAGCAGCTTATTCCTTTCTACGGGGCGGCATGCCCGGCAGCCGTCGTCTACGGTGCCAGCTGGCCGGATGAGCGCATCGTCCTGAGCGAGCTCGGCAATCTGGTTGCCAAGGTCAGCGAGCAGGGACCGGTCGAGCGAACCGCGCTCATCCTCGTCGGACCAGCACTCGGCGCTCGCGATTTCAAAGAGAGCGCACTCTACAATGCCGAGTACGTGCGCCGGTTCCGCGGAAGGCCCGCGTAAACGCTACGACAGGAACTTGCGCGCCATTCGTCTCTTAGGCACTCGATCATGCATCCCTTGCCATCGTCCTTTCTAGCGTTTCCGGAACTCCTGCCGGGGGAAGTGTGGCTAGTCGGCGCCGGTCCGGGCGATCCGCGCCTCTTGACCCTCATGGCGGTCCACGCCTTGGGCTCCGCCGACGCCGTCGTGCACGATGACCTGATCGACCGGCGCGTCCTTGCGCTTGCCGCCGAAACCGCCGTGCTCCACTCGGCGGGAAAGCGCGGTGGCAAGCCTTCGCCGCATCAGAGGGATATCAACGACCTCATCGGCCAGCTTGCCAAGAACGGCCACAAGGTGGTGCGTCTCAAGGGCGGCGACCCCTTCGTCTTCGGCCGGGGTGGCGAAGAAGCCCTCTCCCTCGCTCGCGCTGGAATCCCGTTCCGGATTGTTCCGGGGCTGACGTCGGGCTTGTCGGCCGCGGCGCTCGCCGGCATTCCCGCCACGACGCGCGAGACCAATCACGCCGTCATTCTGGCAACAGGGCACCGCGCCGTCGACGACGCCTCGAGCCGTGAGTGGGAAGCGATGGCGCGCACGGGACAGCCCATCATTCTCTACATGGCGATGTCGCACCTAACGGAGATTGCGGCGGCGTTTCTGCGGGGCGGCATGGCGCCCGACACGCCCGTGACGATCATCGCCTCGGCGACCTTCACCGGCGAACGCATCTTGGAAACGCAGTTGGCGGACGCGGGAGCCGACGCTAAGCGCAACGGAATCGCGCCGCCGGCCGTGGTCGTCGTCGGGCGCATCGCAGCGTTGCGCGGCAAGTTGCTCACGGCGTTGGTGAGCGAACCAGGGACTTGACGACCACGCGGCCCCGCAATGATGTCCGGTGTTGAGGGAACTCCGATCGTGGATTGCGGCGCCGAGAACGGCGGGCCGTAACCCAAAACTGACTTGTCGTTCATTCGACGGCAACCCGCGGGTTAGCCGCGTGTCTAGGCGGCGGCGCTACGCAGCACGTCGGCCAGGAGACTGGCGGCTACGTCCGAGTTTTTGTCCTCCGTCTGGTTGAAGACGTAGGCCGCGGCACTTCCCTCACCGAGCAGTGGGTTCTTGGCCAGTGCAGCGATGTCCTTTTGTTTCAATCCGCGTTCTTGCAGCATCTGGCCGAATGGCGTCGCGCTCATGCGTATAAGCGCTTTGCCGCCATGGTCGGAGAAGAAGCGGCAGTATTCCAACATGCCCTCGAAGGGCCCGGCAGAGCAGTGCACGCCGTTGGTCGCCGTCGTGACCTCGGCGAGACCGAGGTCACGGCTCTTTTCCCGCAACGTGCGTCGAATCGAGCCCTCGATGGCGCGGGCGGGATCGGTGGCGCCCGTCATGTCGTGACGGAGTGCCTGCCAGTCGGTGTCCGACCAGCATTCGAACACCACCAGCGTTTGGCCCGGACGCGTATAGTGGAGGAGCTGCTGCGGGTGAAAAGCATTGAGAACCACGACGCGCTCGCCCTGCACGTTGAGCACGCTGTAATACTTGCCGCTTGCGAGCTTCTTGCTGCCGAGCGTGTCGGCGATGATGTTGAGCGCGAACGCCGAGACGTCCTGATAGCGCTCTAGGAACTGATGACCGCCTAGGATGCTCTGAATGCCCGGGCACTCCGCCTCGAGCTTCTGGCGCGTAGTCGGGGAGAGTGCGGAGCGACCTAAGCGGGAGGCTCGATTGATCACGCCGTAGTGCTCTTCCATGATCTTGTGGCGTGCCAGGTAGGGACCGTTGAGAACGCGGATGGCGCCCGTCTCAACGCCGTGTCTGCGGAGTGACGCGCTGATCAGGTCGAAGATCGGACCGAGCTTTGCCCCCTCGCGGACGGCTAACAGCTCGGGCTTCATGAACAGGACGAAGTGATTGCGCTTGTCGGGCTCGCGCTCCCCAAGAGGCACCAGCCATTCCTGGGCGGGGCGTTCGGCCGCGCCAAGCTCGGTCACAGCCCGAACGATCTCGCGCTTAAGTCGGTCTTTGTTCATCCCTCGCCTCGCCGTCTAAATGAAAGGCATACACCGCTTCGGCCCGGGTCGGATCAATGACCTGATTGCCGATGCTGGTGAGCCAATGCTTGGCCTCGGACAATAGACCTTTGCCGCGCCGCCGCTTGACGCCGGGCGGACCGAGGTCCTGGCCGAAGTCGACGATATAGACGCTCTCTCCATCAGTTCGAAGGCGGTTGAATGCTGAAAGGGGTGAAAAGCCGAGCCGGTCCATCACCGCCGCCAAGGCAAACACCTGATCAGTTAATTCCCTGCTATTGCCGGGCTGGCGACGCAGCCAGGGAGCAAGCTTCTCCCCTACATATTGCTCCACCAGCAGCGCGCGGCCGAAAAAATAGAACTTTGGCGTGCAAACGCCCCCGGCCGCCAGCAGGCGGCGGCGACACACCCATTCCTCAGCCAGTTCGTTCAATGTCCGTGCGGTCGAAAAGGCGGTTACAGCCTTTAACAACACATCGTGCTCTTGCGCCTCGCCTATGACCTTGAATCGATAGAGATAGGTTTCCGCCCCGCCCCGCCGCCAGGAGTGCGTCTCCTCGAGTCGTGGCGGATGGTCGGGATCCGAGGCCAGCCCGAGACGCCAAAGGGCTTCCCCCGTGGTGCGCGCGTCGACGAGCCCACGCAGTTCTTTCTCAAGGGTCCACGAGACGGCCATCGCACCATCGAAGGAAGAGCACCCCGCGTCTCCCCTTTATGGCGTGTAGCCTAGCGCGTCGCAATGCTCCAAACGGTGCCGGCGGACAACACGACGCGCCAACGCCCGCTCCTGGCTCGAAGCTGACTTGCCATTCGTCGCACGACCAGTTCCGCTCGCGCCCCCCGAGCGAACATTGTCGACTTCTCGCACCTGCCATCCGAGGCGGCCGCATGGCATCAACGCTATTCAGTTGGGATTTTCGTCTTCATGCTTGGCGTGATCGCGCCATTCACGTGATACTTGTGGCACAGCAGACAGTCTTGGCGCGCCATAGTGCTGGTGTGGCAGGTCTGGCAGAGATCCTTTTTCACCGCACCGAAATTGGAAGCGAAGTTTTGCGGATTGCCCTGCACGTAGCTCTTCAGATAAGGGCGGCCCTTTTCAAGGTTATGGCAGGTCAGACAACCGCGGTTCTCCAGGATGCCGAAATGCGGCTCATGGATGAAATTAGTGAAGCGTCCCTGTTTGCTCTCGACCGAGGGCGGGGAGAAATTGACGACCCGCCCCTTGCCCTGGATATCGTCGACGCTGTGGCATTTCGTGCAAGACCCCTGAGCGTCCTTGCTCGTGAGAAAATCGAAGACCGCCCCCGCCGGGCTCTTATCACCTCTCGGCGCTTGGGGACCGGTCAGAAAGAGCCAAGAGTAGACGAATTTGTCCTTGTGGCCCGTCGGACGGTAGAAAATTGCGTAGTCCTGCCGGTACCAGCCGCCATATTCAGCCCAGCTCTCCGGATCCACGTCGCTTGCGATGCTGATCACTGGCGTCGCAGTTGTTCGAAGTCCAGCCGGCTCCGCCGGGGCATCGGCTGGCGCATTGGCGTCCGTCCCCTTGGGAGCGGCATCCGAAGAAGCGCCACTTGCAGGTTGGGCTGATTTCTCAGCGTCCTTATCATGAGCTTTTATTGCGCGGAGCTCTTCTTCCGTAGGAAAGAGCAGGTCATCTTTTTGGTCCGCCCCCTTGGCTTGAGGTGGATCGTTGGCGGAGAGCGTCTTCTTGCTGTCATCTGGCTTGGCGACTGGTTCGGGCTCCGCTGCCGGCCCGGCGTCCTTAGCACCTGCTCTCATCGCTCCGGGCAGTTCGCCGGCGGAGGGAGTTTCCTTCTTCCCATCTGGCTTCGTCTCCGCGGTATCGGATTTTTCTGCCGCTCCTTGAGGCTGGGCTGCTTCAGCATTATCTCCCGCTCCCTTAAACATCAGACACTCACCAAGAACGCGCACTATGCAAGGTGCCGGGTCGCGTTTGGGTATGCTGGCTGGCTCGCTACCCGCCGCCTGAGGGGTAGGCGTCGGGAGTTCCTGACGCGCATCCTCACGTGCCGGCTCCGCGGGAGGCGCCGATATGGCCGACGTCGGTTCCGTAGTTTTTGTGGTCCAGCCGCTTTGCTTCTGATCACTCGCGACCGAGTGATTGGCCATTTCAGTGGCGAGATTGGGTAGCCACTGCTGTTGCGCACTGATGACGACATCGCGCGGGATGCTCGCAGTCAGAGCGGCAACGAGATCCGCACTCGGCTTCGCCCCGCCGCCAATATTGAAGTCGCCCAGCACGTCCGACGCTTTGCCCTTGATCAGCGCATGCAACAGTCCCTTGATCTCCCAGACAAGGCTAGTCACCGCATTAATCTGCTCGTCACTTGCACCGGTCAGATCCTGCAAGTTCAAGCGCTCCAGGGTCTTGATCAGAGCACGGCCCCGCTCATTCCGGCTGATCATCACCTGCATGAACGGTGTGAGCGCAGCGTCGGACGCGTCCGGCCATTCGCCGATCGAGGCGTTCTTCTTCTTCAGCGTTTGCAGATCCAGGCCGGGTAGGCTCAGGAACGCAATGCCTTTGGGCCCGCTGACCCGCTCCTTGCCGACAATCTGGTTGAGATGGCAGGCAGTGCAAGTCTGCTCGAACGACGCCACGGCCATGACTCGCTTGTCCTGGCTGCTGTTGTGACAGGTCGAGCAGGTAGCCGGGATGCGCCGTGCCGAATCCTTCTTCGCCACTTCCGGGTAGTGTTTGCCGAAATGGCCGGCATGGTCGTAGATGATCCGTGTGCGCCTCTTAAACGGATAGTTCTCGAATTTCGGGTGATGGCCGTCGAAGCTGTCGAACTTCACCACGTGGCAGGAGCGGCATTGCTCGTTGGAGATCTTGTTCAGATTGAAATTGACGCCCTGATGCTCCTGGTGGCAGGTCGCGCAATAGAGGCCGCGTGCGACCACGTCATGCGTCGGGAAGGCGGTGCTCTGGGCGCGGGCCGATTGCGGCGCAGGCGTCTCCGCAATGATTTTCGTCAGCCGCTTGGTGCTCTGCTTCAGCACCTCGACCGTAGCGCCGTGCGCGTTGAAGGCCGTGTCCGGCATCTTGTGGCAGGTGAGACAGGCCTTGCTGTCGGCAAGCGGATCGCCGGCGACGAGGCCGTGAACCCAGCTCAACTTGCCGTTGCCGCTCTTGGTGTGGCACGCGCTGCATTTCTCGATCCCGCCATGAGCGCTCGCCAGCAGCCCCGGCATCAGGAACTGCGTGCCCTTGGAGAGAAAGAACGCAGCGCCCACGCAGACGACGGTCACGAGCGCGAGCAGCACCGCCAGACGGTCGCGCCGGGCGGCGGGTTTCTCGGTCTTCGGCGGCAGATCCGATCTAGTCGGTCCCGGCCGCCACATCACCAAGCCCCTGATGAAAAGGCATAGACGACGAGGACGTGCAGCACCGTCAGCACGATCAGACCATAGGTGACGGGCACATGCACGAACAGCCAGCCCTTGGTGAGCCCGAGATAGACACGCGCGAAATCGAGCCGGTCCTTCTCGACCACCAGATCCTCGATGGCGGCAAGCTTCTCCTTACTCTGCTGGTCGACATAGCGTGACAAGTGGTCGATCTCGTCAGTCAGCCGTTTGAGCGGGCGCTGCGAGCCGATGAGATGAGCGGTGAAATTGCGCGGGCTCTGAAAAAATTCCCGCAGGTGGTTGGTGTAGAGGTCCATGATCCAGGACTCATGGGGCAGGCCCGGTAAGGCGATCTGAGCGTCGGCCGGATCGGTCTCGGCAACAGCGGCCTCGATATTCCGGGCCAGCTCCGCGCGAAGGGCGGGGATGCGATCATAGCTGACACCCTCGTCGATCCGGCCCTTGGTCTTCAGCGACCAGGCGAGATAGGTGCCGAAAATGCCGGTCAGCGTCACCAGCACAAAACCGGTCCACAGAGCCCATTCGAAGCCGGTGTCCGGCAGAGAGAAATCCGAATGCGAGACGAAGGCGGCG
>DATBSP010000074.1:0-5144 GCA_036559705.1 Hyphomicrobium sp.
TCTCTCACTCCAAGATCGCTCCGCACGCTTATCGTGCGGGTTCAAACTTACTGTATCGGTGCCTGAGTTGGGCGCGGCTCAGTGGTTGGTGTCGGAGAGGCCATTGGCGGTGAGGTCGAAGGCGAAGGTGACGGCGTCACCGTCTGCACAGACGGCCCGGCGTTCGTGGTGTCGCCGTCGCCCGTCGGTGTGCTATTGGGCAAAAACATCAGGATCAACACCACGGCAACGGCGGCTGCCAGGATGAGAGGTAGGAGCGCACTGCCTGCTAAAACCGAGGGATTTCTGGCCCTCAGACTTTGGTCGACGGGGTGGATGCGCGGGTCCATAGAATTCCTCCATTGTTTTGGACTCGAACAGCACCGCAGCCCGCAAGGTTCCGCTTTGCTCGCCTCCTCATAGTTAACTGATGCACACCGGCCGCGTCGGGAACTGCCGCTAAGCATGGACGTTGAGTTTTAGAAGCCGCTCCCCGGCCTCCTCGACACGAGAACCAGGCCGTGCCGGACCCTGCCTAGCATTGACCTGGAGCCCGCGCTGCTCGACAAAGACCTCGTCAACTAACTTCAGCGAGGTACTCTAAGTGGCCCAAGGCACAGTGAAGTGGTTCAACGGTCAGAAGGGCTATGGCTTCATCCAGCCCGACAACGGCGGCAACGACGTATTCGTGCATATCAGCGCCGTAGAACAAGCGGGCCTAAGCCAGCTTGGCGAAGGTCAGAAAGTCTCATTTGAGACGGAGACTGGCCGCAACGGGAAGGCGTCGGCCGTGAATTTGAAAGTCCTCTAACCGAGCCTCCATTGAAGCCGCGCCGTTCAACCCACCGCTCGGCGGCTCGCTTTCTTGGTCGTGTCATCGAGGGCGCGAAGCCGGCCCCGTTCCCCGGCTTCGTCGAGCCGTGTTGCCCGACGTTGCGCAAGGCGCCCACTTCAGGCGATGCGTGGCTGCACGAGATCAAGCACGACGGCTATCGGGCGCAGGCGCAGTTCAACGAGCGGCCGATCATCTACACGCGGCGCGGCTACGACTGGGCGACACGAATGCCGACCATCGCCGCTTCGCTCGACGCCTTGCCGGTCAACAATGTCATCCTCGACGGTGAGCTGGTGGCGGTCGACGCCAAGGGCAAGCCAGTATTCTACGAACTACCGGCTGCCGTCGCGGCGAAGCCGTCGCGCGTCAAGGCGCGGCTGATCTACTACGCCTTCGATGTGCTCTACCTCGATGGCTTCGACCTGCGCGGCGCGCCGCTGATCGACCGCAAGCGCGTGCTGGAAGCGTTGCTCGATAACTCGCCGGGCATGCAGCTCATCAAGTACGTCGACCACATCGTCGGCAACGGCGAGCTGGTGCTGGGGCATGTTTGCAAGCTGGGCTTGGAAGGCATCGTGTCGAAGCGCGCCGACGCGCCGTACCGCTCCGGCAAGCGCCCTGAGTGGATCAAGACCAAGTGCGCCGCGTGGCGCCAAGCGAACAGGGAGCGTTTCGAGAAGATGAACAACAGGTAGCCCCGGCGCTCAATGGGGGCGACGCCGGGGCCTGATCGACGAGGCAGCGGGGTGCCTCGAGTTTCGGTGCCGGCTACGCAATACCAGCCGTTGCACCGATCAACGCGAGAGCCTTGTACGCAGAACGTCGGCTCTAGCGCGACAACGCCGCCGCGCCGCGCTGGTTTCCCGTCAGTCGCGGTTATCCACAGGGCAGTTGCAAAGGGCTTAAACCCGGCGGCGGAGTGCGGAGCCAACCGCCGGGCCGGACCTATTCGCCCGGAAAGGCGACGTGGTCCGACACAGGAAGCGCGTGTCGAGGCGACTTGGTTCCTATCTCTTCGATATAGATTTCGCCGTTGCGGAACGCGGCCACGTAACGTTGGGGTTTCCGCAACAGGCGGAGCAGTTCCAGAAGCATGCATTCCTCCACAGGCCGCTCTGCGGCGGCATCATGGTGGAGATTTGGGTTTGTTCGACGTCAGGGCAAGCACGCCATACGCGATTGTCATCGTTCGTTATAGGTAGCTGCGAATGGCCGGTACTTCCAAAGTGGCTTGGGTCACTCTGCGTCGGCAAGAGCAGCGATCGCCTTAGCCATCGCTAGAGCTTCTCGATGTCTGAGTGTCTGCGGAGACGCGCCGCGCGCAATCCGTCAACCGCATAGACGTACGCAAGCACAAAGCCGTTGCTCGACACGACGCGGAAGCCACCAGGTATGGCATCGATACCCAGGGCGGTGGGAAACGATCTCTGAAGCTTGCCGACGACATTTGGCCGATTTAGCTTAGATAGAACGAAAGGGGAACTGACTAGGGCGCTTAGATGGTCAGGCTGCATCCCACACGTTTGATGCGCAGTGGCGAGGTGGCGCTTTGGCATGAGGGAAAAATCGTCTGGCTAGGGAGCGTGGGTTCCGATGTGCGCGACATCACCTTCGATGCGGTGTCATTGAGCACCGACGATAGCCTCCGCATCACCGCGTCGATTGGTGAGGGTGCGATAACTGCCGAAACTATCCGTGCGACGCTTGCCGATTGGTGGGGCTAGTTCGGAATGCGCACGAGCCGAATATGACCTACCCTGTAAAAAGTGGCATCAATCACCCGCAGGAGTTACGGGGTTTCATGAGTGCCGCGCGGAGACGCCGAACGGGCGAAGCGTCGAGGTGCCACCCCTACCGCCCCCGCCGACAATACACCTTGCGTGTGACGCCTTCGGGCAACTTGACGTGTGCGTCGCGCTGCATTCGCTCCGCGGAGCGGCAGGCGAAGGCGGTGCGGTAGGTGTAGGTCTTAGCCTCTAGGGGCTCGCCGGAGGCGGAGAGCAGGAGGACGATCAAGGTGGTCATGTCGAGCATCCGACGACTCCCTACATTGCTCCTCGGCAAACAACGCCCGTTCAGAGCCGGGGGCCGAGCAAGGACGACCTTCTCATTATCGCACTCTTTGCAGCAGCTCTATCGCAAGGACTTTCAATCCAAGCGACCAACAAGCGCGAAGTCCCCCCCACGCGATCCGAAGCGAGCGGATTGACGTTCGTCTGCGAAACCGCGTGCCGCGGCTCGGCCTCGCCCACGCAAGAGCGTAGCGATGCGCGGCACTTGGTTCTGCACATGCGCGACGAGTTCGGAGAGTTCAATCATGCGGTCGCCGTTGCGATCGCCGCCGCGCAGCGCGTCGAGCAGGGCCCAGGTGAAGACTCCATGGCCCTCGTAACCCTCAAACGCAGATTTGCCCTCGGCCGCAGCGGTCAGCACCGGGCGCCCCGTTGCCTCGTGCAATCGGCCGATGGCCGCATCCGAGACCGCGCCCTCGGCGCGTGAGCGGCAATACCCGCTCACTAGCGCACCCGACTCGCAGGTATCGAGTAGAAGTACTGAGCGCTTCGCCTTGATGCGATTTACGAGCCAGTCTTGGAGGTGACTTTGGCTGATGGCGCGCGTCTGCAAGGCAGCCGGATCGACACCACCGTCGTAGTCCTGCGGGATCGTGTAAAAGTTCCGTCTTGCGAGACGCCGTGAGCGGCGGCAAATAGCACGAAGGTGTCGCTCGGGTTGATCTGGATGCCATTCGGTCGATGGCCGACTGAACGCCAAAGGCCGACGCGTGGGCGTCCAATAACTCGGTCACCTTGACGGCGGCATAGGCACCGGCGCCAGCACGCTTCATAGCATCCGCCAGCGCCTTGGCGTCGTTGGCGGCAAGACTCAGCGGAAGGAACCCCACAACTTTGCCACCTGCCATCGGAGATCCCTCGTCGACATAGGAATTGATGCCGATAGCGAGCACATGAAGCGTCGGTTTCTCCGTCTCATTTGCCTTTACGGTCGTGCGCGCCGGCGTCGACGCCAGGAGGTTGCCGTCATTGTAAGCCGCGACCTCCACGATGTTGTCGCCGGGATCTAGCGCCAACTGCCGAATAATTGTGAACTTGCCTTCCGCGCCCTCCGGTTTCGTGGCGACCGCGGCCGTTATTCTGTTAACGCGCCACTCAATGCGGCCGACGCCCTTGCCGCGGTCGCGAATGCGCGCCTCAACCTCGATCAGGTCCGTCGCCACGGCAGTGCGGGTGGCCGGCTGGACGATGGCCACGTCCGGCGCAGGGCCGCTGCATTGGTGGCGGCGCGAGCAACACGCCTGGAAGCCGCGCACGACGGAGAGCAAGTCGCCCGCGTTCGAGGAAGCGGCGAAGAAGCACTGGTCGGTGATATCGCCCGTGAGCCAGGGAGAGGCGCTGTGAACCATTCGAACCTGACGGCGTCGCGCGACGTCAGCTTTGGGTCAGAAGCGGACATCGGCCGCGTCGCTCCGAATGTCCGCTTTGGGCCAAGAGCGGACTTGCAGGCTTGCAGTGAACCAGCGCCCTGTGAAGGTGCACTATCCCAATTGCGGATATGGCGCCGCTAGTTGCGGGAAGTGCAGCGGCTGACCTCGCAAAGTCTGCTTTAGGCGCGTGCCGCCGCTGAACGAAGTCCGGGGCTAGCCACCCAGTGGACGAAGTCGTTCTGAAAACGGATCGAAGCCCTCTTCCGAAGTCGCGCTATTCTTCATTTGCGCCAAGCATCGGGGTCACATGGGCAAGCAAAGCCAAGCGCCTAAGCAGGTGTGGGGTGCCGTCGCGCTGCACGCCGTCTGCCAGGAGCGACACGTCGTTGTCCCCGAGCCGTCGACGCACTTCGTGTGGACAGGGCCCTTCCCCACGCGACCCTTGCCATAGATGATGTTTGCGAGACCGTGCGTCGCAAAGACCTCGGCGATATCGTGGGTCACAGCTTCGCCGAGCGACTCGACCTTGATGCAGTCAGCCTGAGCCGTCGCCGAAAGCGCGAAGATCGCCGCCGCGGCGGCTAAGCCTAGCTTCAAAGAGCGCATCTGCCCCTCCAAAAGATGATTTATCCCGATCTTGAAACTAGTTAAGCGCGTGGCCCTCGACAACCGAATCGGCCTGCTCTGAGCCGGATTGTCCCGCAGAGAGCCGAAAACCGTGTCGCATTTGCCACCCATCCCGCGGCCCGTAGTGCCCGGCATGACTCATGCGAATACAGCCTCATACCTCCGGCTCTTGACCGCAGAATGTCGCCAGCCTTCTTGATCGTTTCACTGATCAGCTTGCCAAATCGATAGGTGTCAGGGCCGAACCGCCGCGTCCGCATC
>DATBSP010000075.1:0-10092 GCA_036559705.1 Hyphomicrobium sp.
ACGTGGCCCGCGGCAAGCTGGCGTTCCCAGCCTGGGATCAAGAGGCGCAACGCCTCACGACGAAGGACACCTTCGCCAGGGATGTCGAACGTGAGGTGCCCTGCGACTGGCACGCGTCATAGCCCGTTCGCCGAACAGCCCGGGCCAGTAACCCTGCCAGGTGGCTGTGCTTGGCGGCAAGACAAGCTGCCCGAAGCGCATCGTACGAACGTCAACGTGCTCGAGCGGTTTAAGCGGCTTCCGACCGCACCAGCCTCCGATGGCGGCCGATCACGCTCGTACGACGTGCGCACGAGGACACCGTCCCGAGGGGGGCAACCGACGCCGGTGCGGCGCCCCCCATTCCAGGGTCTTCCTCCGGCCGGAAACGGGCTATACTGGCCCCGCTTTCGATTGCCGGAACCGGTGCCTGGCACCGTTTAATTGATGCAATTGGCACGTTGGAAAGCTCGCATTGAGCTTAACGCCAACGCAATACGCCGCACGCTAGGTTGTGGCCCGTCTGAAGCGCGCCCAAAATACGACCGCGGAGGCAAAAGTCATGGTCGAGCTCCTGTTTTGCGTCGCGCTGCTGGCCGGCTTTCTCGCCCTCGGTATGTACAAGGCGCCGCTCTGGGCATGGTCCGGCGCGCTTGCTGTCGCCGCCCTCATCTGGCGCGGCGAGGCCGTGCACGGACACACCGGTCTGTTCGGTTTTCTGCTCTGGCTGTTCGTCATCGCCTTTGCCGCCATGTCCATCCCCGCCGTGCGCCGTGCGGCACTGACGGCGCCGGTCTTCAAGTTCGTCAAAGGCACGCTGCCGAAAGTCTCAGACACCGAAGCGCAGGCATTGGAAGCGGGCACCGTCGGCTTTGACTCCGAGCTATTCTCCGGCACGCCCGACTGGGACAAGCTGCGCTCCATCGCACCAGTCGTCCTCACCCCCGAGGAGCAGGCTTTCCTCGACGGCCCGACCGAGGAGCTGTGCGACCTCATCGACGACTGGCAGGTGCGTCACACCCAGCGGGAGATCCCCGACAGGATCTGGGAGTTCGTGAAATCGCGCGGCTTCCTCGGCATGCTCATTTCCAAAGAGCATGGCGGCCTCGGCTTCTCGGCGCAGGCGCAGTCGCTGATCATCGGCAAGATCGCTTCGCGCTCGCCTGACGTTGTGACCATCGTCATGGTGCCGAACTCGTTGGGCCCCGGCGAGCTGATTGAAAAGTACGGCACCGAGCAGCAGAAGCACTACTACCTGCCGCGCCTTGCCAAGGGCGAGGAGGTCCCGTGCTTTGCACTCACAGGGCCGACCTCGGGCTCGGACGCCGCCACCATGCGCGACATCGGCACCGTCATCCGTGGCGCCGACGGCAAGCCGGGCATCCGCCTGTCGTGGGACAAGCGCTACATCACGCTGGGACCCAAGGCGACGCTGCTTGGCCTCGCCTTCCGTCTGTTTGATCCTGACAACATCCTCGGCAAGGGCGAGAACGTGGGCATCACCGTCGCCATGATCCCCACGACGCATGCGGGCGTGCAGATCGGCCGCCGGCATCTGCCGTCGGGCGCTGCCTTCCCCAACGGTCCGAACTGGGGGCGCGACGTCGTCATTCCGATGGATTGGGTGATCGGCGGAGAAGCTATGGCCGGCCAGGGCTGGCGCATGCTGATGGAATGCCTCGCTGCCGGCCGCGCCATCTCGCTGCCGTCGAGTGCCACCGCCGGCACCAAGACCATGTTGCGCCTGTCGAGCGCCTACGGGCGCATCCGCAAACAGTTCGGCTTGCCGGTGGCGCGCATGGAAGGTGTCGAAGAGGCGCTGGCGCGGCAGATCGAGTCGGCCTACGCGTGCGAGGCGGCGCGTGCCGTGACCGCCGCGATGGTGTCGCGCGGTGAGCGCCCGTCGGTCATTTCCGCGCTCATGAAATACCAGACGACGGAGCGCATGCGCCGCGCCGTCAACGATGCCTTCGACATTCACGGCGGCCGTGCCATCTGCGACGGTCCGGGCAACTACCTGCAGTCCGCCTACCAGATGGTTCCGGTCGGCATCACCGTCGAGGGTGCCAACATCCTGACGCGCACGCTGATCACGTTCGCGCAGGGCGCGCTGCGCTCGCATCCGTATCTGTATCGCGAGATCCAGGCGGCGCAGAACTCCGACGGCGAGCGCGGCCTCGACGCCTTCGATTCCGCCTTCGGCGCCCACGTCGCTTTCTCCGTGTCGAACGCCTGCGGCGCCTTCTTCCACAACGTCACTGGCGCCCTGTTCGCTCCGGCGCCGGAAAAATCCTTTGACACGGCGCATTGGTACCGTCAGCTCGCGCGCTGTTCGCGCAGCTTCGCCTTCGTCGCCGATGTCACCGTCGCCTCGCTCGGCGGCAGCCTGAAGATGAAGCAGAAGCTGTCGGGGCGCCTCGCCGATGCGCTCTCGGAGCTCTACATCCTCGCCTGCGTGCTGAAGCGCTACGAGGACGACGGGCGCCTGTTGAGCGACCGCACCTTCGTCGATCTCGCCGCGATGAACGGGCTCTATCGTTTCCAGGAGGCGCTGCGCGGCGTCGTCGACAACTTCCCCGTAGCGCCGGCGCGCTGGGCGATGCGCGTCGTCGCCTTCCCGCTCGGCAATCCCTATCGTCCGGCGCCCGACTATCTCGGCCACCGCGCCGTCAAACTCGTGCTCGATGCCCCCGAGGTGCGCGATCGTCTGACGCGCTACATCTACGTCTCAAAGGATCCCGACGATCCGACGGGCCTGCTCGAAGTGACGCTGAAAAAGGCGGTCGCCGCCGAGGAGGCGGAAAAGAAGCTCGAACGCGCCATCCGCGCCGGTACAATCCGCCGATATCACGGCATCGACTGGATCGGCGAGGCGATGGCGCAGGGCATTGTGACGGAAAGCGAAGGCCAGCAGTTGCGCGAGTTGGAAGCGCTAACCGCGCGCGTCATCGCGGTGGACCACTTCGACCCCGCCTCGCTCAAGCCCAACTACAAGGCAAGTGGCGGGGCGCCGGAGCGCAATTCGCGCGGCGTCGAGAGCGCCGCGGCGGAGTAGAATAGATCGCATGGCGGCACGGCGCCTCTGGCCCGGAGCTGCGCGAGAGGAGTTTCGATGTTCAAGGCGTTGTCGCGTCCGCTTCCCGACCTCAAGGACTGGCGTTTCTCCGTCGATCAGTGGGGCATCGGCTGGGCCGAGTTCGACCGCGAGGGTGAGAGCCAGAACTCGCTCGGCCGCCGGCCGTTCGAGGAGCTGGCGCAGATTGTCGCCAAGGTGGAGGAGGGTGCGCGCGACAAGACGATCCGCGGCCTTGTCATCATCTCGGCCAAGGAACGTGGCTTCATCGTCGGCGCCGACATCCGCGAGTTTGCCGACATCAAGACCGAGACGGAGGTCATCGAGAAGCTGCGCCCCGTCACCGAGCTGTTTGACCGCATCGAGCGCCTGCCCGTGCCTGTCGTCTGCGCTATCAACGGCTTCTGCCTCGGCGGCGGGCTCGAGCTGGCCCTCGCCTGTCATTACCGCATCGCAACGCGCGATTCCGGCACCAAGCTCGGCTTCCCGGAAGTGAAGCTCGGCATCTTCCCAGGCTTTAACGGCACTGCGCGGTCGATCCGCCAAGCCGGCGCTCCGGCTGCCATGCAGGCGATGTTGACCGGATCGATGCTGTCGGCATCGGCGGCGCGCGGCATCGGCCTCGTCGATCAGCTCGTCGACAGCCGCGGCGCGCTTCCCTGGGCGGCGCGCAAGGCGGTCTTGCGCAATCGCAAGTCGCAGCCGGCGAGCTTCGTCAAGCAGCTCCTCGCCAAGTGGCCGGCCCGCGATCTTCTCGCTAGGCGCATGCGTGCGGAGGTGGGCAAGAAGGCACGCGAGGATCACTACCCCGCGCCTTACCGGCTCATCGATCTTTTCGAGCGCTACGGCGGCAACGACGAGGCGATGAAGGCCGCCGAGACACGTGCCTTCGCGCCGCTGATGGTCTCCGACCAGTCGCGCAACTTGCGTCGCGTGTTCTGGCTCTCAGAGCTGCTCAAAGGCCAGGCGCCGAAGAAGCTCAATTGGCGTCCTTCACGCGTGCACGTCATCGGCGCCGGCACCATGGGCGCCGACATCGCTGGCTGGTGCGTCGCCTGCGGCATGGAGGTGACGCTGCAAGACGTCTTGCCCGAGCAGATCGCCAAGGGCATCGCGGCACAGGGCAAGCTGTTTGCGCGCAAGTTCAAGACCAAGCCGCTGCGCGATGCGGCCAAGGCGCGCCTCATCGCCGACCCCAACGGCGACTATATCCACCACGCCGACGTCGTCATCGAGGCGATCGTCGAGAACCTCGAAATCAAGCAGAAGGTTCTGGGCGACGTTGAAAGGAAAATGAAGCCCGGCGCCGTGCTGGCGACCAACACCTCATCGCTGCTGATCGAGGACATCGCTGCTGGTCTACCGGACCCCGGGCGCCTCATCGGCCTGCACTTCTTTAATCCCGTTGCACTCATGCCGCTGGTCGAGGTAGTGCGTGGTCCGCAGACGCGCGAGGAAGATGTGAAGCGCGGTGCAGCCTTCGTCGCCGCCATCGCCAAGTTCCCGCTCATAACGAAAAGTGTGCCCGGCTTTCTCGTCAACCGCGTGCTGACGCCATACATGTTCGGCGCCATGCAGCGCCTCGAGCACGGCGAGGACAAGGAGCGCATCGACGAGGCGGCGCGCACCTTCGGCATGCCCATGGGTCCGATCGAGCTTGCCGACACCGTCGGGCTCGATGTATGCGCGCACGTCGCCCACATCCTCAAGTATTCTTCGGAGGGTTCCAAGCTCGACCGGCTCGTGGCCGAAGGCAAGCTCGGCAAGAAGACGGGCGAAGGCTTCTACGTATGGAAGGACGGCAAGCCGGAAAGGACCGGTCGGACTTTCAACAAGGCCGAGATGGACAAACTCGGCCGGGACCTCGTCGAGCCGCTGATCGCCGAGGCGCAGAAGTGCGTTGATGCGCAGATCGTGGAGAACGCCGACCTCGTCGATGCCGGCGTCATTTTCGGGACGGGCTTTGCGCCGTTCCGCGGCGGCCCGCTGCACTACAAGGCGGCGCAGACTCCCGCCGCACCTTCGCAAGCCGCCGCCGCTGAATAACACTCGAAGCAAGAGGCAGACGAGATGCAACGTTTCTTGAGACGCGTCGCGGTGATCGGCGGAGCCCGCATTCCCTTCTGTCGCTCGAACACTTTCTATGCCGACCTCTCCAACCTCGACCTGATGACCGGCGCACTCAACGCGCTCGTCGACCGCTACAACCTCAAGGGTCAGCACATTGACGAGGTCGTCGGCGGCGCGGTTGTCACGCATTCGAAAGACTTCAATCTGACCCGCGAGGCCGTGCTCGGCACGCGCCTCAAAGCCTCGACGCCGGGCATCACCATGATGCAGGCGTGCGGCACCAGTCTGCAGGGGGGCCTCGGCAGCGCGGCAAAAATCGCCACCGGCGAGATCGAGTGCGCCATCGCCGTCGGCTCCGACACGACGTCGGATGCCCCCATCGTCGTTTCAAAGAAGCTGGCGAAGCGCCTTACGCAGGCGGCGCAGCAAAAGACGTTCATGGACAAGCTAAAGGTGTTCAGAGGCTTCTCGCCAGGCGAGCTGGCGCCTACGGCGCCCGCCAACGCCGAGCCGCGCACCGGCCTGTCGATGGGGGAGCATGCCGAGCTGATGGCGCAGGAGTGGGGCATCACCCGCGCCGAGCAGGACGCCTTTGCGCTGGAAAGCCATCGCAAGGCGGCCGAAGCCTACCGCTCCGGCTATATGGGCGATCTCGTTACGCCGTTCTCCGGCGTCTATCGCGACAATAACATTCGCCTCGACGCGACGGCCGATAAGCTGGCGACGCTGAAGACAGCCTTCGATAAGACCGACCGCGGCACACTTACTGCCGCCAACTCGACGCCGCTCACCGACGGCGCTGCTGCGGTGCTACTCGCCTCGGAGGAGTGGGCGACCAAGCACGGATTGCCGGTGCAGGCCTATCTCACCTACTCGCAGGCGGCTGCCAACGACTTCGTCGGCGGCGATGGCCTGTTGATGGCGCCGACCATCGCCGTCTCCAAGATGCTGGAGCGCGCCGGGTTGCGGTTGCAGGACTTCGACTACTATGAGATCCACGAGGCGTTTGCCGCGCAGGTGCTGGCCACGTTGAAAGCGTGGGAAGACCCCGTCTACTGCAAGGAAGTGCTTGGCCGCGCCGAGCCTATGGGTTCTATCGACCGGAGCAAGCTCAACGTACGCGGCTCGTCGATCGCCATGGGCCATCCTTTCGCGGCGACCGGCGCGCGCATCGTGGGTAATCTCGCCAAGCTTCTGTCCGAGCAGCACGGCCGCGGGCTTATCTCCATCTGCACCGCGGGCGGCATGGGAGTCGCCGCCATCCTCGAATCCAAGGACGCCGCCGAGCTCCACCAAGCCGCGTAACCCCTCGACAGAGGCGGCGAGGTATGCGACCCAGCCCGCGAACCATCAGCAACGCGGGGCGCGGGTCTGCCATGGGCAAGGACAAGAGCGGCAAGGCGGTGCGGCAGCTCGAGGCGGCGCGGGGCTTGGCGCGAGACCTCGCCGGCAAGCTCGACCTCAATGCCTCGCTGCGCCTGTGGGACGGCTCGTTGACACCACTTGGATCGAATGTCACCGGCCCCTTCGAGATCTCCATCGCCGACGCCGGCGTCATCGGCTCGCTGCTGCGCTGGCCGACGCTCGACAACTTCATTCGTCACTACGTCGACAAGGGCATCGATTTCTCCGGCGGCACGCTGATTGACATCGGCACGCAGCTCAACCGCGGCGGACGTTCCGTGAAGCTGAAAGGTCGCGACGCCCTGAAGCTCGCACGCCAACTCTACCCATTCCTCACGGCGCGCAGCGAGGTCGCCGACGACGACCAGGGCTTCGAAGGGGAGATCACTGGGCGACGGCGCAAGACCGCCGACAACAAGGACTACATCCAGTTCCACTACGACCTGTCGAACGACTTCTACGCGCTCTTCCTCGATCCGGAGATGGTCTACTCGTGCGCCTACTACACCGACTGGAATAACGACGTGGCGCAGGCGCAGCGCGACAAGCTGGAAATGATCTGCCGCAAGCTGCGGCTGAAACCGGGCGATCGCTTCCTCGATATCGGCTGCGGCTGGGGCGGTCTCATCTGCCACGCGGCTAAGACCTACGGCGTCAAGGCGCATGGCATCACGCTGTCGGAGGAGCAGCTCGCCTTCGCCAAGGAGAAGATCAAGCGCCTCGGCCTCGAGGACAAGGTGACGGTCGAGCTCAAAGACTATTCGATGATGACGGGCGAGTTCGACAAGATCGCCTCCATCGGCATGTACGAACACATCGGGCTCAAGAACATCCCCGGCTACATGCAAAAGATGCAACAGCTTTTGTCCGCCGACGGCCTGTTCCTCAACCATGCCATCGCGCGCCGTGCACCCAAGCAGGGTTGGTTTAAGCGGGGCATGCGCCCCGAGCAGCGCGCTATCGCCAAGTACATCTTTCCCGGCGGCGAGCTCGACGACATCGGCCACTCCATCTTTGCCATGGAGCGCGAGGGCTTCGAGATCCAGGACGTCGAGGCATGGCGGCTGCACTACGCGCGCACCTGCAAGCTGTGGTGCGAACGCCTGACCGCCAATCGCGAGGCGGCGATCGGCCACGTCGGCGAGGAGAAGTATCGTATCTGGGTCGCCTATCTCGCCGGCGTGTCTTTAGCGTTCTCACGCGGCACGCTGCGCATCTTCCAGACGCTGGTCTCCAAGTCGGCGAAGCGCCCACCGGCCGTGCCGGCTACGCGCGCCGACCTTTACCGGTAAGCGGCAACGCGCAGTAGGATGACGAAAGGGGGAGCCGGCTTGTCCACTCAAGCGCGCTGCTTGGCGTCCTCCTCGGCCTTCAGCTCCTTCTTCGACAGCTTGCCGATCATGGTCTTCGGCAACTCGTCGCGGAATTCGATCGCCGATGGCATCTCGATCTTGGAGATGCGCGCCGCCAGGTGCTCGAACAACTCTTCGGTTGTCGCCGACGCTCCGGGCTTGAGCCGAACGAATGCCTTCGGCGCCTCGCCGCGCTTCTTGTCCTTGATGCCGATCACCGTCACCTCGGCGACGGCCGGGTGCTCGTAGACCGCTTCCTCGACGCGTCGCGGATAGACGTTGAAGCCGGACGAGATGATGAGGTCCTTTATGCGATCCTCGATAAAGAAGTAGCCCTCGTCGTCCATGCGGGCCACATCGCCCGTGCGCAGGAACCCGCCGACCATCTGCTCGGCCGTGTCGTCCGGCCGCTTGTAGTAGCCGAGCATGACCTGCGGACCCTTGACGCAGATCTCTCCCTTTTCCCCGACCGGCACCTCCTTCGTCGGGTCGCCGAGATCGCGTAGCGAGATCACGGTTCCGGGGAGCGGCATGCCGATTGATGCGTGCTTCACCAGGCCCTCGGGAGGGTTGGTGGCGACGACGGGTGAGGTCTCCGACAGGCCGTAGCCTTCGAGGACCTTGCAGCCGGTAATCGCTTCGAAGCGTTGCTTCACCTCGACAGGCAGCGCGGCGCCGCCCGACAGGCAGAACCTCAGGGACGACAGGTCGTAACTGTCGACCTTCGGATGATTGAGGATAGCGTTGAACAGCGTCGGCACGCCGGGCATGATCGTCGCCTTGGTTTTGGCGATCAGCTTCAGTGCGTCATCGAGCGCAAACCGCGGCATTATGATGATCTCGGCCGCGTGTGCGATCGCTAGGTTCATGACAACAGTCAACGCGAACACATGGAAGAAGGGCAATACGGCGAACACGCGCTCGACACCGTCCTCTAGGTCCGGTGCGCCGGAGGCAACCTGCTGGACGTTCACGTAGACGTTGGCGTGGCTGAGCATGGCGCCCTTGGGCGTCCCCGTGGTGCCGCCGGTGTATTGCAGCACCGCCACGTCGTTCATCGGGTCGACGACGACCTTCTCCGGGTGACCATCGCCCGCCATGACCTCTGCCTCGAGCACGATCTTCTCTCGGGCGGGAGATGCGAGGGGGCGGGCGAGCTCCTTCGACCGGAACAGGCGGAACAGCGTCGCCTTGGCGATGGGGAGCAAGGCCGGAAAAGAGGCGACGACGGCGCGCTTCAAGCAGCCCGCTTCGAGCAGCGCCTCGACCTTGTCGAACAGAAGTTTAAGGTCGAGCGTCACCATCAATTCAGTGTCGCTATCCTTCACCTGGTGGGTGAGCTCGGCCACGGTATAGAGAGGGTTGAAGTTGACCACCGTGCCCCCGGCTTTGAGCACGGCAAAGAAGAAGACGATGAAGGTCGGCGAGTTGGGCAGGAACAGCCCGACCTTTGTCCCCTTGCGTACCCCCAGCCGCTGCAAGCCCAGCGTGGCGCGCTCCACTTGGACGGCGATCTCGCGGTAGGTCAGGGTCTTGCCGAGGAAGTTGGTGCAGGGCAGATGCGGGAACCCGGCGGCCGCATCATCGAGCAGCCGGTATAGTGGCGCGACCTTGAGCGGCATATGCCAATCGACGCCGCGCGGGTAGTGATTGAGCCAAGGCATACCTGGCTGCGACGCGTTGGCCGGAGCCGGGTGGCGGCCTGTCGTCGTCATCCTTCAGCGTCTCCCAGGCAGGCTCGCAATATACACCGAGCCTATTGCCGGACCGTTGAGGGCCCTTTGCGCAAATCGGATAATAGGACCTTGAAATACGCCTTGATATTGAACACGTTTCCGGAGCGCTGGCCATCCTGGGCAAGGTCAAGTGTGGGGCGGCGCAACGCTTATGAAGAGGTTTTGCTGTAACGTACAAGACAGCAGGCTCGTAGCAACCTCGCTATGCGTGTTTCCGGTCGGCCGCACAGGTCGGCTAGGGCCCTCGCGGCTAGACTTGCTGGGCGTTTAAGGATATGTGACGCCTCAGGTTGTTGTGCTAGTGGGCTTGCACTACTTAGGAACGAAGTAACGGGCCCCAGGCTTCTATTGAGCGGGGGTGGGAGACTGATATGGACGAAGTTGGCACCAAGATCGTCGAGATCCTGAAGAAGCACATGAAGGAGCCGCGCGACGACATCTCGCTGTCGACGCCGCTCACGGATCTCAAGATTGAGTC
>DATBSP010000076.1:0-3686 GCA_036559705.1 Hyphomicrobium sp.
GCAGAACGCCGCCGCGCGCGCCGTCGCCTGCTGCGACCTCGTCAACCGTGGCCTCGCTTATTGGCCGGGCGACGCTTCGACTCCGCCGCTGATCCTCAAGACGCTGCTCGACGGCCATATCGAGGCGCTGAACGCGCAGACCGGCCAGGTGGTGTGGAAGGTCGAGAACTCCGACTTCAAGGTCGGCTCGACGCTCACCATCGCGCCCTATGTCGTCAAGGACCTGGTTCTGGTCGGCTCCTCCGGCGCCGAGCTCGGCGTGCGCGGCTATGTGACCGCTTATGACGCCCATACGGGCGAGCAGAAGTGGCGCGCCTATGCGACCGGCCCGGACGAGGACGTGCTGCTCGCCAAGGACTTCAACAGCAAGAATCCTCATTACGGCCAGAAGGGCCTCGGTCTCTCGACCTGGGAAGGCGACGCCTGGAAGATCGGCGGCGGCACCAATTGGGGCTGGTACGCTTATGACCCCGGCACGAACCTCTTCTACTACGGCTCGGGCAATCCGGCGCCGTGGAACGAGACGATGCGTCCGGGCGACAACAAGTGGACGATGACCATCTTCGGTCGCGACATCGACACGGGCGAAGCCAAGTTCGGCTATCAGAAGACCCCGCATGACGAGTGGGACTTCGCCGGCGTGAACTTCATGCTGCTCACCGAGCAGAAGGACAAGGACGGCAAGGAGCGCAAGCTTCTCACCCATCCGGACCGCAACGGCATCGTCTACACGCTCGACCGCACCAATGGCGATCTGATCTCCGCGGACAAGATCGACGATACGGTCAATGTCTTCAAGACGGTCGACCTCAAGAGCGGCCTGCCGGTCCGCGATCCGGAATATGGCACGCGCATGGATCATCTCGGCAAGGACATTTGTCCCTCCGCGATGGGCTATCACAATCAGGGCCATGATTCCTACGATCCGACCAAGCAGCTGTTCTTCCTCGGCGTGAACCACATCTGCATGGATTGGGAGCCCTTCATGCTTCCCTACCGCGCGGGTCAGTTCTTCGTCGGCGCGACGCTGAACATGTATCCGGGCCCGAAGGGCGATCGTCAGAAGGGTGAGGGTCTCGGCCAGATCAAGGCCTACAACTCGATCACCGGCCAGTTCAAGTGGGAGAAGGCCGAGCGCTTCGCCGTCTGGGGCGGCACCACCGCGACCGCCGGCAATGTCGTGTTCTACGGAACGCTCGACGGCTTCATCAAGGCCCGTCACAGCGACACCGGCGAGCTGCTCTGGAAGTTCAAGCTGCCGTCCGGCGTGCTGGGCTATCCGATCGTCTACAACCACAAGGGCGTCGAATATGTCGCCATCCTGTATGGCGTCGGCGGCTGGCCGGGAGTGGGCCTCGTGTTCGACCTTCAGGACCCGACGGCGGGTCTCGGCGCGGTCGGCGCGTTCAAGCAGCTCGCCAACTACACCCAGATGGGTGGCGGCGTGGTTGTCTTCTCGCTCGACGGCAAGGGTCCCTATGACGACCTGAGCGTCGGCGAATACAAGGCGAACTGATCGATCGCATCAATGCGGCTCCGTCGCGTCTCCCGGGCGCGACGGAGCGAAATCGCCGCCCGGGTGCGTCTCGCGCCTCCGAGCGGCGCCTCAAAAGTCGCTCCATTCCACGCATAGGCGGACGGGTTCCATGTCTCGTAGCTTCCATCGGCGCAGCCACGCCTCGAGCGTGGCGCTCGCTCTCTCGACCTTCGTCGCCGGCGCGGCGATCGCGGCCCCTTCGGAGGCTCCGAAAGCAGCGACGGCGGCGCCGAGCGCTGCGGCGCCGCTGCGCATCTGCGCCTCTTCGTCGCAGCCGCCGCTCTCCATGCAGGACGAGTCCGGGCTCGAGAACCGCATCGGCAAGGCTGTCGCCGAAGCCATGGGCCGCAAGCCGGAGTTCGTCTTCACGAGCAAGCCGGCCATCTATCTCGTGCGGGACTTTCTCGACAAGGGCCAGTGCGATGTGATCATCGGCCTCGACACCGGCGATCCGCGCGTGCTGACGAGCAAGCCCTATTACCGCACCGGCTATGTGTTCCTCACCCGCGCCGACAAGGGCCTGGAGATCTCCTCCTGGTCGGACCCGCGGATCAAGACGCTGGGCCATATCGCCGTCTCCTTCGGCTCGCCGAGCGAGGTCATGCTCAAGGAGATCGGCGAATATGAAGGCGAGATGGCCTATCTCTACTCGCTGGTGAATTTCAAATCGCCGCGCAATCAATACACGCAGGTCGATCCGGCGCGCATGGTGAGCGAGGTCGCGAGCGGCTCGGCGGGGCTCGCCGCCGCCTTCGCGCCCGATGTCGCGCGTTATGTGAAGGCGTCTCCGACTCCTTTGCGCATGACCCTCGCCGCCGACGACGCCAAGCGCAGCGACGGACAGAAGGTTCCGCAACATTTCGATTAGTCGCTGGGCGTGCGGCTCGCCGACAAGGCGTTGCTCGCCGATCTGAACGCGGCGCTGGAGCGCGCCAAGCCGACGATCGAGCAGATTCTGACCGCCGAGGGCGTGCCCTTGCTGCCGATCGACGATCGCGTCGCTTCGCACTGAGCCACATAGAGAGAATCGAGACCGTCGATCATGAAAAATCGGAAGTACACGCATATCGCGCTCGGCGCCCTGTTCGCGAGCGTCATCGGCGTCGCCGCCGTCGCGCAATCCAAGATGGAGTTTCGCAACACGGTGACGGGCGAGGTTCTCAACCTGAACGACGCTCTGCCGGAAGGCCGGGACACGCCCGGCGTCAAGACGTTCCTGCAGACGGGCGTCAACCCCTACAATGAGGATGCGAGCTGTCTGAAGCCGGGCGAGCAGCTGTTTCTCTCGGCCTGCTCCGGCTGTCACGGCCATGTCGGCGAGGGCAAGATCGGCCCCGGTCTCAATGACGATTATTGGACCTATCTCGACAACAAGACCGATGCGGGGCTGTTCTCGACGCTGTTCGGCGGCGCGCAGGCCCAGATGGGCCCGCAATATGAGAATCTCACCCTCGACGAGATGCTGCTGGTCATGGCCTGGATCCGTCATCTCTACAAGGACGACGTGAACAAGGCCGAATGGCTGACCGACGCGCAGAAGGCGAAGTTCAAGCCCTACGCCGGTCACGAGACATTCCCCGACGATCCGCCCGGGCAGTGCAGAAAGACGGGGAAGTAACGTCGCTCCCCATTCGAGAGGAACGACGCAGGCGGCGCCCGCCGCATAATTTGGAGGAAGGCACGATGGGAGTTTCGAGAATAGCGGCGGCCTTCGGCCTCGCATTCGTCATCGCCGGCGCGACGATGGGCGCGGCTTCGGCCTATGACGGAACGAAGTGCAAGGCCCCCGGCGATTGCTGGGAGCCCAAGCCCGGCTTCCCGGACAAGGTCGCCGGCAGCAAATACGATCCGCGCCACGATCCCAAGGAGCTCGACAAGAATCAGACCTCCATCAAGGCGATGGAGGAGCGCAACCGCAAGCGCGTCGAGAATTTCAAGAAGACCGGCAAGTTCGTCTACGAGGTCGACAAGATTCAGTGATTGCGGCGAGCTTTGCCACGATCATTTGACGCCGGCTCCCACAGGCGGAGCAGGCTGCTGTGCGGCCACGATCCGGATTCGACGAGATTCGACAACAGCGCGTCGAATCCTTTCCCGGGATCGTGGCCGCATCGCCTTTCCTCTTCGAGCTTTAGGATGCGCGCCTCGT
>DATBSP010000077.1:0-50782 GCA_036559705.1 Hyphomicrobium sp.
ATTTTCTGGGAGATGCTCTTCGTCGCGATCTTTGAGAGCGGTACGCATCCGCCCGCCGAGCTGACGGCTGCCCGAGCCGAGTTGGCGGCGAAGTACGCGCGACAATGACCTTTCACTGATAGTCGGGGGCTCGCGTCGACGACCGATAACCGCGTTGTTCGGAGGGTCGTCCCTCCGACGATCCTCGTGCACGCGCCAGAGCAACGCCCTAGCCTCAGCAGCGGGGAGCGCTGGGGTTAAGGTCATCGCTCTGGCGCGCTTGTTGGCCGGTGCACAAAGAGAGGGCTTCCCCACCCGTCAGTGGCGAAATCAATGTGCCTCAGCGCGGCGGAAAGTGCTGCGCTGCTCCGCACTTGGCCATCCCCAATTTGGGGGAGACCGTGGCACTCGCCTACTACACGCCCTTAACCGGCGTCGACCATACTGATGATCGCCGACCAACTCTCCATCGCCGACGCTACTAGGCTCCGGTAGCTTTGCCCTGCTGCCGGGGCCGTTTGCTGTCGTAGCTCGCACTGGCTAGGCTAACGAATTGGACATCTGGGGGGAGCGGTAAGTGAGAGCACGCAAGCTGATCGAGGGCGCGCCCTTCGATCCTGCTACCCTGGCCGCAGTCGGAGAGGCGTTTGATCGCGCCTGGGCGGAGATCAAGGATCACTTCGCCGACAATCATGACCAGGGGGAGCGCGCTCGCACCCGGTTGGCCCATGCGGTCCTGGCGGTGGCCGACGAAGATAGCCGCGACCCCGAAAGCCTCAAGCGGCAGGCGCTGGAAGTTATGGCGCTCACGTATCGCGACCGTCTTACCGCCGGCGGCCAGCAAAAACACTGACGGGCGCACTCGGCGGCAGCAGTCAGTCTCCAGCCCCGCCGAGTGCTGTACCCGCAACCGCCGGGGGAGGGAGCGCAGGCACTAGGCCAAGCTAAGCACAAAACCGCGCCCGGTCGGATGCCACTCGTTCCGTGAACGGACTAATCACTTCGGCGGATACGCGACCTCGCCGACGCCGGCGGATGGCTGGTGGCCTAACACGTGACTTTAACCGGCGCGCTCTACACTGATTATCGGCGACTTTCTCCATCGCCGACGCGTCTAGGCCCCGGTAGCTCCCCTCGCTGCCGGGGCCGTTTGCTGTCCGCCGTCACTGCTTCGACGCCTGAATCTTAGCAACGAAGTCGGTGTACGCCTTCACCGCTCCGACGCAGGTTTGCATCATCCCCTCGACAGTCACGCCGAGCCGCGCTGCTTCCGTGTTCGTGAATCGGAGGATCAATTCGTCGCCCCCCCGGCATTTGTGTCGTCTCCTGAAACGCCGCTAGTTGTTTTAGGGCGCCGCAGAAGCCGGCGTACTTTGCGGTCGCAAATAGACCTTCCAAATCTAAGGCGTCGCCCGCAGCTCGCACCGGATTGGCGCAGAGCAGAAGCGTGATCGCGATGAGTGGACGGATCGTGTTCATGTGCCCCTCCGATCACGTCTGCTTAGCGCCAGATGACCGCCGTCCCACCAGTTCTTTAGTCCGACGACTGCCGCGCGTCCGACCGAGCGCTCCGGCGGCGTCGCTCCCAGCCTCATGCAGGAGGTTATAGGTCGCCATGGCTCGGCGCATCGGCTATTCGGAATAGCCAAGGCGCTGGGTCGTTGACCGATGTACGCCGCGACGAGGGAGAGTCGAGATGAGCACGAATGATCCTATGGCGGCGGTACGCCAGTACATCGATGGCTTTAACAAGGGTGACGTGGCGGTGATGGCGGAGACTTTCGCTGCCCCGGCTTCAATCCTCGACGGGATGGCGCCACATGCGTGGCTCGGGCCAACGGCTGCTAAGGACTGGTACACGGACGTGTTGATTGAAGGCAAGCAACAAGGTGCCTCCGACTATTTCGTCACCTTGGGTGAGCCGTTGCACAACAATGTCACCGGCGACAGTGCCTACGTGGTTGTCCCCGCGACCATGACGTTCAAAGTGGGCGGCAAGCAGGTTACGCAAACTGGCGCGGTCTTTACCGTGGCGCTGCGCAAGCTCGCCGAGGGGTGGCGCATAGCGGCTTGGGCGTGGGCGAAAGGCTCCGCGCGGTAGGGGTTGGCTGTCATGGGCGGGCAGCTGACCGAAGCTTACTGTCGGGGATGCGAAGTGGTGCACGGTCGTTATCGCTTTGACCTAATGCTGATGCATCTCTAGCGTCGCATGACCTACTCGCGCAGGTGCACTCGGCACGCCGCGCGGAGGGTCAGCATGAACCGCCGTTCCTTCCTTGGTCTGTTCGGCAAGTCGCTGGGCTTCGCCGCCGTGCCGACCCCGCTGCTCAGGTCAGCTGCGGTCGCCGACAACATGCCGCTGATGATGGTGTCGCTCTTTGCGGCGCCGAAAGCTCTGGCCGCTGCCCGCGTGCGGCTGCCAGAGAACCTTGTATTTTGTACCCCCGCGTCGAATTGGTTTGAGGTCAATCCCCTCACGCACGTGGCTTTCCGATCAGGTGCACGACGCTGGCAGCGAGCGTCTTCTGGCTGACGGCGCGCGTGTAAAGCTCGGCTTGGCTCAGCGACAGGCCACATGCCGCCACCGCCCTAAAAAGTGAGCCGTCGAAGGACCTGCGCCTAGCCCCGGCCGCGTGCGCACGGATGACAATGACATCCTGGCAGAACCGATGCTTAAGTTTGGCCATCTGAACGAGAGTTCGAGAGCTGCCCATCCCCGCTCTGGGGGGAGACGTCCTGCCATTCGCGAGGAATGGACACTGTACTTGTCGATGTGGGCTGATCGGCAGATAAAAGGAGTTGAGGCAGACTCGCTCCCCGTGTCTGCCTCAAGAGCCGTTCCAAGATTTATTTTGAAAGGGGACTTGGAACCGCCGCTCCAGCTGGAGAGCGGAGCAGTAGCCCTCGCTCTCCAGTCGTGCGCTTAGCTTAGGTTGGAAAGTCGCAGCAGTCGAGCGCTATATTCGCCCGTGTATAGCGGCTGATCGCCTTCCAAGCCCTAGCGACGGGAGTTCCCAGCAACGCACCGGTCCGAACTCTCTAGCGTTGCCGCTGAATAGCTCGCGTGCGACCAGGGAGCGGCCGTCAGGACGGTCGCGAAGCTCATCGCTTAACGCGCCGCGACGCCATCAGGATACAGCTCAGGCTTGGCGTTCATCTTGCGCGAGCCGCAGACTGAGCACTTCATATGCGTCCCGATCAACGGCACTGGCGTATTCCAAGACAGCGGTAGCGCGGCGGGGTCTACGTCGCGCTCGTGGCCACAGTCACAGCAGTAGACCCAGAGAAGTATCTTTGCTTCGATGAGGTCGCCGAGTTTGACGGGACCGCTCATGCTGTTCTCGCCCGATTGAAAAGACCTCGATTGGCAGCGTTCGCTACGGCGTCGACGCCCAGTGCCCATAGGCGCGGGGTGTTAAGCGCTGTCTGCTACAATTCGCTCGTATGTTTATCTAACGCTGTTCGTCTCTCACGTAGCCCGCGCTGGCGCTCGGGCCGAGCGCGACGATGCGTGCCTGATAGAGGACGACAACCAAAGCGAGCGCAGAAACGATGCTCGCCCAAGCAAGTGTACGAGAGGTTCGGGCGCGTCGGCGCCGTCGCTCTGTGACGGACGCATCTTCAATCCACGTGAATGCTTCCGGCGGAGTTGTGTTCTCGGCGTCTTGCGACTGACTGGACGACAACATGGCGTACCCCCGTGGCGCCCCGCTGTTTGTGCGCAATTGGTCCCTCGCGCTGATTTAGAAACGAGTCCAAGGTCGAAATGTGACCAATGGCATCACCGTTGGCGATTACGTCAGCCTGCATGCTGACTGCAACAACCGCGCATCGACAAGCTACCGCCATCGCCAAGCCGCGGCGCACAGCGGCGCATGAGCGCGCCGATTATCGCGCGCAGGCCGAGGCCGCCGCCGTGACCCATGTCATGCAGCCGCCGCCGGACCCGGCCCGATGCGCCGGTCGAGCTGTGCGGTCTACTTGCGCTTGCCGTTCACCGGCATGCCCTGCAATGTGCGGTCAACCTAACCCCAGCCTGGGACGGTCACGGCGAGGTGAAACCATGGTTGGCGGCAGTCGAGAGCTTCCCATGTGGGCCAATCGCGAAACGAAGGAACTCTACATACACGTCGGGATCAATGACGTCGTCGACGTGAACAAGATTGTTCGCGACGCGTTTGATGATGTGCATGGCGACCCCGGGCTATGGGACGATTTTGAACGGCAGGCACTGCGGACTCTTGCGACTAACCTGCGCGCTCACATTGAGGGTGTCTTCGAAGATTTTTATTTTGGCGACGAGACGAAGCGCACTCCACCTATCGCTCGGATGTGCTCTGACGCTGGCTCGCTCTGGCGCATCGACTGGACTGGTTTTGCGCGGGCGCTATTCGAGGACGGCGAGTATAAGTTGGAGGCAAACGAATAGAGCGACTCGGCACGGGCATGTGAATGGAGCGCGTAAAATGAAACGTCCACATCCCAAAGACGCCGCCGAGATTGCGGCGCTGAAGGCTGAGCTGACTTTTCTTAAGCGTGGCGAGATGCCGATGCGCAAGGGCCCGGTGATGCCCAGTCCCGACGAAGTGAAGCAGCATATTCAGCGCAGGCTTCCCGAGGTCACGGCACGACTGTTCGAACTGGGCGTAAAAGATTAACCCCGGTCGATCGCCCGGCCGGGGCTCATGCCGTCGACCTGTACGAGGTGTTCGTGAAGCACTGAAGGCCAACCCGCACATCACGCCGCCGAACTCGAGGCGGTGATCGACGCGGCGCTGCAAGCACGCGACCCGAGCGCGCTGTTCCTCGCCAACGAAACGCTGCTCATCACCGACCTGATGCGCACGTTCGGCTTCACCCGCGAGGAGGCCTGTCAGCGGATCACGGACGCCGGCTTCTGACATTGTGCAGCGGCTTGTGGGTCCAACTCGCTACCCAGCGGGGAAAACGAGTGAAGTCAGTACGTTATTTTGGTGTCTGGCGGATGCCCAATCCACCGCGGCCTTTTCTCGGTTACGAGTGTCCCCCTGCCGAGCTGCATATCGACATGTAACCGTTTACGAGGGACACTTCGCAAAGCTCACAGTGGAGATCGCTCATGACGGAACGCGCACAAGCCTGGCGCAACGCCCTTCTTGGCGGCATTTTCTTCGGCCTCGTCTACGGTCTCATCTCCTCGTACATGAGCGGTGTGCTGCCACCAGCGTCGCTGGGACAGGCGGCGGCCGTCCTCGCGCAAATCGTTTTCAGCGGCGGTATCTTCGCGCTGCTCATCGGTTTCTTCACGTCGTCGCGCATTGTGCCCGCCGCATCCGACATCGCGCTGGCGCCCGGCGATGACGTCCTCTATTCGGGCTTTGCCAATCACTTCAAGAACTTCGAAGGCCGCGGCGGCCGCCTGGCGTTGACCAAGACGGAGCTCGTGTTCAAGCCGCACGTCGTCAACGTGCAGCGCGCCGAATTGCGCATCCCGCGCGCCGATATCGCCGGCGTCGCGGCGGTGCGCACCCTCGGCGTTGCGCCCAACGGGCTCGCCGTCACGCTCAAGTCGGGCAAGGTCGAGCAGTTCGTCGTCAACGATCGCAACGACTGGGTGGCCAAGCTAAGCGGTAAGCAGTAGAGCCGCCCGCGCCTCAGTCGCAGGGAACGGAAACCGTCTGCCCCACTGCCGCGACGTAACGCTTGCAGGTAACGGGCGCAGACTCGCCCTTGGCGGCAGCGTTGCCGCCGTCGGAGTGCAGCGCCGCACCGGAGATCGTCGAGTTCTCCGTCTCTGCTTTCTTGTCGATCGCCACCGAATTACCAGCATCGGTTGCCGCCGCCCTGCGCGCCGGGGATGATTTCTCGGTTGCGGCTTCGCGCGTGGCTGGGGCCTTGCGGCTCTTGGCGGCGCGCGACCGCCGAGTGGTGGCGCGCTCCGACTTCGAGGGACCCTGGCCGTAGACAGGTGGAGCGTGCTGGCCGCCCTGCTGGAAGTTCGGCCCGACATACAGCGGGCCGCCGTAGCCGCGGCTCTCGTAGCTCAGTCCCTGCGCCGAAGCGGCGACAGTCATGCCGGCGAGACACAGCGCTGCGGCGAGAGCGATGTTGGTGCGCATGGGTGGCCTCCCTCTGCGATTGTTGAAGTTCCGAAATCATAGCTGAAAAGCACTATCGCAGGATAGGTGGCGTCAGGTTCGAGGAAGTCGTCGATATCCAAAGTAGAGCGGTGGCCGATATCCTGCTTATGCGCGTGCAAAAATTCTGCCGCGCACCGCCGGTCCTCGTCGCGCAACATACACAGGAAACTCCATTCGCCGTTGAGCTTGGACGAGTAGCCAAGCTCGGTCATCATCGGACTGGCGATGCGATGGATGCGCATCTGCGCCCAGCGAGCGCCTTCGGAGTTGCCCGGATCGCTCACCTGCCGCAGGACGGCCATCATGCGCAGCTCCTTCAACAAAGTGGCGTTGAAGGAGACCTCGTTCAGCCGATCAGGAATGTCGCGCGCGCCGCGCGGCGTGCCTGGACGCTCGATTGGGTTGACTTGAACGAGCAGCGTGTCGCTGGCGACGCATTCCTGCACCAACGGCGTAATCGTAGGATTGCCGGTATAGCCGCCGTCCCAGTAGGCCTCGCCGTCGATCTCAATAGCCTGGAAGAACGTGGGCAGGCACGCCGACGCGAGCAGGACCTCGGGGGTCAGCTCGGGGTTGCGAAAGACGCGGCCGCGGCCAGTGCGTCGGGTTGAGGTCGTAGGGCGAGAACAAGCGCGCGGCCAGTCGGGAGCCAACCCGCTGCGCGACATCTTCACCGCCTGCTCCTGGACGATTGCCTGTCGGCCGACTTAGGGAAGTATGCCCTGTTTTGTTTCCGAAGGCTTGCCCGGTAAGGAAGAATTCGTGGCAACTGCCGTGATGTCGCGCGTGCCTACTGCCCTTTCAACGCCAGGCGCACGTAGGCTTGGCGGTGCGACGGCAAGTACTTGTGCGCCGCGGCGAGCATCTCCTCGCGTGTCACCGTCTCGATCTTGAGATCGTGGACCGCGGTGCCGTAGAGTGTGCGCTCCACCAAGTCATCGAGCAGCGCCTCGTTTTGGTGCGCATCCTTGCGCCGCCTGAGGGTCATGCGATCGCGCAAGCGCGTGAGCTCCTTGCCGTCGATGTCGGTCTTCATCTTTTCGATGACATCGAAAACCTTCTTCTCGACCTTTTGCGGATCCTTGCTGCTCGAGATGGATATCTGGAAGACGCCGCTGCACGCATCCGGCTCGTACTTCACCTCGGGCGTATATGTGTCGCCGTCCTTCTCGCGCAGCTCGTCGAACAGCGCCGTGTTCAAGTACTCGCCCAATGCCAGCAGCACGCGCGATTCATCGCCGTTGATGCAGACGCCAGTGTTCCAGGCGATCTTCAGATCACTCATTGGCTGCTGCAGCCCGTACGAAGGCTCGGTGAGTCCTTTGTACGCGCGCGTGACAGTGACACGCGGGATCTCCAGACGCGGCCCCTCTGCAAAGGCATATTTGCCGAAATGCTCGTTGACGAGCTTCTCGACGGCACCGGGGTCGATGCTGCCTACGAGGAACAGGTCCATGTTGGCGGGCAGGCGAACGGACTTGGCAAAGTCGCGCAGCTCGGCGGCGAGTTTCGCCGGCGCCAGCTTGCAGCGCGCTATTTCCACGGGAAGTGTTTCCTTGACGTACGGGTGTGATTGGCCGAACAGCTCGCGATCGAACTTGCACTGCGCAAGCCGGTCAGGATCGTATTTGTCGAGATAGAGCTCCTCGAGAACGACGCGCGATTGCGCGGCGACCGTTTCGACATCGAACTTCTGATCGAGCGAGGCCGCGGCCAGCAGCGTCATTACCTCTTGCATATACTGCGGTAGGAACGAGGCATGCCACTTGAGAGCGCCCGATTCGGTCGACGCGTTGCCATCCTGCACGTAGTCCTTGTTTATGCGCGTCACTTCAGCGGCCGTCATTGTGCCGGCGGCGCCCACGCACGAGGTGTGCTCGCAGATGTGGGCCAGGCCGTTGTGCGTAATCTCCGTGCTGCGCAGCACGAGCGTTGCGGTCACGTAGCCTGAGTCATTGGCGGTGTAGTGGACGCGGAAGCCGTTACCCAGGCGCAAGCAGCGATGGCCCGCGCCATCGATGTCAATGGGGAGCGCTGCGGCAGCGCTTGGAAGCTGGCTCGCCGCAATGCCTGAGAGAAATGCCGTAAGCGCGTGTCGCCGGTTAATCTGCATGGGAATGCCTCATCGCCCTAATTGGCTGCGAGGCGATAAATTCAGTAGACCGACCCTTCCCGGCTATTCCCGGCGGAACAGGTGCCGGACTCGCGAAGACGCGTCGATCAGCTCGGCGCTGGCTGCCGGCGACTTATGGTACAGCGTGCTCTCCCAACATTGAAACGGATTTAAGCTCGTCCCCATGGGGAGGGGATGGCGGCAGAATACTCGGCGCGAACGGCGGGGACTGGGCAAATAGGGGGTGCCCGACGGCGATTCTCTAGGCCCCCGAGATGTTTGACCCCTGTTTCAAGGGGAACAGCGCCAGCGAGCGCGTCCTTGCATGATCGGCCCAGTGACAAACATCGCTCAACTGGAGACGAACCGTGACCCGCACCATTCTCGCCACCGCCACTGCCCTTGTCGCCGCCGCGACCCTGTTCACCTCGGCCGCCGAAGCTTGCATTTCGTGCGAGTACACTCCGGAGGTCGTTCGCAGCTCCTCGACGCTGCCGCACACGGGCCACTACTATTCGGCGCGCCCCTACGAGAAGAAGGAGTACGCGCCGGCCAAGAGGCGCGTCGTGAAAAGCGAGCCCGTCGTCAAGCTCAACACCGCCAAGGTCGAGCGCGCCGGGAAGGTCGAGAAGAAGGTCGCCAAGATCGAGCGCGCCGAGCCGAAGGCCGAGAAGGTCGCCAAGGCTGAGCCTACTGAGACGAAGGCGGTCGACAGCGAAAGCTCCTCGATATCCCTGGCTTCCAATGACGCTGCGGCGCCCGAGAAGGCCCCGGTCGCCAAGGTTGAGAAAGAGGCCGCTGCCAAACCGACGGACTGCAAGAAGTTCTTCGCCTCGGTCGGCATGACGCTGACGGTGCCCTGCGAGCAATAAGCCAGCGCGCCAACACCTAACTCAAATGAAAACGCCCGCTGGCTAGGCCAGCGGGCGTTTTCTCATTCTGCGATCCTATTACGGCGACGGGTTGGAGGTCTGCGGCTTCGTCAGCGCGTCATCGCCGGCTTCACCGGTGCTGGAGCCACTCGCGCCGTTGTCATAAAGGTCTTCCTGTTTCTGCGGCGCCGTCGGGATTTGGTCAGCCGAGTCGGGGTTGCCTGCTGCGGGATCCGCCGCGTTGTTCACGCTCGGCGCCGGCATCTGATTTTTCGATGCGTTGGGATCGTTGCCAAAGCCGGCTTCCTGCGCGAGGGCGGCGCCGGCGGTGAGGGCGAGGGCGACAGAGGCTGCGATGGCCAGGATGGATGGTTTCATTTTTATCGACTCCTTGGTCTGGTTACCTCCCCACCGGACAACGCGATCTCGCAGCTGCTGTTCCACATTAAATGCCCTGCGCGCATACCTAGCGGCCTCGCGGAGTACACCGCAATTCGATAAACGGGCGCGTCATCCAACCGAGGACGAAACCCATCGTGCCGAATGCCGCCGACAGTCCGGAGCTATTCTCGACCCTTGGACTCGGCGAGGCTGGCATCAAGGAGCATCAGACGGTCGGACAGGCGCCTGCGCTCGTCCCTGCACTGTGCGAGAACCGTCTCAGCGTAATCCCGCGTGATCTGTCGAGAAGCAAACAACGCTTGCAGGTCGCCGATGCCCTTCTCCAGGTTTGCGAGGTCAAAGGCTACACGTTCGCGCTCTGCTTTGAGGTTCTCAGGCTGCACATACCGATGCACAAAATCATCCTTGGGTCTTTAGGCTGAGCAAGCACGTGAGAGATTTGGGCAACTCGCGAACGCACTCCGGATGATGACCACGCCAGCGAGCGATCGACCTCAGACGTGTGTGCCAGTACTCGGCCAACGCCCGTGCTTCAGCCGCGCTATCTGCCACTCCGATTGCTGCTCCCCGGACTTCGATGAACCATTCGCTGCCGACCTGCCGTATCTCGACCGTCATGGCACGCCTCTAAGACGTTTAATCCGAGCAATTTAGGGCAACTCGCTCTGATACGATCAGACATCTGAGTATGTGATTAGTAGATGATTGCACGCAAAAGGCCCCAGCGGCTGTCAGCTGGGACCTTTTTGCCTCGCGGCAACCGATGGACGAAGGGATCACCTCATCGCGCTGAGTATCACCGTGCACTGAGTTGGTTAATAAATTCTAAAGACCCTTAGCACGCGCAGTAGTCGGATCGTTCCACATCGGAACAACACGATGTGGCCTCCAATTTGCAAGCGTACGGGAGAGTGATTGCAGAGAGCATCCCATAGCGTAGTGAGGGTTGACGTGCGCTCCCAGGATGAACCAAGAGACGGAAGAGTACGAGGCACTGCCGCTACGGCGTGCCCTCCCGATGATGATCGTATCGTCATCATAGACGTGCACGCACTATCTCGCGAATGCCTGGCGCGCGTCTTGAGTCATGAGCGCCACGTGTCCATTGAGTGTCACTCTTCCCTCGACGAGTGGATGGCAACTGGACAGCTCGCACGTCCGTCGCTCGTCGTACTCTGTCAGTACGGGTGCTCGGACACGGAGGCCATCCAGGAAGTCGAGCGCCTAACGGAGCTAGCTCCGCAGATCGGGCATTGTCCCGCGGTGATTCTCTCCGACAATGAAGACCCGGATTTGATCGTGCGGATGCTCAGCAAGAACGTTCGCGGCTATGTGCCGACAAGTCTGTCTATCGCTGTCGCCATGCAGGCGATTGAACTGGCTCGTGCCGGAGGCGTGTATGTGCCGGCAAGCAGCCTCATCGCTGCGCACCGCGTGCAGGAAGCGCCGCCCACACCGGCGCAAAAGACAAAAGGGTTGTTCACCAACCGACAGGCGGCGGTCGTCGAAGCGCTATGTCGCGGCAAAGCCAACAAGATTATTGCCTACGAACTCAACATGCGTGAGAGCACGGTAAAGGTGCACGTCAGGCACATCATGAAGAAGCTCCAGGCGACCAACAGGACCGAAGTTGCCTATCTGGTGAATTGTCTGAACAGCGAAGAGACAACGGCCTGACCTAAAATGATACCGCCGTGGCGCGAGGCACATACAGCGTGCTAGCTGGCGAGCCGGCGGTACCCCCGGTCAAATAGGCCTTCAACCAACCGCAAGATCGAGCTGCGGCCGTCGCATTCCCTTGCTAGAAGCTGCTGGCCAAGTTCACCTATGCCCGGAGCTCACCTATGTCTGACACCAAAGACGTCAATGCAGCCCTCGATCAACTGGCGCGCGAGAACGCCGAGCTGAACGGCCTGGTGCTTGCCACGGGCGTTATCCTCACCCAGCTCCTGCAGTCGATGACCCTGCGCGAGCTCAATCCACAAGGAGCGGCGACGCGCATCGTCACCAACGCGCAAAAGGCTATCGAGGGCTTCCAACCGCAGTCGGCCAGGCCGCTCGACGCCGTCATGAAGGCGCGCGCGCTGCAGGCCGTGAAGCAATACGAGGACCAGCTCCGCTCCGTGCTGCCGACCTGACCCGAGGAATTCAGTGGGCGCGCGACAGGGCAAGTAGCTCTTGATCGGCGGACGCATCGGCGACGGCAACCTCGGTCTTGCTGCCGGAAGTCAGCAGGCTTTCCAGTCGATCGAATTCACCTTCAAGCTGGGCAAGAGGCAGCAATACCGAGCGCGCGGCGGCATAGTCGGCAAATAGGCCTTGATGGCGCAAGCCGTCGCGCGCTAGCTCGAAGCGCAACAAAGTGGTGAGGTCGGCGGCGATGAGCCCGGCGTAACGGCGCGCCGGTGTCCCGTGCCGGGGAACGCGCCGGCTCGTGGCTGCGGACTGAGTGGGCCGGGAGGCGTTCCGCTCGATACTACCGGGGCGCGCCAGCTCCAACGCCCGCGCGAACCGCCGCAGCAACTCCTGCAAGACGTTGCCGAGGTCATCGCTGCCGAGGGCACCGAGCAGCCGGGCGCAATCGCCTTCCCACTCCTTGAGTAAGCGGGCCTCGTTGGATTTCAGCGGCGCGCGCGCCAGCTGATGGAACGTCAAGCGTGCCAGCCGCCGCACGATCCTTTCGACTTTACGCGCCCGCCGCTCGCGGATCTCCGCGGCCCAGACGCGAATCTGCCCGACGAGGGTGATGGCGCTGGCGTCGGACGGGCGTCCGTTGCTGCGGCGGGACTTACCGGCTTCGGTCGCCGAGACGAGGATGACGTCGCGGAACATGTCGCCGGCCGCCGCGCGCAGCCGCCACTCGATCTTTATGGCGTCGCCGGCATCCTCGAGAGCATCTTTATGGGTGGCCACGAGCAAGGCATTGCGCCAGCTGCGGTGCGGCAGCCCCGACCAGAAGACGCGCTCGCTTTCAGTCCAGGCGCGCGTCGCCACCGTGCACCAAAGGCGAATATCGCCGTCGGGATGCGTGCCGCCGGCCGCCGACAACGCCGGTGTATCGAGGATCTCGAACTCGCTCAGGCGTTCGTTGGGTAGGCCAATTTCCAGCGCCTCGATCTCCATGTCTGTCGGCAGCGCGTCGACATCTTCGTTGGTCAATAACCGGCGCGTATTTGTGCCGACCGCGTGCAGTGTCGCCGTCTCGGCATAGCGGATGAGGACCGGCATCCGGGTATTGGCGACGACGCTGGAAGGGAGCAGGCCGACGCCGAGCAGCAGATCGGCAACCGAGGTCTTCCCAGAATTGACCTCGCCGAGGATAGTAACGCGCGGAGGCCGCGCCAGCACCGCCTCCATGCGCGCCAACCCGGCGGCACAGGCCGCCAGCGCCCGATCGTAACGGTGCAGAGTTTCGAGTTGGCGGCGTGCGTCCCGCAATACCGTCAAAAGCTCATAAGCGCTGCCCGTCATTGCGCCATCTCGGTCTGGCGCTGCCGCCGCGAGCCCAGATCATGGACGATGATCTCGAGTTGGTGATTGAGGGCCCCGCAGCGCTTCAGCCGATCGGCCAGGGACTGCGTCTGTTGCTTGCGTTCGTGGACGAGATCGTCGTTGCGGGCAGCCGGGGCCTGCGCATCGCCGCCAAGCTTCCCGATCAGTTGCACGCGGCGGCGCGTGACGGCTTGGATGATGTTGGTGCACAGGCCGAACGACCATTTGGAAGATGTGATCGCATAGGAGTTCAACACGCGCTCGGCGGTAGCGACAAGATCGTCGGCAACCGGCTGGAACTCCTCTTTGATGAGGGTCTCGATCTGCTCGCCGTAGGCGCTCGCCGACGTGCGCCCTTTCCACAGCGACGACCACCATGAATCCTCAATGTCCAAGGCGACGAAGCGGCTGAGCGCAGCCGTCGAAGGTGGCGCAATGAGCAATAAACGCTTCTCGGGCTCGGTCGGCATGGCTATCTCGGGCGCGATCAGGCGCATCAGTCGTGCCAACTCCGGTGCAACCTTGCTCTGCAGCTCGAGGACGCGTGCCGCTGCGCTGTCGAAAGATTCCTTGAACCCCGCGGCGAGGGCGCGCCGCAAAGCGACGCCTTCCAAGGTCCAGGTTCGCGGTGCGCCTCCGCGCTCCAGCGTCGTTATCAGAACATCGCGTTCTTTGGCAGCATGGGTGTCGACGATCTTTTGCAGCGAGCGGCGCAGCGCGCTCATCTCCTCGGCGATGATCGTGGAGAACTGCTCCTCGATGCTCTTTGCCGAGCGCCCCACGTTGGCGGTCACCTCGTTGAGCACGGCCGTTTCGCGCTCGAGCGCCAGGCGCTCGTCGGCCGCGGGCACTCCCGACGATTGGGCGCGCGAAGACTCCAGTTCGAAGTTGGCGGCCTTGGCGCTGGCGTTCGCCATGTCGCCGAACCAGCGGGCCGTCTGCATCTGGATGTGCGCCGCGTGACTGGAGGCCATGTAGTCGGCCACGGCCCGATACATTGTGGGAAGGCCCGAAGCAGCAAAGAGGGCGCTCCGCAGCCGCTCCCGACTGCCAGCATCGAGCAGCGCATCGGGCGTCAAATCGTGCGGGTGCACGAGGCCGATGTCCGCAAGGTAGCCGAGCGAGGGACGCTGCATCAGGCGGCTGAGGGAGTCACCGTCCCCCTTGAGCGCGCCATTGGCCCACGCGGCGCTGCCGGCGACGACGGGGATCCGCGCTCCCGGGAAGTTGGCCTCTAGCTTCTTCTCCACGTACATCAGCACTTCGGCGAGGTCGTATCCGACATCGGCAAAGTCATCGACGCGGTTGACAAACACGATGATGCGTTCGCTGTTCAGCCCGTGCATGAGACGCATGAGATTGACGTCGGCTTCCGACAACGGCTGCCGTGCGGTGAGCACGACGATGTAAAGGTCGGCGGATTCGAGGCTGCGCCGGGTGATCTCATCGCGGATGAGGAACGGATCGTTGGTGCCCGGTGTGTCAGTAAGCGTCACGGGAAAGGCAAATGGCCCGTCGTCGAAATAGAGGTCGGCCTGCTTGGTGATGTCGGCAAATTGACCAAGCGAGGAGTTGCCAGCGAAGTCGCCGGAGCAGACGTAGCGCGCCAATAGCTCGGTATTGAAGCTCTCGAAACTGTGGGCACTGCCAAGCAGCTCCGCAAAATCCCCACCGAGCCGCATGACGGCGCGCTGCTTCATCGCTTCGACATGGCGGTGTAGCACGTCCGGCGCAAAGTCCGGGTCCAAGCGCCGCGTCAGTTCGCGGATGCGCCGGTCGCCGTTGGCGAGATCGCGCCATTCGTCGGCAGAAAAGAACTGGAACGACGCGGCGCCCGATGCCGGCTTGCGCCCGCCGAAGTGCAGATGGGTGACCGTGGTCGTCCAGGGCGTGACGTCGGTCGGCAGCAGCCTTGGCTGGCGCGCGAACGCGTTGATGAATGAGCTTTTGCCGGACTTGATCTGCCCAACTACGGCGATGCGGAACTCCTGCTGGCCAAGCCGACTGATGGCCTCGCCGATGAGTGCCTGTCCGGCCGGCTCTACGAGCCCTGCCAGCGATCGACCGCAGTTGACAATCTGCTGCTGCGCGGCCGCTAAAGATGCACCAACGCCATCGTGCTCGGTCGATGCCGGTGTGCGCATCGCCGGCCCGAGGCCAAGCGCGCGCGCGCCGTTAATGTAGCCTTCCCCCATGCGCCAACTCCAAACCTATGGCGACAACTTACGATCAAGCCGCTCCGTCCAGAACTTCCTGATCCCCCGATTGCGTTTATCTCGCGGCAAGCTCTGCCAAGCGATCATTTGCCTCGGCAACGCCGAGATCCTTGGCGCGCATGTACCAAGCGCGCGCGACCGTCGGATCGGCTTTAAGCTCGAGGTTGCTGAACTGGGTGGTACGACCCGGATCGTACATGGCGCCGAGCGTCAGTGCGGCGACGCCCGAGCCTAACTGCGCCGCCTGCTCCAGCATGACCCGTGCCTCGCCGGGCTTGCCGCTGCGCAGGTAGAAATCGGCCCGATGCAATAGCGCCTGGGCGTCTGCCGGCGGCGCTGTTTCCGTGCCGGAGCGGGCCGCCGGGGCGGCGGCGTTGCCCTCGGGTTTCTGGTTCGCCGCGCTCGGCTCGGCCGGCGCATAGAAGGTCAGGCGGCGCTCGCCTTCGCTCTTTTGGCCGTCGCTGCCGTTGGACCAAAGCACCAGTCCAGCAGCTACGACCGAGGACACCACGGCTGCGGTCGTTGCACCGATGACGATCGCCGTTGTGCCGGAGGAGCGGGCGACTTTGTCCGCCCGCGCCGGTACGTCGAGCCCGCGATACGAACCGTTGCCGTAAGGCGATCCCTGCCGCTCGTCCGAAACCTTGGCGGGTGCGGCGCCGCGCAAGGCGCCGACATACTCGGCCTGCGGCTGAGCAGCTTCAGGCTCAGGCTTGTGCGTACTTTCCTGCTTGGGCGCGACCTCCATGGTCTCAAGACGCCTCAGCAGTTTCGAAAGTTCTTCTAGTTCCGGTTCGTCACGGCGCCCCATGCCGTCTGTCCCATCAACACGTCGCGAAATCGCAGACGATATGTCCCACCAGTATCGTGCCTTGTATCGGTAACAGAAGAGCTTTCGCAGATGCACAAGCATCCTAGTGGCAGTTTGTGGCCGCGGTAAGTTGCTGTACTGACGCCAATTAATGCAGCGTGCTCAATTCACGAGCAACGGTGGGTATCGTCTCAGCTCGCGCTCGCAGCTAGTGTTAGCGTCGGGCATCGCGCCCCGGGGGAGACGAAGTCATGATGCTGCCGCTCAACGCGTGGTCGAGAACATCTTTGCCGCTGAGCGTTGCGCTGTTGCTTGCGCCCACCGCAGCCCTCGCCGCCCCTGACAAGGGCGACACCGCTTTCCTGATGCTGTCGACGGTCCTCGTCCTGCTCATGACAATTCCGGGACTAGCGCTGTTCTACTGCGGCCTGGTGCGCACCAAGAATGCCATCAGTATGCTCATGCAAGTATTCACGATCGTCTGCCTCGTGTGCACGATCTGGATGCTCTACGGCTACAGCCTCACGTTCACCAATGGAGGCCAGTTCAACGCCTGGATCGGCGGCCTCTCCAAGGCCTTCCTGCAGGGCGTAACGATAAACTCGCAGGCGCCGACGTTCTCCAATGGCGTCTACGTGCCGGAATATGCCTACGTCTGGTTTCAGATGACCTTTGCCGCCATCACGTCGGCGCTGATCGTCGGTGCATTCGCCGAGCGCATGAAGTTCTCCGCCCTGATCGTCTTCATGATCCTATGGGTGACGCTGGTCTATTTTCCGATCGCCCACATGGTCTGGTATTGGGCGGGTCCCGATGCCATCGCCAATGCGGCGCGCGAGGTGTCGCAAACAACAGGTCTCGCAGCGAACTACGCTAAAAATCACCTCGACGCGGTCCAGCACGACGCCGGCTTGGCCTTCCAATGGGGCGCCATCGATTTTGCCGGCGGAACGGTGGTCCACACCAATGCCGGCATCGCCGCTCTCGTGGGCGCAATCATCCTCGGGCCGCGCGTCGGCTATGGCCGGGAACCGATGGCGCCGCATTCTCTGACGTTGGCAATGGTAGGCGCGTCGCTCTTGTGGGTCGGATGGTTCGGCTTCAACTGCGGCTCGAACCTTGAAGCGAACGGCACGGCCGCGCTCGCCATGGGAAATACGTTCGGTGCCACGGCGACGGCCGCGCTCGGCTGGATGTTTACGGAGTGGGTGACGAAGGGGAAGCCGACGCTGCTCGGCCTCACGACCGGCGCGGTCGCTGGGTTGGTGGCAGTGACGCCGGCGTCGGGGTTCGCCGGGCCCATGGGTGCGCTGGCGCTTGGCGTCGTTGCCGGCGTCGCCTGCTTCCTGTTCTGCACCGCCGTGAAGAGCGCCCTTGGATACGATGACAGCCTCGATGTTTTCGGGGTCCACTGCATCGGGGGCATCATCGGCGCGCTTGGCACAGGCCTCTTGGTCAATCCGCACCTCGGGGGCACCGGCGTTGCCGACTATGTGTTGCGGCCCGGCGAAGCGGTCGCCACCTACGTGATGAGCACGCAGATGATTGCCCAGTGCAAGGCCGTGCTCCTCACGCTGCTGTGGTCCGGCATCGGCTCCGCTGTCATCTACCTCGTCCTCGATCTGACGATCGGCTTGCGTCCGACATACGAGAGCGAGCGTGCCGGCCTTGACCTGACGGAGCACGGCGAGCGCGCCTACAACGATCTATAAGCCGGTTTCAGACGACGTCTTTGGATGACGACAGCAGAATGCTCGTCTCGGTCGCCGTTATCCCGTCGATGGCGCGGATGCGGTGGAGCAGGCCGTCGAATGCCGCGAGCGTGTCGGTGACGAGCTCGGCAACGATATCCCAGCGGCCGTTGGTTGAATGCAGGCGGCGCACTTCCGGGAAGCCGTGCATGCGTCGCATCACCTTCTCAACGCCGTTGCCCTCGACGGCGATCAACGCAATCGCCCGCACGTGGTTGCGCTGCAAAGGATCGCGCACGACGATGGTGAAGCCGCTGATCACGCCTAACCGCAGCATCCTGTCGAGACGCGCGCGTATTGTCGCCCGCGAGGCGTCGAGCTCGCTGGCGAGCGACGCGATTGAGCGTCGCGCGTCGTTGCGCATGAGAGCGAGCAACCGGTGGTCGAGATCGTCCATCCTGGAAACTTACCACAATGGTCGTTGCTGACTGCCAAACCGGCAAGTCAGTGGGCAGAAAGTAGCACAATTCCGGCTTTTCGGCGCCGCTCCGCCAGGAAATCATAAACGGGTGAGTCGGAGGGCGAGGCCACATGATCGCAGGAAATCCGATCAACCTTTACGAAAGCGAGTGGCGGCTCGGCGCCCATAACTACAAGCCGCTCGATATCGTGCTGAGCCGCGGCAGCGGCGTCTGGGTGTGGGACGTTGACGGCAACCGCTACCTCGACTGCCTTTCGGCCTACTCAGCCGTCAACCAGGGCCACTGCCACCCGAAGATCCTGGCGGCGCTGATCGAGCAAGCAGGCCGGCTCACCATCACCTCGCGGGCCTTTCGCAACGACCAACTCGCGCTGCTTTACGAGAAGCTCGCGGGACTGACCGGCGCCCACAAGATCCTCCCCATGAACTCCGGCGCCGAAGCCGTTGAGTCCGCAATCAAGGCCGTCCGCAAGTGGGGCTACGAAGTGCGCGGCGTGCCTGAGGATGAGGCCGAGATCATTGTCTGCGCCGACAACTTCCATGGCCGCACCATTGCCATCGTCGGCTTCTCCACCGATCCCGACGCGCGCAATGGCTTCGGTCCGTTTCCAAAAGGCTTCCGCATCGTGCCGTTCGGCGACTTCGCGGCGCTCGCCAACGCCGTCACGCCGCGCACGGTCGCCTTTCTGGTCGAGCCCATCCAGGGCGAGGCCGGTGTGGCGATTCCGCCGCCCGGATATTTTGCCAAGGTGCGCGAGCTCTGCACGCAGAAGCGCATCACGCTGATCCTCGATGAGATCCAGACGGGGCTCGGACGCACCGGCAAGCTGCTCGCCGAGGAGCACGAAGGGATCGAAGCCGACGTGACGCTGCTTGGCAAGGCATTGTCCGGTGGCTTCTATCCGGTGTCGGCCGTGCTTTCGAACAGCGAAGTCCTCGGCGTCCTGCAGCCCGGGCAGCACGGCTCGACGTTTGGCGGCAATCCACTGGCGTGCGCCGTGGCCTGCGCTTCCCTCGATGTACTCATCGAAGAAGGAATGATCGCCAACGCGGCCTCGGTCGGCGCCTATCTCAAGGCCGGTCTCGAGGCCGTGCGCACCGATGCGGTGCGCGAGGTGCGCGGGCGCGGACTGATGCTGGCCATCGAGCTACACAAGGAAGCCGGCCGGGCGCGCGACTACGTCGAAGCGCTGGCGCGCCGTGGCGTCTTGACCAAAGACGCGCACGACCAAACGATCCGCATCGCCCCGCCGCTCATCGTCACGCGGCAGGAGGCCGACTGGGCGATCGAGAGATTTGCCGCCGCGCTGAAATCGGCGCCGCGGCCCCAGAGGAAAACGAACAACCCTCCACTGAGCGTCGCGTCGGAGGCGGGCTGAGAGCGCCTCAAGCATGAGCTGCGTTGCTTCAACCGACAGAGCGGATCGCACGACGATGACCCAGAGCCAAACCATCCTGATGTGTGCGCCAGGGCATTTCAGCGTCGACTACGTGATCAATCACTGGATGCAAGACCAGACGGGCAAGGTGGATCGCGCCCTCGCCGGATGGCAGTGGGAGCGTCTGCGCGGCATCTTAGCCAGCTTCATAAACCTCGCCTTTGTCCCACCCGAGCCGGGTGTCCCCGACATGGTCTTCACGGCCAATGCCGGTCTGGTGCGCGGAAAGAATGTGATCGTCAGCCGCTTTGCCTCGCGCGAGCGGCAGGCGGAGGAGCCGCTGGTCAGGAGCTGGTTCCAAGAGAATGGTTACGCGATCGCCGACTGGCCACAGGACGTCGCCTTCGAGGGTGCGGGCGACGCACTGTTTGATCGTGAGCTGCCGGTCCTCTGGTTCGGCCACGGCTTTCGCTCTGACGCCGCCGCAGCCTCCTTGATCGAAAAGTCGAGCGGCTGCCGCACTATCTCGCTGCGCCTGACGGATCCCCGCTTCTACCATCTCGATACCTGCCTCTGCCCGCTCGAGGGGGGCTGGCTGCTCTATTATCCCGCCGCGTTCGATCCGGACTCGCAGGAGAAGATCCGCACTCTCATCCCGCAGGAAAAACGGCTTGAGGTCGATGAAGCCGACGCCCTCGCCTTTGCCTGCAATGCGGTGAGCCTCGGCCGGCACGTGATCCTCAACCATGCCTCGGACGATTTGCAGAGCAGGTTGCGACGCGCCGGCTTTGCTCCGATCCTCACCCCACTTTCCGAATTCCTGAAGTCGGGAGGCGCCGCGAAGTGCCTGACGCTCAAGCTAGTCGAGTGAACGCATGACCTCACTTTGCCATCGCGAAGCCCAAGCAGGTCGGCGGTGGCACGCCTAAGGGCTTGGCGACGTGCGCCGGGGCTTGTCAGGGAGCGGCACCGTCGCGGGCTACTAGCGCTGTGCCTTGACCTTTCGGGCTGTGTACTTGCGGACCTCGTCTTTGGAGACTTCGCCCGCGGCAACGAGCTCTTTTAGGCAAGCCTGCGACAGCTGATCCTGAACGCCGCGCATGCAGGAGCTGAGCCCAGCACTAGGCACCGCATGGGCGCTGCAATAGGCGTAATATTCGCTACGGCAGGCATTCTTCACCCGCTCCGTGATAGCGGCGTCTGCGGCTGTCGCGGAAACCGCTAGCACGGCGAGCATCGCGAGCATCGGCGAAACGAAGATCTGCATGTGTCCCTCCATGTCCGATATCCCTCCATGTCCGAGGCGGTAACGCTTTGCCTGTTCGCCAGTTCCAACACGCGCGGTCCCGCACGTACCGAGGGCTTATCACGCCCGGTCGGGCAGTTCTCCAGCCGGTCGCGGCAACGTTCCTTTGGAGAGGATCGCTTTAGCTGTTGAGTCGCTCTGTGAGCCTCTACTGCGAGTGGCGCGAATCGCTCTTGGCTGGGGCCTTAGGGTGGAGCGTGCACGCATGAAGCGCATGATACGCATATTGCGAAATTTGATCGCGCGGTCGGCGCCGGCTGCCGTTGGCCTCGTCGGCCTCGCGTTGTGCGCCAGCTCGCAGGGCCTCGCCGGGCCAAGTATTCCCCTTGGCGCGGGAGCCTTGAAGTCGCTCGAGATCGGCATCAGCGCGTATCAAGACGGTGCGCTCGAAGTTGCCGTCGAGGCCCTGAGCGATGCGCTCCTACAGGGGGATCTCCCCGAAGCCAAGACGGCCGAAGCGCTTTACTATCGTGGCATGGCCTATCGCGAACTCGGCAAGCCGGGCCAAGCTATCGCGGACTTGACTAAGGCAATGGCGTTCAAGAACGCGCTGTCGAAGGCGGATCTCAAAATTGCCACCAGGAACCGCGCCGGCGCCTATCGCGAAGCCGGGCTCGCCAATACCGAAACGCCTATTCACCCTGGCGAACAAACACGTGTCAGGCTGCACGTTCCGCCCACCCGGGTTCCAGTACCCGTCGCCGTCGATCAATGGGCAACAACGAGTGCCATCGACCCTCCCGCGCCTGCAGCGCCATCAGCGCCATCTTGGGGCGAGACATCGGTTAGGTTCGAGCCTGCTGTTGCGCCGTAGGCAGAGGCACGCCGCACGATCTAGGATTGCTTCTCGGCCTGCTGCGCAGCTCTCTCGTTTGCGTGCGCCCGGACAGTTGCCAGGCGCAGCGTCGGCTCGACTATCCCCACAGGGCGCCTTTGAGCGGGAACTGCAGCACCCTCCGGCCGTCGCTATCCTCGATCACGAAGACACCATCGTCGAAGCGACCCTGCAGAGCTAGTTCGCCCATGATCTCGCGGGAGCTCTCGACCACCTCCCCTTTCACTGCATCGATGTCATCGAGGACGATGCCTTCATCGTCACGAATGAGCTGGTCGTCATGCTTAATGTGAAAGTAGTAGCGCGGCATCTGGGAACTCCTCGACGCAAGAAGAGCCGGCGCCGCCGAAAGTTCCAGCCGCGAAGATAAATGGAGCGCCGACCGAGGGATGGGCCGACGCTCCCCCAAGACATAGGAGTAGGCTAGCTTCGTTGTGCGACGAAGCGGCTCAACCTGTGGTCGAGCCATGTGATTTGCCAAGACTGCAATTCGTCTGTCAGCCAATCGTCTGTGGACAATTTTAAGCCCTGGTGATCGCCCAGTCTCTTGCCGGGTCAACGTCCATGCCCACCGGCTGGAGGCTTGCCCTCGGCGTCCAAGAGGCGCGACTAGCCCTCTGCAGTCCCTTGGACGTCGGACCTTAAACTATTGCTTGGCATGCACGACCGGCATTGCCGCAGCGCACAATGACGATCAGTTTACGGATCGGTCAACATTTGGGCGCTTACTCAAGTTTCATGCGCCCCGCGCTGGCAGCTCTGTTCGTGTTTGGGTTTTTGGTCTGGGATATGTCCAAGAACCAGGGCCAGTACACGCGCTCGATCGGCAGTTCCCTCGACCATGCCGCTCGCCAAGTTACTTTGCGATAGCACGGCGGGGCCGACCAAAACGGCCCTACTGCCAGTTCAAGGGCCAGCGGCTGCGATACGTGAGCGCCAAGACTTGCAATGCCTCGGTCTTGAGCGCCGCGACGTCGTAAGTTTCATGATCTGCCGCAACGATCAGGACGGCTTCTGCAAGGCGCGAGCGCGCAAGCTCAGCGTCAGTCTCCCCGAAGTGATGCTCGATCTCGGACCATGCGCGGTCAAAGGCAGTTCCGATCACAACGAGCGTGGGTGGGTCGAATGTCCTACCCTTGATATCCTGGCGGGCACTCATCGCAGTCTCCAAGCGAGCGCCGATCATACAGTGAGGAACAGTAAGCACGCTCGGCGGCCGAACGGGTTTTTGTGGACATGTGGCCAGCCAACTACGCTCAGGACCTGCATTAGCGGGGGGCGCCTGCAGCACCTCTAGTTTGTACTTTCGCCCTTTCGGCATGGCGTCGTCGCACCCTTACTTGAACAGCGAGGTCAGCGAGAACGACGAGCCGACGACGACCGGCGGGGCCTCGGCGACCTGTGGATGCGGCTCGTCGATGTAGACGTTGACGCCGGTGGCGCGCCCGTCCTTGATCAGCCCGGCGACATACCCCCAGCCCTTCGGCTCTAGGCCGAGGCAGGCCTCCGACATCTCGCCTTTGAGGCGCACGTGGATGGCGATGTTGCCGCGCGCCAGAATGGCTTTGGTCTGCGCCTTGCTGAACCGCTCCTTGTTCCACAGCTTGCGCAGCCAGATGCCGGCGACGTTGCGCTTGGTTTTCGGTCCCCAGCTGACACGCCGCTCGGCCTCCGAGGCGAAGGAATATTCTCCCGGAGGCAGCGGACCGATGGCCCGAGCGGCAAAGCAATCGGGGTCGGGGTTGTTGCGGCACACATCGCGGCCGGAGATCGCCCAGGCGATGGTCCTGCCGTTCGCCTGCGGGTGGTCGGCGACGACGAACAGACGGCCGGTCCTGATCGTGTAACCAAGGCGGAAGCTGGCGAGCGAGGCGGGCACCTCGTGCACCACGTCCTCGTAGGGATTGCAGATTTCGCCGCCGGTCAGCTTTCGCTTGAAGCCGTTGAGGCTGATGGTGACGAAATCGACGTTGGGGCCGCAGTCCCACTGAGGCAGGACTTGCTTGTTGGCGAGGGCGTCGGCCGGCGCCGCCGCCTCGGGTGCCGGAGCCGGTTCGGGCGTAACCTTGGGTGCCGCCGCGACCTTCGACTTCTTCGGCTTTTTCTCGACCGACAGCGTCGTCTCCCAGGGCGAGGGCGCGGCCGTCGGCTGGCGACGCACCTGCTCGCAGTCGGCCGACAGCTTGGGGGGCTGGATCTGCTTGACGGCGAACTGGCGCGCCACCGCGCTGCTGGCGCCCTGCGCGACGTACGCTTGAATGAGTGCCTGCTGCACGTCGAGCTGCTCCTGCGACAGCTCGAAGATGCAGTCCTCGTAGATCTGGTCGCCGACCTGGCTGAAGATGTCGGCGATCTGCGCGGCGGCCGCCGACGGCGCCCTGTCAATGCCGCCCGTCTGCTGCGCTTGGATGTAACCCGCGGGCAATAGGAGGGCCGCCACGGCGGCGAGCGCCGTCCTTCTGAAGCCGTTCGTGTACGTTGTGCAAGACACGCGGCGCCCTGCCCCCGGTTTTAGGCGGTACACCCCACTTCCGCGCATTGGTAAGCAAGAGTCGGGGCAAGAGAAAGGCTAATCGTCCAATTCGCTTGCTGCCCAAGGGATTGGCCTGCTGTTCCTGCGCGGAGGTCTGTAGATTGGGCACGAACGGCGGAGAATGGCAGAATGCGAAGGCGCGCCCGCATTGCCGCGGTTGTCCTGGACCTGGCGGCCCTGGGCGCGGATTCGCTGGCTGGCGAGAATTAATAAGGGCGCCAGCGTGGAGTTGAAGACCCTTGGCCGGCTGCTTGGCACCCAGTGGCTGCTGGATGCCGATGTTCTTGTGCCCTAGCGCGGTAGCGGCGCACGCTGCGGGTTGCGGCTCTCCTAGCGGGCGGCGGCCTTGCCGTTGCGCTCGCGCTTGGCCGCCTTGGCGGCGCGTTTCTTGGCGTTCTCGGCCTTGCGCTGCTTGGCCTGGATTTGCTTGCGGCGTTGGTCCGACATCGTGGGCATGGAACGTCCTTCCTGGAGCGCGTGAAGAATAAATGCCGGCGTTGTGAAGCAACTATCGCTCAGAATTGCAAGCGACCTTATTCGCCCGCCCGCTTCCTCCTGTTCTGGCGTTAGCTATCTACCGTCCTCGGTTCCCCCCACCATCGCTGCGCTGCGTGCGCGCCTGCGAGGTTCCGATCAAGGCGGTGGGGCGTGCAACACCGCCGGCTGCAACATCAAGATCTTCAAGCAGGTGTCGCCTAAGGCGTGGAAGCTGGTGTTCGACGAGACGCTAGGCTCGGACTGGTTCCTCAGCACCTCGCAGGAAGGACACTTTCGCCTCATGGCCATCTCGGTCAGTCGCAAGATCGACAGCCGCTGTCCCGATCCGTCGGGCAGCACGTGCGATTTTCTGCCCTATCGCAAGAACAAACGCTGGATTTGGCAGCGAATAAAGTAGCGCGCCTTGCCGGCGCCTACTCCGCAATCCGCACTTCGAAGGTGCGTGTCGCCGTCTCGCCGCTAGCGAGCTTGGCCGCGACCGCAAAGCGGTCGCTGCCCCGCTGCCCGGCCCGCGCCGTATAGTATACGCCAGTGCCCTGCGTCTTCTGGCCGATGCAGGTGCCCTGCGCCGAATACTGGATCGTCGTCTCCTGGCCGGGCACGAACGAGAGATCGCCCTTGGCCGGTGGCTCAGTGACGGTAATCTCCGGTGCCGCCACCGGCTCGCACTGCTTGCCGAAACCGGCGAAGACGAAGACGCGAGCGCGCCGGCCGGGCACGACCGGCGTTGCGCGCACGGCCGCATCAGCGGCGGGGGCAGGGGGGTCACCGGGCAGCGGCGCGGCTCCGTCTTGCGTGCCGATGCCGGAGCAGCCCGCTACGCCGACGAGCGTTACGGCGAGGATGACCGCGGCGGGACCGGGACGCACTCGTAAGTTCGCCAGTGTCGGGCTCATGCGTACCTGTCGCTCGCTGTACGGTGACCGCAGCAGCTCGGTGCTGGCCTTAGCACGCCACTCGTCTGCGCGCGTCAGCCAGGCGCGTGCCAGCGCCGGTGCCGACGTGCGCCTGCCATCATCTCGCTTAGGCGAGGTAGTCGACCTTGCCTGTTTCAAGGTCATAGTGCGCGGCGAGGATCTTCAGCTTGCCGGCGGCGATGAGGTCGGCGAGCGTCTTGCTCGATGCGGCAAGTCGGCGAGCCGTGCGCAGCGCACTCTCGCGTACGCTGTTATCGACAAAATCGCCGGACCGGCCGCGCACGGCCAGCGCCGCCGGAATAATCGGATCGATCATCGGCCCGATGGACCCGGGGAAGGTCGCATTGTCGGTGACGACCTCGCAGGCGGCTTTGACAGCGCCGCATCGGCTGTGACCCAGCACGACGATGAGCGGCGAGCCGAGGACGGCGGCGCCATATTCAAGGGTGCCGACGATGGCAGTGTCGGCGAGGTTGCCGGCGTTGCGGGCAACGAACAGTTCACCTAGGCCCCGGCCGCCGAATACGAGCTCGGGGGGAACGCGGCTGTCGGCGCAACTGAGGATCGTCGCCCACGGCGCCTGTCCGCCGGCGACGGAGGCGCGCTGCTTGGCGAGGTCAATCTCGCAAACCTGCGGCTGCGAGACGAAGCGATTGTTGCCTTCCAGCAAACCCTCGAGCGCATGTGCCGGCGATCTTGCGGCTTCGCCCGGCGCGGGCGCCTCGGCCCGCGCCCGCCCGCCAATCATTGCCGCTGCGACCGAGCTCGCTCCTACCGCCAGCAGGCTGCGCCGGTCGATGCGGGTCTTATGTCCGTTGCAGTCCATGCGCCGGGATCCTTTGCAATTTTGAGGTCGTCTGCAAGTTGTGAAAGCCGGTCACGCGAATCGACAAACCGCCCCGCGCCATGCGTAGCGGAGGGCCGGACCGACACGCAACCGCGCCCTGCTTGCCGGCGGCGATCATCGGTCGCCGCCGCCGGCGTGGCTCACTGCTTCACGTGCTCGGCTAGCGTCCGCTCGCCCATGCGTGTAGCCGCTTTGAAAGGACGATTCGCGCGAGCCCCGAGGCCAAGAAGCTGACGCCGAGCAGGATGCCGAGGGTAACGAGCGACATGGCCTGCAACTCGGCTGCCAGCAACACGCCGACGACAATGGCGACAATGCCCGACAGCAGCATCCAGCCCCATCCGTCGACCGGCCGCAGTTCAAAAGCGAGTGCCAGTTGCGCGGCGCCGTCAATGACGAATACCGCCGCCAGCAGAAGGGTGAGTAGCACCATGCTGACGTCGGGATGGCGCAGGAGGTAGACGCCCAACGCCAGCTTCAAGAGGCCGATCAAAAGGGTGCCGAAGAACGGCCCGGTGCCCTCCAGCGTGAACGCGTCGGCAATCGTTACGCCTCCCGCCAGGATGAGCAGCCATCCTGCCATCAGCGCGATTGCCAATGTGGCTCCGAAGGGGAACAGCAGCGCCAAGCCGCCGACGACAGCCATGGCGACGCCGCCCCAAAATAGCTGATCGTTTTTCTTGGCCAGTCGGTCGAAGATCATTTGTCCGGGGCGAGAGGTTTCAGTCGCTTGTGCCATGGCGTTTCTCCTTGAGCAGCCTTATTGGCCGAGCCACTTCAGCGCCGACAAGCTCGGCATGGAACATCTATTTACCGCAGCAAGCCGGCGCGTCGCGTTGCCGGACCGCATGCTATGAACGGACCATACTCAAACGCCCTACAAATACTCCAGAAAGGCGCAACCCGATACGACCGAACAGCGGCTGCCGACAGGAGAATTGCGTTGGTGGCGAGCCTGCCCGTCGCCCGCTGCGCCCGATGTGGCCGCGCTTAGTGCAGGAAGATCTGCATCTTGTTGAAGTCAAAGGTCACTGCGTAGGGCTTGAAGAAATCATGTCCGACCATGCCGGCGAGGTAGAATCCAAACGTGTTTTCCCACGGGAACGGCCCGTCGTAGAGACCCGCGACGTTCCCTTCCTCTATGTCGCCGAAGGAAAGGCGGCGCACGGTATAGGGCACAATTTTCAGGTTTCCGCCTCCGCCGGCGCCTTCGTAAGCTTTGTCTTCCTCTAGCTTGATTTCCGCCTGCTTGATGACTGACTCCGCTAACTTGACCCCCGCGCCCGCGAGCCCCGTGTCGACGAAGAGGAGCTGTGGGGGAAGCGCTTCCACGCGGCCCCAGCCCACCATGAAGTGGTCGCTCGCCATCCAGAACGGAACCGCGACGCCGTTGCCCGACGCTGCCGCAAACTCCTCGCGGCCTTTCTCGGTTTTGCGGCGCAGGACAAGCTCGCCGCGCGGATAGTCGAGCGTCGCAAGGAAATGATAGAGCAGAGTTGTGCCAATGCATCCGTCGATGCGCTTTACGCCAAATCCTGCGGAAAGTTGGCGAAGGGCAAGCGTGGCAATTGGCAAGTTCTTGATGGTCCAGTCGCCGACAGTGAGGGATTCAATACGCGACTGGCCAACGTCTGCGTGCTCACCGCCGGAGAACGTGCCTTGCACTTGCCCGAAGTTTGGTAGGCCAAGCTCCTTGGCAAACTCCGTGTCAAGGGCGACCTCCGAACCCCCGGTATCGATGAAGAAGGTAACCTCGTCGCCGCCGTTGACGCGCAGGCTGACCAGCGGCAGGGGCTCGGACTTCAAAAACTTCACCCGCGTGGCTTGCACGTGCCCCTGCACCTCATAGGGCGTCTGGCCCTTGAAGCTCTCCAGCTTCGCGACGTTCAAGGTCGGATACTGCGCGATGATCAGTTTGTTGGTGGCGACATCGACGCCGCTCAGCGCAGCCGCAGCCCTCTGGAAATCGTCGCGCCGATAAAATGCTTCGGCCAGCATGACCTTGGCATCGTCGTCGCCTGGCTGCAGGACGAGGGCCTGTTCCAACCATTTCTGCGCATCTTCGAGCCGGTTGGATAGCAGCGCGATGCGGCCCAACTGGAGGGTAGCCGCATGGTCGTTGGGATTTTTAGTGGCCATTTGTGCGTAGAGCTCGCCGGCTTCGGCAAACTTGCCAACCTCGAACAGCCGAGCGGCAGCATCGCTTTGCGACGGCTTCGGCTGCGATGCCGCATGTCCTGCGAAACCGCACGACATAAGCACCGCAAGTGCTACGCAGGTGCTGTCATATTTCATCTTCGGTTCCGCCGGTGAGGTGCGATGCAACGCCAATCGAAGCCTATCAGAAACCGCCACATCGGGAACGGCGGCGGGCGTTTGGCGTTTTCCTGCAACAACAGCTTGGAGGAGAAGCCATGATTAGCCGCAGCATTCTCGCCGTCGTCCTTGCCATTGGCACCGCTACCGCCGCGCGGGCGGAAGTCGGCGTACAGCTCAAGACGCCCGGAGGACACCTCGATATCAACGTCGGCTCCAAGGTAGCGCCCACCGACGCCTGGATCGGCCGCGCCGTCTATTCGAGTGACGGCAAGCATCTCGGCGAGGTCGCCGCGATTGCCAAGGACCAAGTGTACGCTGACTTCGGCGGCTTCCTCGGCATCGGTGAAACCCGCGTGCTGTTGAGCGATGACCAGATCGAGGGCGTGAAGGACAACCGTGTCATCTTGAAGCTCACCGAGGCCGAGGCAAAGAGCCTTCCTGCCGTCGACAAGAACGCCGTCGCCCCGAAGTAACGGCGTCGCGCAACGGCCGCAAAACGGGCCGAATATTGGGCCGTCCGCACTAGCGGGCGGACCTCTTTGCATGTGTACGCTTGCTTACGGTCAAGCATGCCGTAAGGGATATTTGGTATTAGGAGGCTGAACTTTCCGGAGAGTCGGGCGCTATTGCGAGATCATCCCGGTGGTGCGCGTCCGCTTTCGTCTGGTGGCGACCGTCTACAACACGCTCGGCCTCAACGATTGCCCGGCGGCGATCTGGGACAGGATCACCGAGACCGAAATGAAGAAGCATTTCGGTGCCGTCAAAGTCCTGCTCAACGGCCCGCGCCATTTCATGATGGATAAGATCGTGGCAGGTGACAACCCGGCGACGGGCGAGAAGATCGAGGCGGGCGTTCTCGCGCTTTCTGAGCGGGCTTCGATCGACCTCGATCTGTTCGGCATGCGCACCGAGCCCTGTCGCGAGCGCACCATCGAGCGCGACACCCGTTATGTGTTCGACGCCGCCAAGCCGGTGTTCCTGCTCGTCAGCCCGGACGGGGCGCGCTACGCCATGCAGGCCTACGCGCAGATGATCGACAAGAGCCTGTCGTATGCCGACCTGCCGGGCCTGGGCGGGCGGCTGAAGCTGCCGGCCGGCTGGCGCTACGAAAGCATGGTGCCGGCAACCGATCGGGTGCTCGGGGCGCACGGCGCGGCGATTATCGTGCAGGACGACCTCGACAACACCTATCAGAAGATCGATTGAGCGGGGCGGGCTCCGTCTGCGCGCGTCCGAATGCCGCCGCCTTTCCATCGACAATGGGTGCTGTGCGGAACAATTGCGATGCCGACGCTCGCAGGAATTGGGATAGCTTTCGTCATTCTGCTCGTGCTCTTCCGCGCGCTTGAGATGCTATTTCGAGCACGCGAAAAGCGGCTTCCGGTCCTCCGCCGCGGATTGGCAACAGATGCCGCGTATTGGCTATTCACGCCCTTCGTCACCAAGGCGATCACACGTATTTGCGTCGCCGCCATCGCCATTCCGTTCGCGGTGCTCGTCTACGGCAAGTTCGATCGCGATCTCCTGGAGCACGGCTTCGGCCCCGCCGCGCGGCTGCCGCTTTGGGCGCAAGCCGTCGCTATCCTCATCATCGGCGACTTCGTCGGCTACTGGATGCATCGCGCCTTTCACGGCCGCCGGCTTTGACGGTTCCACGCCATCCACCATTCGTCCGTCGATCTCGATTGGCTATCGGCGGTGCGCGTGCATCCGGTCAACGATGCCCTGATGCGCGTCGCCGGCGTACTGCCCGTGCTTGGGCTCGGCTTTGCGCCGATCGCCGTTGCCGGCATCGTGCCGGTGCTGACGTTCATGGCGATCCTCGTGCACGCCAACTTGGACTGGGATTGGGGCCCGCTGCGCAGCGTGATTGTCTCGCCGCGCTTTCACCGCTGGCATCACACGTCTGAGGAGGTGGCGGGCGATAAGAATTTCGCCGGGCTGTTGCCCGTGTGGGACGTCCTGTTTGGCACCTACCACATGCCGAAGGACAAGCGGCCGACGGTGTTCGGGACCGCTACGACCATCCCATCCGGGCTGTTGGGCCAGCTCGTGTTTCCGTTTCGGCGCGCCAGCCGGTGAGGCTCGTCAGTTCTTCTCGGGGAAATAGCGCAGCGTGCTTCGGCAGCTCGCCGCCCACTCCTCCTTGGTCATTTGCGTCTGTGGCCCCCACTGGTTCATGCATTCGCCGAGTTCCTTGGGGGTCTCGGGATCGTTCTTCTTGGAGTCTTGCAAGATGACGTCGGCCTCGTTGGGTGCGTTCTTCTTCGGCTCAGGGGTTTGCGCGAATGCGATCTCGGAGGGGCATAGCAGGACGACGCTAAGGGCAAGGGCAGCAATTCTGATGTACATGGCGACCTCCAGGGTAAGAGGCGAGGGAGAGTCCACAGTCAGCTCTGACAGGCTGAGGCTGTGCAGCTAGACTTCGGTTGCCGGGCGCCAAGGTTAAACCCCGCGACACGTGCGCTCCAAGCGAACTTTGCGCCGCCGATTAAGACCTAGGGCGTAGATCGCCTTCGCCCAATTTGTTCCGCGCGGAACAGAGCTCCCAAGCAAAGTGGACGATAATCGCCCACGTTGCTGGGCGCGCCTGCCGTGGCATGCTCCCAGCGGGAGCCGAGAAATGCGAAGAATTTACCTGGCTGGTGCGGTGTTGCTGCCGATCGGCGTGGCGTCACTGGCGTTTGCCGGGATGAAGGAGGATCTCGCCAGCTGTACGGCGGCTCGTGGGCGCGCCAGTGCCGAAGCGTGCACGCGCGTCATGAACAGCGGCCGGCTTCCCGATGAACAGCGCTACATCGGCCACTTCGACCGCGGCATGGCTTATCACCACGCCGGTGAGTACATGCGCGCATGGGTCGATTACAACGAGGCGATAAAGCTTCACCCCTTCGCCAGGGGCTACCACGCCCGCGCCTTCATCAAGCAGGATCTGGGGGCTTACGACGGCGCCCTCGCCGACACGGGCCGCGCCATCGCGCTGGCCCCATCGGATTGGTACGGCTTTTACTGTCGCGCTCTTATCTTGCGCGATAGAGGCGACAACGATGGCGCGATGGCGGACCTGGATCGCGCGCACGAGCTTGCGCCCGAGGAAAAGCGGCCGAAGCTGATGCGCGCGCAGATCTTGGCCGATGCGGGCCATGTCGACGCCGCGCGCGACATCATCAACAAGGTGATCGCCCAAGGGAGCAACGATTCCGCCGGCTTCTATGCGCGCGCCGCCGTCGCCTTCAAAGAGGGACGGCTGGATGCGGCGAGCGATGATCTCGCACGCGTGCTCGAACTTGGGCAGGACGTGGGCGCCGCCCACATCCTGTTGGGGCGCGTTCGTGAGGCGCGCGGCGACACCAAGGGTGCCGGCAAACACTATCGCCAGGCGCTTGCTGAGCCCGACACGGCCCTTGACTGGCGACCTGCGCGCCGGCTGGCGCGGGATCGGCTCGCTGCGCTCGAGGGTGGCGCCGCAGGAGCCGACGACGGCAAGTGAAGAGCTTGATCAAGCATACGTGCTCCGGTGCCCCGTCCGCTGTAGCGGCGAGGTGTGTGGCGGCCGAAGCCAGGCACCTACTAGACCACCGCCGTTAATCTGCGTCGGCGAAATCCCGATGACCCGCACCGCGGCGAGCTGGGGAGCGATCAGTACTTTACCCGGTAGACGAGTTCGCCGGTGCGAGGCGGGGCAAGCTGCCATTGCGTCGAGTCCCCGTACACCGCGTAGAGTTCGTCGAACACGTTGTAGACGCGCAACGCGATCTCGCTGTTCTCAGTGACATCGTAGTCCAATCCCACATTGACCACCGTAAAGCCCGGACGCTTGTAGGTATTTGCGTCGTCGCCGTACATGGATCCCACCCACCGAACGCCGACGTGACCTTCCCATTGCGGCAGGAAGGCCCAGCTCAGCCAATTGTTCACGATCTGCTCGGGCACGTTGTTCGGACGGTGGTCCGCAAAGTCGGCGCCCGAATCCGGATCGACAAACTCGTCGTAGCGGGCCTGTAGCACCGCCACGTTGCCTTCGTAGCGAAGCGTGTCGGTGAGTTGAAGCGCGACCGCTACCTCAACGCCGCGGGAAGATTGTTGGCCGACCTGCCGGATGTTCTGCGTGTCATTCGGATCGGCAGAGAGGAGGTTCTGCTTCTCGATGTCGTAGCCGGCCAATGTCCATTCGCCGCGCCCACCCCAGAAGATTTGTTTGACGCCGATCTCGATCTGGCGTGCGGTTGCCAGCTCGAAATCGGAAGCGAACTGGCTCAGCGTAACGATGCCTGATCCGACCAGATCGACGCCGGTCGCATACTGCCCATAGAACGCCACATCGCGAATGGGCGTGTAGACTGCCCCGGCGCGCCACGTGACATCCGAGAAGGTCTTTTCGAAGCTGCTACCGGTCACCAAATTTTCGCGCTCGATAGAGGGATGTTCCAGGCGAATACCGGCGACGATTGACAGCTCCTCTGACAGCGTCAGCCGATCCTCGGCAAACAGCGAGTACTGCGACGTATCGGTATCGAACTTCGGGTATGTTGTGCCCGGATTGAGGAAGCTCCCAGGCACAAAGTTGAACGGATCGACGTACGATAGTCCATTGTCGTCGAAGTTGTTGGTGTGACGAAATTCTATGCGATTGACGTCGAAGCCGACGAGGACCTCGTTCTTCGCGGTTTCCATCAACGGCGTGCGCAGTGTGGCGTCGAACCGGTTGCCGATCTGCTCCTGCTCATGGAAAATCTCAAAGTAGGCCGTGCGCTCGATGAGCCCGGCGTTGGGTCCTGAGTCTTGGTAGGCGAACGATTCGGCGTTGCGCCAGTGCCGCTTGCTGGCAAGGCGATAAGCGACGTTGCGAACCTCGAACCATTCGTTCGGCCGCCACTCGGTCTTGATTTGGGACCAATTGTCGAGGAAGTGGACGTCGCTGTCCGCTACGTTGAGATTCGTGAAGCGGATTGCATCCGGTATAACGCCGTTGATCAGCGGCGTGCCATTGTAGCGCATCGGCGACTGATCGCCGTGGTCGTGGGAAATGGTGAACCGTAAATCGCGCATCGGGCGGTAGCTCACAGCCCCCGATAACGCGAGGTCGCTGAAATCGCCCTCCGGATCCAACCATCCGTCCGACTGCGTCCCGGCGGCATCGATGCGGTAAGCAAGTTGCTCGCCGATGGGGCCACCCGAGCCGACGCCGAACCGTTTGGTCGCATCGGTGCCGTAGGAAATCTCCGCCTCGTTTGTGAAGTAATCGGTCGGCTTCTTGGGCACCACATTGATGACGCCGCCGATCGCGCCCTCGCCGTAGAGGACAGAGGCGGGTCCACGCAGCACCTCGATGCGTTCTGCCGACCACGTGTTGAAGGGGAATGTGAGGGTTTCGGCCGCAACGTACATGCGCGTGCCATCGTAGAGCTGCATCACGGAGCCGTGGCCGACGAAGCCGCGCGTGCCGAGCGAGGTTCCGCCGTTGCCTGGCGACGCGGTCGAGGTAAAGCCGGTAGCGTTCTGCGTTACGGCGTCGACCACGCTGTTTTGGCCGCGCTCGCGGATCGTCACTCCCGGAATCACCTCGATGCTCGCAGGAGTTTCAAGTGGTGTAAGACCGAGGCGGCTGCCGGTCTGATCGGGGAGGTCGAGGTTGAGGCCCGGCTTCGTCGCGGTCGCGGCGCCGGTCGCGGCTAAGTTATCGGCGGGCGTTGCGGGCGAGGGCGCACCGCTCGTTTGCACCGGCGGCGCTTTTTTCGGCTTCGCCTTGGCTTTTACAGTCTTCTTCGGCTGAGGCGTCGTCGTCACCTCGACCTGCGGCAGCTCTTGGGCCGGTTGCGGCGGAGCTGGCGCCGCCGCGGTTTGGGCTGACGCTTGCCCGCCGATCGCAGACAGCGCGAGCATCGAAAGTGCCGCAAGGCGCGGTGCTGCAGAACCAAGAGATCTCTTCGTAAAACGCAATGACCAACGCAGATACATCGTAGCCCCCCGTTATGCGAACTGACTCGGGGGAGCCCGTCGAAACGCACTCCATACATTGAGACAAGCAAGCTCATGCGCAGCGGACCTGCCGCTTCGCCAGCGCCGCTATCGTCTCGAACGACTAGTGTCGGAAGATGACACCGCAGAATGACATGCCTGACGTAGCTCCCATTCGGTTGCACATCAGTCGCCGCTACGGCTCTCCGTACTACCGAGCGTCCCGCACGGTAGATGGGCGACTTTGACGGCAGGTCTCCTGGCTCACGGCTCGAACGTCTCTTCCGACCTTCCCGGCAATCCAACGCGGATCACCAGTGGCATATGCGGAAGGGACTCGCCGTTTACAGTTGCGGGCGCAGCCGCGGCTTCGACATTGGTCTCACCGCGTTCCCTCTTGATCCGCTGTCCATCAAAGATGCACAGGCGGAACCGTCAGCCGCCTATGTGCGCCGCTCGCAGCACTCACTGTCAACGCAAATCACAGAGTTTCACTGAAGCGCATTATTCAGCCGCGTCGCTTTTGCAACAGCACGTGACAGCGATACGTCAAGGTGAGTCTGGCGAAATTGAACGCGCGCAGATGTTTATTCATGCCGCTTATCTCCGAGCTTTTCGCGCGATCCACTCGCCCTGGGCATCGGCTCCAGTCGAAGGCGTGGGCAGTTGTACTCCGCATTATTCGAAACCAACCAATAACCCTGGTGGAAATCCCCGCATTATCGCGCGTTTTCACCGGGTCTATGGTTCTCGTGCTGGGCTCAGCCCTAACGGGAACAGTCAACGTGCTTTGCGATTTGGGAGATTGAAACAATGCCGACATTCAGCACCAAGGATGGGACCGAGATCTACTACAAGGATTGGGGCAGCGGGCAGCCGGTAGTGTTCAGCCATGGCTGGCCGCTCTCGTCTGACGCGTTCGAGGACCAGATGTTCTTCCTCGCTTCGCGCGGCTATCGGTGCATCGCGCACGACCGCCGCGGGCACGGCCGCTCCGGCCAGCCGTGGACCGGCAACGACATGGACACCTACGCCGACGACCTCGCCGAGCTCGTCGCCAAGCTCGACCTCAAGGATGCCGTCCACGTTGGGCATTCGACCGGCGGCGGCGAGGTGGCGCGCTATATCGGTCGTCACGGAACGAAGTGCGTCGCCAAGGCGGTTCTCATCGGCGCCGTGCCTCCCTTGATGCTCAAGACGCCGGCCAACCCCGCCGGCACGCCGATCGCGGTGTTCGATCAACTGCGCGCCGGCGTATTGGCCGACCGCTCGCAGTTCTTTAAGGACCTCTCCCTGCCGTTCTACGGCTACAACCGTAAGGGCGCGAACGTCTCGGAGGGCGTGCGCGAATCCTTCTGGCTGCAGAGCATGCTGGCCGGCTTCCCCGCCGCGTATTTCTGCATCAAGGCCTTCTCGGAGACGGATCAGACGGAGGATCTCAAGAAGTTCGATATCCCGACGCTGATCATCCAGGGCGACGACGATCAGATCGTTCCGCCCGCCGCCGCCAGCACGCTGCAGGCCAAGCTCGTCAAGGGCGCCGAGTTGAAGATCTACAAGGGCGCGCCGCACGGCCTGTGCACGACGCTCAAGGACGACATCAACGCCGACCTGCTCGCCTTCATCCAAGGCAAAGCTGTGAAGGCTGCCAGCAAAGCTGCCTAGAAACGCCGCGTGCGCCGGACTTCGCGCCGGCGCATCGCGAGGCCTCCTTCCCGGCTTCACTGAGGGAGCGACTGTTAGCCCGTAGTGACGGCGGTCTCGACGCTGGAGGGATCGACGCGGCGCCCCAACCCCCGCGCCAGCGCCGCGCGGTCGAGCTCGCCCTCCCAGGCCGACACGACGATGGTGGCGACACCGTTGCCGATGAAGTTGGTCACCGCCCGGCACTCGCTCATGAACTTGTCGATGCCGAGCACGATGGCCATGCCGGGCACCAGCGCCGGGCTGACCACGGCGAGCGTTGCAGCCAGGGTGACGAAACCGGCGCCGGTGACGCCGGTCGCCCCCTTTGAAGTCAGCATGGCGACGCCGAGGATGACGCCCTGCTCGTAGAGCGACAGCTCGACCCCAAGCGCCTGGGCGATGAACAGCGTCGCCAGCGTCAGGTAGATGTTGGTGCCATCGAGATTGAACGAATAGCCCGTTGGCACTACGAGGCCGACGACCGGCTTGGAGCAGCCGAGCCGCTCGAGCTTCTCCATGAGCTGCGGCAGGGCGCTTTCCGACGACGACGTGCCGAGCACCAAGAGGATCTCATCGCGGATGTAGGCGAGGAAGCGGAATATGTTGAAGCCGGCAGCCCAGGCGATAATGCCGAGCACGACAAAAATGAAAATCGCCGCCGTGGCGTAGAAGGTCAGGATGAGGCCGGCGAGGTTGCCGATTGCTTGCGGTCCGAACTTGCCGATGGTGTAGGCCATGGCGCCGAAGGCGCCGATCGGTGCCGCCTTCATGATCACGGCGATGACGCCGAAGAAGGCGCGACCGAGGTCGTCGACCAGCGTCCGCACTGAGCGCCCGCGCTCGCCCAGCACCATCAGCGCAAAGCCGAACAGGATCGAGATGAGCAGCACCTGCAGGATATTTCCGTCGGCGAAGGCGCCGACCATGCTCTCGGGGATGATGTGCAAAATGAATTCGACGGTCGACTGGTGGGCGGCTCGATCGGCGTACTGCGCCACCGCCGCGGCATCGCCGGCAGCGCCGCTGAACCCTTCGCCCGGGCGCGCGAAGTTGCCGACGAGCAGACCAATGGCGAGCGCCAGCGTCGACACGATCTCGAAGTAGATGAGGGCCTTGATGCCCACGCGGCCGACCTTGGTCGCATCCTCGATGTGGGCGATGCCCGACACCACGGTGCAGAAGATGATCGGCGCGATGGCCATCTTGATGAGCTTGATGAAGCCGTCGCCTAGCGCCTTCACCCATGGGCTCTCGGCGATGTCGGGCGCCAGCCAGCCGACCAGGAAGCCCAGCACGATGGCGATCAGCACCTGCACGTACAGCAGTTTGTAGAAGGGTTTGCGCGTCGCCTCCTGGCCTGCGACCTGTTCAGCCATGACGTTCCCCCGGGGCTCGCGTTTCTAGCAGCACTTAATCAATTCGCCTGGAGCGCCGCAATGAGTGCGCACTCGCCGCCGGACTTTCAGCGAACGGGGGCAGCGGGCGATTGAACATGCTCTGGCCGGACACCAACGCCGACGATGCGCGCCGGGATCCGTTGCAGGATTGGGAGGCGATTGAACAGCCTGACGGCCCAGGGGGGCGCCAGGGGCTGGGTGCTGCGCAGCACCGGTTGCACAATGCGGTTCTGCGCCTGCACCTGCAGGCGTTGTGTGACGCGGGTGGGGAACGTCCGCCGGTGCTGCACGCAGGCGAGGTCGTAGAGGGAAAGTGTGCCGTCCTTGAGCGGCTTCCACAATAGGTTGGCAGTGGCGACCGCGTCCTGGACGGCGAGGTTGATGCCAACGCCGCCGACCGGCGACATGGCATGGGCCGCATCGCCGATGCACAGGAGGCCGGGCTTGTACCAGGTGCGAAGTCGATCGATGCTCACTGTCAGAAGTTTGACGTCGTCCCAAGATTTCAACTCGTCGACGCGGTCGGCGAGAAACGGCAGCGCCTTGGCGACGGCCTGCCGGAAGGCCGGCAATCCGGATGCTTTCAAGCGCTCGGCGTCGCCTTTCGGAATGACGTAGGCGAGCTGAAAGTAATCGCCGCGGTCGAGCATGGCGAAGAAGCTGCCGGCGTTGAGGCGACCGCCCGAACCGGGGTCGCCGGGCCGGCGTGATATACGCATCCAGAACACGTCGATCGGCGCGCCAATGTCCTCCACCTCGAGCCCGGCCTTGGCGCGCACGAGCGACGTGCGCCCGTCGCAACCAACCGTCAACGTCGCGCGCACGTCGAGCGGGCCGTCCGGCGTTATCGCGCGCACACCCGTGACGCGGCCACGCTCCTCGATCAGGTCGACGACATTGGCCTGCATGATGAGCTTGAAGTTGGGATAGGTCCGTGCGGCAGCGGCCAGGAGGTCGAGGAAGTCCCATTGCGGCATCATCGCAATGAACGCGCGCTGCGGCGGCAGGAACGTGAAGTCGGCGATAGTGACCGTTTCCTGGCCGACCTGAACCTGCAGCTTGGGAACCTTGTTGTGCGGTCGCGCCAGCAACTCATCGAGTAACCCCAGCTCCTGCATCACCGCGAGCGTCGAAGGATGAATGGTATCGCCGCGGAAATCGCGCAGGAAGTCGATGTGCTTCTCGAGCACGACCACGTCGATGCCGGCGCGGGCGAGCAGCAGGCCGAGCATCATGCCGGCCGGGCCACCGCCGGCGATGCAGCAAGTCGTCGTCAGCGTGCGCGTGACCGGACTTGCGTCAGCGCTCATTTGTTCAGCCCGCAGGCTTGCATGAGCGCGTCGAAGCGCGCCTCAGACTCCTTCTCGATCTCTTTCGTCCTTTCCTCGGGCACGCCGCTCGCCAGCAGCCCCTTGGTCACCGCGACGATCTTTGTTGCGCTGCCTTCGAGGGTGGCGGTGAGAACAAGGCGCAGGAAGCGCGACAGCTCGGTGCCGGCGCGGTCGGCGATGCACGTGCAGCTATCTTCGCGCTTTGCCACGTTACGTGCATTGCATGCATTGAGCAGTGCCAGCTTCTCCTCTGGCGGATAGCTGCCGCCGACAGCGAGGTCCGCTTCCGTCAGCTGCACGGTTTCGACGCTGCTCGCCCAATAGAGGACGCCGAACATGGCCGCGGCGCCGAGGAGGAACAGAACGCCGAAGACGATCACCACCCACTTGAGCACCGACATTGCCCCGCTCCTCAATCAAAACAGTATCCATCGAACTTAGCCGCGAACGGCGCCCGAGGCCATGGCGGATGCGGAGCCGGCAGCGTCGGACATGCTGCCGTTCGCAATGATGTCGCGAATGTGTGCTCGTCGGCGATATTGGCGCGTGTGAAGCTGCCCCCTTGCGAGCGATGGCGGTGAGCGCAGTGTGAAGTTCCCCATCACGCATGCGATCAGCCCGGCCATCGGGTGCCCTTGATTGCGTCCCGGGCGGCGAACGCCAGGAGCCGATTCATATCTTGATAAGGCGTCCCAAAATTCTGCGGCCCACTTCCCAAAAATGTAATGTTATACTCTGGCAAAACGCCGTGTCAGGGAGCATGCTTCGGTCGAGGTCGACTGCGCGGACGCCTGCGGCGTCACCGGCCCGTGGGGCTTCTCGTGGTTTGCCAAGGGCAACGACACCATTACCTCCGACGGCACCGCCATGGTGACCGTGCAGGAGCCGCCGGCGAAGAAGTAAAAATCTTACGGGCGATCTTGCGTCCGCAGGCCGTGGAGCCCGTCTCTCACGGCCTTTTTTTGTGCTGCAAGCGCGACAGTAGCGGCGCTTCCGCCGGGGGCCATGCGTCACTATCTATGGGCAGCCCGGCCCCGCGCCCGTGCCGGACCACACCCGTTGCCCGTACATTTGCCGCCCCTTCCGGCGTCGGTTAGACACACCTCATGGCCAAGCCCCCAAAGCCGCCCGCGGCGCCATCGCTGATGAAGACGATCCACGTCCGCGGGGCGCGCGAGCACAACCTGAAGAACGTCGACCTCGAGATCCCGCGCGACGCCCTCGTCGTGTTCACGGGCCTCTCTGGCTCGGGCAAATCCTCGCTCGCCTTCGACACGATCTACGCCGAAGGGCAGCGCCGCTACGTCGAGAGCCTGTCGGCCTACGCGCGCCAGTTCCTGGAGATGATGCAGAAGCCGGACGTCGACCACATCGACGGCCTGTCGCCGGCCATCTCCATCGAGCAGAAGACGACCTCGAAGAACCCGCGCTCCACCGTCGGCACGGTGACGGAGATCTACGACTACCTGCGCCTCTTGTTCGCGCGCGTCGGCGTCCCCTACTCGCCAGCGACCGGCCTGCCGATCGAGAGCCAGACGGTGTCGCAGATGGTCGATCGGGTGCTCACCATCCCCGAGGGCACCCGCATCTACCTGCTGGCGCCGATTTCGCGCGGCCGCAAGGGCGAGTTCAAGAAGGAGCTGGCCGAGCTGCAGAAGAAGGGCTTCCAGCGCGTCAAGATCGACGGCACGTTCTACGAGATCGACGAGGCGCCCAAGCTCGACAAGAAGTTCAAGCACGACATCGACGTGGTGGTGGACCGCCTCGTCGTGCGCCCCGACATCGCCAAGCGGCTGGCCGATTCATTCGAGACGGCGCTCGGGCTGTCGGACGACCAGGTCGTCGTCGCCGAGCTGGCCGACAAGCCGCTGCCCGCGTCGGAAACCAAGGGCGCCAACAAATCGAAGAACGAGACGCACGAGCGCCTCACCTTCTCGGCGCGCTTCGCCTGCCCGGTGTCGGGCTTTACGATCGACGAGATCGAGCCGCGCCTGTTCTCGTTCAACGCGCCGGCCGGCGCCTGCCCGACCTGCGATGGCCTCGGCACCGAGCTGCAGTTCGAGCCTGAGCTGGTCGTCCCCAACGCCGACCTGACCCTCGCCGAAGGGGCCATCTACCCGTGGGCCAAGACCGGCGCCTCATCGCCCTACTACGAGCAGACGCTGCAGTCGCTGGCCAAGCACTTCAAGGTGTCGATGTCGACGCCTTGGAACAAGCTGCCCAAGCACGTGCAGCTGGCGCTGCTCTACGGCACCGGCGAGGAAGAGGTGACGTTCGTCTACTTCGACGGCACGCGTAACTACAAGACCGTCAAGGCGTTCGAAGGCGTCATCGGCAACATCGAGCGGCGCTGGCGCGAGACGGATTCCGATTGGGTGCGCGAGGAGCTGGAACGCTACCAGGGCTCGCATCCGTGCGAAGCCTGCGGCGGCTATCGCCTCAAGCCGCAGGCGCTGGCCGTCAAAGTCGGCGGCAAGCACATCGGCGAAGTCACCGACATGTCGATCAAGGCGGCCAACGCTTGGTTCGCCGAGCTGCCGAAGACCTTCACCAAGCAGCAGAACGAGATAGCCACGCGCATCCTGAAGGAGATCCGCGAGCGCCTCGCCTTCCTCAACGACGTCGGCCTCGAATACCTGACGCTGTCGCGCGCCGCCGGCACGCTGTCGGGCGGCGAATCCCAGCGTATCCGCCTCGCCTCGCAGATCGGCTCCGGCCTCACCGGCGTCCTTTACGTGCTCGACGAGCCGTCGATCGGCCTGCATCAGCGCGACAACGAGCGCCTGCTCGGCACGCTCAAGCACCTGCGCGACATCGGCAACACGGTCATCGTCGTCGAGCACGACGAGGACGCGATCATGCAGGCCGACCACGTGGTCGACATCGGTCCCGGCGCCGGCATCCACGGCGGCGAGATCATCGCGCAAGGCACACCCGACGACATTCTGGCCAACCCCGCCAGCCTCACCGGGCAATACCTGTCGGGCGCACGGCAGATCCCGCTGCCGAAAAAACGCCGCGTCGCGCAAAAGGGCAAGGCGCTGCGCATCGTCGGCGCCACCGAGAACAACCTGCAGAACGTGACGGCCGAGATCCCGCTCGGGCTCCTAACCTGCGTCACCGGCGTGTCGGGCTCCGGCAAGTCGACGCTGACCATCGACACGCTCTATGCCGCCGCCGCACGCAAGCTCAACAACGCGCGCATCCACCCAGGCGCCCACACCCGCATCGAAGGACTCGACCAGCTCGACAAGGTCATCGACATCGACCAGTCGCCCATCGGCCGCACGCCGCGCTCCAACCCGGCGACTTACACCGGCGCCTTCACGCCGATCCGCGACTGGTTCGCCGGCCTGCCGGAAGCCAAGGCGCGCGGCTACGGCCCGGGGCGCTTTTCCTTCAACGTCAAGGGCGGCCGCTGCGAAGCCTGCCAGGGCGACGGCGTCATCAAGATCGAGATGCACTTCCTGCCCGACGTCTACGTCACCTGCGACGTCTGCAAGGGGCGCCGCTACAATCGCGAGACGCTGGAAATCACCTTCAAGGACAAGTCGATCGCCGACGTGCTCGACATGACGGTCGAGGAAGGCGCGCAGTTCTTCGCCGCCGTGCCGTCGATCCGCGACAAGCTGGAGACGCTGGCCCGCGTCGGCCTCGGCTACATCCACATCGGCCAGCAGGCGACGACTTTGTCCGGCGGCGAGGCGCAGCGCATCAAGCTGTCGAAGGAATTATCGCGCCGCGCGACGGGGCGCACGCTCTACATTCTTGACGAGCCAACCACCGGCCTGCATTTCCACGACGTGGCGAAGCTCTTGGAGGTGCTGCACGAGCTGGCCGACGCCGGCAACACTGTCGTCGTCATCGAGCACAATCTGGAAGTCATCAAGACCGCCGACTGGGTGATCGACATGGGCCCGCAGGGCGGCGACGGCGGCGGCAAGATCATCGCCGCCGGCACGCCCGAGGACGTCGCCGCGACGAAGGGGAGCTACACGGGGCAGTATTTGCGGGAGCTCCTGGGCAGACGTGCGAAGGGCCGTGCCGGAGGCGCGCAAGCCAAGAACGGCAAGCGCCAAGCCGCGGAGTAGCTATTGCCGGCGTTGGGAGTAGTCAGCAAGGACGGGTTCACAATGCCGGGCCGGTAGGTTCGTAACACTCTAGGCCTTCCGCGACATGCCCGTCGCTATTCATGAGGACGTCGCAATCTTAAAGGGCACGGTCGCTCGCTTGAGGAGACGATCGCTGCAAAGCCATCATCACCCCGAGTTCTTCACGAAGCTGGTCTACCAATGCGTCTGAGGTCTGCGGCTGTCGAAATGTCGGCTAAGAAAGAGCGCTGCCAGTCCATTCACCGCTTCTGATATGCGGTGAAGACGTAATCCTTCGCCTGCACGATCGTGTGGCATTCGAACCCGCATTTGGCGTCGTGTGACTGGGGCGGGGTATCGTTCTCATCGGAAGGGGTAAAGGTATCCGACGCCGCGTCATACTGGAACGCACCGTAGCCCCAGCCGCCGCTGTCCGCGAACCGCTTGCTGTCCTTCACCATGAAATCGACGTCGTGCAGGGTGCCGGGCACCGTCGGCTGACCGGGGGCGTCGTCCATCGTGGTGGGGACCCAGTGGATCTTCGCCATCTTGGCGCCGTCGGGGAACGGCTTGCCGTTGCCGCGAATACCCGCCTTGTAGGCCTCGATCATCTCCGGGTTGCCGACAATCCACGCGAGCAATTTTTCCGAATGACTGAGGGAGATGACCTCCCAGCTCTCGTAGCCCTTGAACTCAGCGAAGGCGAGACCGTTCGGCACCGCGACCGTGTACTTGTCCTGAGCGGAAATGGCCGCGCCGCCCAGCACGGCGAGCAATCCAGGAACGATCAGCCATGATGCTTTTGTCGGCATTGTCATTCCTCACAGGCGTTTTGAAATCTTAGTCACTCGCTAAAACGTCCCACGCATCGCAGCTTAGCATTAGCAGCTTGGGTGGGCGAGCCGTGGAGGCATCGAATTTGAGCCGACGGATCGTCCGGCTTATCGAGTTGCGCGGACGCGCGACTTGTCAGCGAGCAGGCGTTCCTTTGTGCGCGTGAAGCGCTCCGCATGGCCAGGCCACCACTGCCCGACGGCCACGCTCACTTGTCCGGGATGACGATCTTCTTGTCTCCCGTGTCGACCACGAAGATGGCCAGAAGCTTGGCCGGTTCCGTTTCGCTGGCATTGTGGCTCACCTGGTGATGATCACCCGGCTTCTCCGTCCAGCTCTCGCCAGCCTTATACGTCCGCTCGGGCTCGTCGTTGACTTTGCTGCGGATCGCTCCTTCCAGCACTCGCGCATAAATGAAGGCCGAGGTCGGGTGACGATGCGAGGGCGATCCGGCGCCGGGTGCGTAATCGACGAGCACGGCGCGCATGCTCTTGCCGGGAACGTTCGGCAGCTCCTGGTCAAAAACGACGGATACGTTCGCTCCAGCAGCGATCTCTTGAGCGCCGACGCCCGTCGCGAACAGAGCAGCGGCCGCATACAGAATTGCAAGCTTCTTCTTCATGGTCTCCTCCTACTCTGAGTTGCGACGCCCCCACAACGCTCGTGCCCAATCTGCAAATCGTGTGGGGCCGGGAATGAGCGGGGCGATCTTAAAGTGCTCTACACGACAGGCTGCATCAAGGAGCCGGCGGTGGCGGTGAAGGCGAGGACTGCTCTGCGGCTTTGCCGGCCTTTCTCTCTCGCTCGAGGTCTTCGACCGCCTTCGCGGCAGCGGCATCGGAGTCCTCTTTGGCGGACTTGAGCCGCGCCAGTTCGTCATTCGCCGCCTTGAGGCTCCGTTCGGCGTCATCCTTCGCAGCCGTGAGAGCGGCCAGCTCCTCGCCGAGCGCCTTCAACCAATCCTCCGCGCTCTTTCTGGCACTCTCCGAGGTGACAAGCTGCTCCTTCATCTGCTCCACGGACAGGTCCGTCGCGACCTTCGCCTTCCGTGTCACGGCCAATTGCGCGGCGATTTCGGCCAGCGCGCGCTCGTTCGCCGATTGGCCGTTGCGGGCCTCTACCAATTGCGCGCGCACTTCGGCCATCGACTGCTCGGCGGCGAGTTTCGCGTTCTCGGCTTGCGCCGCGCGGTCACGCGTTCTCGTGGTGTCCTTCTCAATTGCCGCCCGGTCGACCTGCGCCGACTGCAAAGCGTGACGCAGGTTCCAGTTGGTCGTGTACGTCCAGGCTGCGAAGGCGAGCGCGACCAGCGTCAGGACGACAAGCAAAGGGTCGAGACGCGAGCGTTTCGTTTGCGCATCCGCGCGGGCATTCTGAATTTTCAGCGCGCGCTCGACTTGCGCGCGCCAGCGCATTCGCTCGATGCCGTAGACCGGAAGGGCGTTCGAAAGGCCGATCAACCCGCTGGATGCCGAGGCCGGATCGAACCCCATGCCGCGAATGGAGAGCTTGCCGATGCCGCGGCGGGCAAAGCCCGACATGCGCGTCCCGAGTTCGTGGAAGATGTGCTGCGCCTCATCCAGCATGGCCTTGGTCTCGGCCTGCGCGGGGGCGAGCACGGTCGCGAGATCCTGCAGCCGCGTTTGCACCTCCTCGCGCAGTTTGAGAAACCGGCGCAGTCGGCGGGCGCTCGCTAAAACCGCGATCAACGCCAACGCGGCGATCGCAAGTCCGGTCCAAGCCAGGATCATGACGCCCCTCCCTGTCCTCACATTCTTGCTGCTCAGCCTTGCTGCTCAGCGCTTGCCATGAACCGGACCCCGTCCCGGCGGCGATCGGAGCCACTGCCAATGCCTCACGTTTGCGCCAAACACGTGGCTGGCCCGTCCCATGCGGCCCCCGTCCCGCCCCGCAGCCCCTGACGGACGCCGTTGTTGCTTGCGCGGCTAGCGGGCGTAGAACTTCCCGATCACGCCCAATCCTAGCGAGGTCGCCATGAGCAGTACTGAGGTGGGCAGCGAAACTGCCATTGAGACCCCGGGAGCGCGCAGGCTCGACATGAAGCTCGAGGTCGTCGTCATCCCCGTGGCGGACGTCGATCGCGCCAAGGCCTTTTATGCCGGCCTCGGGTGGCGGCTCGACGCCGACTTCGCCGCGGGCGACGACTGGCGCGTCATCCAATTCACGCCGCCCGGCTCCCAATGCTCGGTCATCTTCGGCACGAACGTCACCGCGGCGGCACCCGGCTCCGCCCAGGGCCTTTACCTGGTCGTCTCCGACATCGAGGCCGCCCGTAGCGAGCTGCTCGCTCGCGGCGTCGCGGTCGGCGAGGTATTCCACGGCGCCGGCGAGGTGCACACGGGCACGGACGCGCCCTATTTATCCGGCCGGCGCCGGGTCGGCGGGCGCGATCCCGACGGGCGCAGCTACGGCTCGTTCGCCTCGTTCAGCGATCCCGACGGCAACGGCTGGCTGTTCCAGGAGATCACCAACCGATTGCCCGGGCGCGTCGATGCCGACGTCACGACATTCGCCTCGGCGGCCGACCTCGCCGCGGCGCTGCGGCGGGCGGGGGCCGCGCACGGCGAGCACGAGAAGCGCGTGGGCGGCGATCACAGCAAGACGTGGCCGGACTGGTATGCCGAGTACATGGTCAGCGAGCAGGCCGGCAAGCCCCTGCCGTCCTGAGCACCGCAACTGCCTCGCCTAAGCGGGCCCAGCAGCAGCCGGTCGCGGCTCAGCAGCCGGACCAGCACTCGTACACCGTCCAGCCGTCCTTATCGTGGGCGCGCGGCTTGCAGGGCTTCAGCGCCGTCTCCGGCGGCGGCGTTTGCGGAGCGCCCTCTGCACATTCCCCCGCCGTCGGCGTCAACAGGAGAATGCTGAAGGCCAGAAGGGCGCACCGCAATCCGGGCATCGGTCGTCTCCGCGATGCGTGCCGAAGTGCGCGCGTCAGGCCGCCGGCAGCCAGCGCGCCCGGCCCTGCGCCTGCATCACCTGCTCGACGTCGTCGATGGTCAGCCTCACCGCCGCTGCATCTTGTCATCGAGGAAGACGAACAGCTCATCCTCGATATTGCGGACGGAAAAGAACACGATGGTCTCCTGGTCGCCGCCGCCTTCCAGGCGCGGCTCGCCGTTGGCGACACCCTTCACGTAGCTGCCCGTCGGCCGGATCTCCTTCAGCTCGACGTTCGGCCGATAGAACCGCAGCTCGCCCTGCAGGACGAGCGTGAGGTAGGGCGTCTTGTGCTGATGCAGCATCGCCTTGGAGTTCGGCGCGAACTTGAAGAGCGCGTCGACGATGCGGTTCTGCCGGTCGACGTCGTAGACGTAGTACCAGACGTTCTCGAGCCAATCGAGCTTGTGCCAGGTCAGGATACTGTCGTCGAACGGGTAGTGCGGCATCGGGCTTTCCCTCGAGCGGCTGCGTTTCTTGCTTGGAGGAATTGTCGGTGCCCTTCGACGGGCGGGCGAGGGCGTTTCGCCCGGCGCGCACTGGGCAAATCGCCTGAACCGCGCATCTGCGCGCGCTCTCGGGAGGCGGCGCGTCCTGCCGGAGGCGGGCAAGCAAAGGTCTAAACGGGCGCGAGGCCCGCCGTCAGGCGCGACAGCGCACGGATGAGGGCGGCAACGCCGGCGACGGTGGCGACGAGGACGTAGCCGATGAACCAGCCGAGCGGCAGAGTGAACCCCCACCACGCCTCGATGGCGCGCGGCAGCAGCACGGCGAACACGATCGCCCCGACCAGCGCCATGAGGGCGAGCCGCCGCACGCCGGACCGCACGCTCGCCTCGCGCTCGGCCGGCACGAGATAGCCGCGGGCCGTCAGCCCATTGGGATAGAAGACCGTCTCGCCGCGCTCGTTGGTGCCGAACAGCTGGTTGACGAACAACGCGTCAAAAATGCCCGTCACGGCCATGGCTGCGCCTCCTGCCTCGCGCCTTGCTGGAGGCGAGCAAAGATAACGCGTCCGCCCGGTCTTGCCCGAGGCGACGAGTGTAACCTCCGATACTGACACGGCGCCATTGGCGGCGGGAGAGTTTCGATATGACGGGAGATATCGAAACCTGGCGCCGCCGCGGGGAAGCGGCACGGCTCTCGCACGGGGCGGTCAACCAGGCGTTCCGCGAGCACGTGCGCGAACGCGACCCCGATCGGGTGGGGGATGGGGTCAACATCCGCTGAGAGAGTCTAGTTTGCTTCTGGCAGCCCTTTGCGGTGGTGCGGAGTCCTGCAGCCCGCGCCGCCCTGCATGGCCTGCATCAGCCCACCAGCTTCCCCAACGTCCCATCCGCCACCATCTTGTCCTTCACCTTCTGCGGGATGGGATAGAGCACGCCCTCGCCCTCGAGCACGTGCTTGCCCTCCTTGTCCTCCGCCCAGCAGGTGAAGACGACGTTCTTCTCGCCCTTCTCCTTCACCTGCGCGACGGCCGTGTAGGGCTGATTCAGAAACACCGGCGCCAGGAACTTCAGGTTCTGGCCGCCCCAGATGGCGCCCAAGCCCGGCATGTCCATGCCGAAGATGCCGGAGAACTTGGCGACCGAAATCATCCCGTGGGCGATGCGCGTCTTGAACACGGTGCCTTTCGCATAGTCCTCGTTGAAGTGCGCGGGGTTGAAGTCGCCGGACAGCTCCGCGAACTTCTGCACGTCGCTGTCGCTGATGGAATATGTCAGCCGGAACGTGTCGCCCACGTTCAAGTCATTGATGCTCTTGCAGGCGCGGGGCAGCGGATTGGCCATCGGGAGAACTCCTGTCGAACCGTTCGCCGGTCAACTCTTTCATGAAAGCCCGCGCACCGGCAACCGCGTGGCCAAGCCGACATGTTCGCCGACATGGCCGGTTTATCATCCCAAAGCAACACGCTTGACGGCGCGGGGCGAGGCGGCGAATGCTGCCGCCATTGTCAGAACGCAAACCTTTGCCGGCCCATGCGCACCGCCGCGTCCTCACTCTCACTCGCTGCTCTCTTGCTGGCGGCTCTCGCCGCGGGAGATGCCGCCGTTGCTGTCCCCGAGGACGTATGCGAGCAGCAGCGTTCGCTCTATCCCAAAGACTGGAACGATGTGCTCAAGGCCAAGCCCCTGTTCCGCTGCCAGTCGAAATACGAGGGCGCGCTCGTGGTCAGCATCGGCCCGCCCGACGAGAAAGGGCGTAGCCTGATGAACCTCGTTCCCGTCGAGAACGACGATCTGACGAAGCTGCGGCTCGACGACGAGCACGCCGTGCACCGCATCTGGCTCGACGCCGACCAGGCGCGCCGCCTGCAGGAAGGCCGCTACTTTGGCACCGTCGTGCGCACGCAGGAGTCCTGCTGGATCCGCGGCGACCTGAGCGGCGATCACGTCTTCTTCATGGACAATGCCGACGCGCAGTCCGACACCGCCGACGCCGGCCCGTTCTACAACAAGGCGCCGCGCATCAGCGCGTTCAAAGGGGCGAGCTACACGTGCGAGCCGATCAAGTAGCGGGCAAGCCGATCAGCCCCACCACCTAATCCCCGCCGCGCTCGCCTCACCTATGATCCGCCCATCCCGCCCCGCTGAGGGGTCGATCTCGAGACGTTCCTGTATCGAGGGCGGGCTGCAGGTTGGTACACGCGCCCATAACGTGTGGGGCGACTACCTGAGGCTCGCCGCGCCCACCCGGGTGAGAGTCCGGGCGGGGGAAACACCTGAAACGCCGCGGGTATGCCCATAATCCTGCGCGGGGCGGCAACTGCCACTCACATTACACTAGTGCCAGCGGCGCTTCCCGCCCCGCAGCCCCTTATTCGCATGCCCCGGCGGCACAGTCCGCGCGGGCGCGCGAAGCATGCCCCACGCAAAAAGAGAGAGCGCAACCATGGCGACGATGGACGACGAAGAAATCCAGAAGCAGTGGCGCAAGATGGCAGAGGGGCTCGGCCGCCTGACGCTGTGGAAGCTGCGTGACGTGCGCCGCTTGTGGCCGCGCCCGCGCGCAATGCGCCTCCCCAAGCAGGCGCGGGCGCTCAAATCGTTGCTGGCCGAGGCGCGCTCCGCCGGGCTCGTGCCGGCGACGGATCTACCGAAAAGACGCGGCCGGCCGGCACGGCCGCGGGCCGAATTGGGCGCGCCGCCCTTCCGCCCTTCCCCCAAAAGGGGGACTGCAAGACCAACATGGCGCAGGGTAGGGTGTGGAACTTGCCCTCCCCCCGGAGGCTTTCTTATTCATGCCTAGAGTACCCGTTGGTCTGAGTGCGGGAGTTGTCGTCTATTTCCTTGCGATGACTGGCCTCAGCTTGGTCGGCCTGAAACTGTCGTCGGTTGTGACCGCCAAGGCGATCACTCTCGGTCTGCCCTACTTGTTGGACAAAGACCCGCGCCGGCCCTCGCGCATCGAGCAGAGGCATATCGATCTGGCGCAGGCCGTCCCGCCCATGCCCGTTGCAAAAATGGTTGCGTTGAAGAAGCCGACAGCCCCCGGCGTCCTGGCTGCCCAGCTCGACATGGCGGAGGCGCCAGTCGTGATAGCGGAGGCCGACACGCCGGCTCTGCGCGGGAGCGGGCGGGCAAAGTACCGGTTCAGGCGCTTGGTTGCGAAATTCGCTGAACCTTCGGCGGCGGATGCATTCAACCGCAACTTTGGCGTTCTGCCTGTCGCCTCCAACTAGCCAGCGCTTTGCGTCAGGAGCGCGTGGCGCTC
>DATBSP010000078.1:0-13868 GCA_036559705.1 Hyphomicrobium sp.
AAGGCGTTGGGGCGGGCGCCGCGGCAGAAAGAGCTCGACGCCATCATCGGGCCGCTGCTCGATGCGCTCGAGCTTATCCACAAATCGGACTTTCTGCACCGCGACATCGCCCCCGACAACATTATCATCCGCAAGTCGGGCGATCCGGTCCTCATCGACTTCGGCTCTGCGCGCGGCGAGATCGCCTCGCACACAAAGACCGTGTCGGCGCTCGTTAAGCCGGGATACAGCCCCTACGAGCAGTATGCCGAGACGAGCCGCCAGCAGGGCCCGTGGACCGACATTTATGCGCTCGGCGGCACGCTCTATCACGCCGTTACCGGCAAGCGGCCGCCCGATGCGCCGTCTCGCATGGTCAAGGACGAGCTGGTCCCGGCGCGTGAAGCGGCGCTCAGCTCTTATCGCGCTGGCTTCTTGAAGGCGATCGATAAGGCCTTGGCGCTCAACGTCGAGGCGCGGCCTCAGTCGATTCCCGCCTGGCGCGGCGATCTGCTGGCGCCCGATCCGGTGCGCGCCAGCTGGCTGTCGCGGACAACCGGCGGCCGCAAGAACCGCAAGAAGGAAGTGGAAGAGGCAGAGCCGGTTGCCCCCGTCGCCGCCAAGGCGCCAGCGGCAGCCGTTGCGCCGACACCGCCGCCGCCGGACGCCCCCGGTCCAAAAGGCGGCCTGCTCGATTTTCTCGAGGGCCTGCGCAAGAAGCCGGACGCCGACGGCGCGGCACCCGCTGCGGCTGCACCAATTCAGATCGCTGCCGCGCCGGCTGCCGCAACGGTGAAGCTCGAAGGACCGCCGCCGCCCGCGCCGGTGCTCAAGAAGAAATCGCAGTCGAAGAAGCCGATCCCCAAGGAGCGCGCCCTCGTTGTCGTCAAGTCGCCGGCGCGCCCGCGGCCCCGCCGCCTAAAGGGCAGCCGCCCCAGTCTATTGCCCATCGTCTTCAAGCTACTCGTCGGCGTCGGCGTCGCCAGCGCCGCCGTTGCCATGCAGGATCGCTTCCCGCAGTTCGAAAGCCGTGGCTCGGCCGTCACCACCGGCCAGCTGCAGTCGCAACCGCCGCAGCCACCTGCGCTTGTCACGCCCATAGCGGAATTCGAGGCGCACCGCGGATCGGTCTCCGGTGCCGCCTATAGCGACGACGGCCGGCGCATCGTGACTACCGGCGCCGACGCCACGATGAAGGTGTGGGACGCCAGCCATCACACTATCGTTCGCACCGTCGAGCTCGATGACGGGCCGGCGACGTCGCTGGCGCTGAGCGGCTCGCGCGCACTCACCGGCCACGCCAACGGCAAGGTCGTATTGTGGGACATCGACCGCGCCGAGAAGATCGCCACTGTGCAGCGCAACGAGGCGAACATCTGGGCCGTCGCTTTCACCGGCGATCCCGATCGCTTCGCCACCGCCAGCCATGACTGGAAGGTGACGCTGTGGGATGCGCGCCAGACGGCCGCCCCCCTGCAGGTGCTCGACGGCCACGAGAACTCGGTGCAGGCTCTCGCCTATGCGCCGCAGCAGCTGCTGCTCGCCTCGGGCAGCGCCGACAAGACAGTGCGCGTGTGGAATCTCGACACGCTCAGCCTCAAGCGCAGCTATAGCGGTGCGCGTGATTTCGTCACCTCGGTTGCCTTTTCGCAAAGCGGCAAGTTGCTCGCCGCCGGCGCCCTCGACGGTCGCATCCAGATCTGGTCGGTGCCGTCGGCGCGACGCCTGCGTGCGCTCAGTGGCCACCGCGGCCGCGTCGCCGACGTCGCCTTCTCGCCGTCGGGCGAGCAGCTTGCCTCGGCCGGCGAGGACGGCACGGTCCGGTTGTGGGATTTGCAGCGTGGACGCATCGTGCGGGCGCTCACGGGGCACGTCGGTGGCGCCACCGCCGTCACCTTCGCACCCGACGGCCAGCACCTCGCCTCCGCCGGCGTCGATGGGCGGGTACGCCTGTGGGCTATTCCGCTCGGCCAGCTGGCGCGCGAATAGCCCCGTGCTCCGCACGTTAGACCAACCCCCCTGAAGCCAAGCGCGCGTTTGCGCACAGCTTGTCACGCGGGACGGCGCGCCGCAGCGGCTTGTCTCGACGCGGTCGTTGAACCGCGCCACAATGCGCTGAGCTGTCCGAAAAAGAGAGCGAAGCGGGTGCCATGGACCTAGATGCTGTTCTGCTCGCCCGTATCCAATTTGCCTTCACGATCTCCTTTCATATCATCTTCCCGAGCTTCACCATCGGCCTCGCAGCTTTCATCGCGACGCTGCTGGTGCGCTGGCGCCTAACCGGGCGCGACCACCTGCACCGACTGGCCCGCTTCTGGACCAAGATCTTTGCCGTGTCGTTCGCCATGGGCGTCGTCTCCGGCATCGTCCTGTCGTACCAGTTCGGCACCAACTGGAGTAACTTCTCCGTCGTGGTCGGCAACGTGCTCGGACCGTTGCTCGGCTACGAGGTGCTGACAGCATTTTTCCTCGAGGCGACGTTCCTCGGCATCATGCTGTTCGGCTGGCAGCGCGTGTCACCCAACCTGCACGTGCTATCTGCCGTGCTGGTAGCCGTCGGCACGTCGCTCTCCGCCTTCTGGATCTTGGCGGCCAACAGCTGGATGCAGACACCGGCCGGGCACGAGGTGCGCGACGGCGTCGCCTATCCGGTCGACTGGATCGCCATCATCTTCAATCCTAGCTTCCCCTATCGCTTTGCGCACATGTTCACCGCCGCCTACCTCACCACCTCGCTGGTGGTGTTGGCAGTCGGGGCACGCTACCTCGTCAAGGGGCGCTTCCCCGAGGAGGCCAAGACCATGATGCGCATGGGGCTCGGCATGGTCGCCATCCTCGCACCGCTGCAGGTGCTCATCGGCGATCAGCACGGGCTCAACACCTTGAAGCATCAGCCGGCCAAGGTCGCTGCTATCGAGAGCCACTGGGACGGCTCAAAACCTGGCGCGCTCGTACTCTTCGCCATCCCCAACGAGGCGGCGGAGAAGAACGACCTCGAGATTTCCATACCCAATGGCGCGAGCTGGATCCTCACCCACAGCGCCGACGGCCTCTTTCCGGGTCTGAAGGAATTCGCGCCAGCCGACCGTCCACCGGTGTTTCCGGTGTTCCTGTCCTTCCGCCTCATGGTCGGCATGGGCGTGCTTATGCTCGCCATCGGCTTCGTCGGCGCCTGGCTGTGGTTCCGCGGTCGGCTGTTCGATACGCGCTGGTATTTGCAATACGTCCAGTACGCATGGCCGCTTGGTTTTATCGCCATTCTCGCCGGCTGGTACACGACCGAGGTCGGACGACAGCCGTGGATCGCCGCAGGCATCCTGCGTACGCTTGATGCCGCCTCGCCGATCGGATTCTACACGCTGCTCTTTGGTCTTGTGCTGTTCGTCATCGTCTACGGCATCGTGTTTTCGATGGGCATCTACTACATCAACCGGCTCATCGAGTACGGCCCCAAGGGCGCCGCAGCCGAGACGCCGGAGGGCGTGCCGTCACGTCCGCTCACCGCCGCGGAACCGGCGGCGCACGATGCGATGGAGGGGACCTGAGTTATGGACGACATCGCATACTGGCTTCCCGTCGTCTGGGCCGGCATCATCGGCATCGCGGTGGCGCTTTACGTCATCCTCGACGGCTTCGATCTCGGGCTCGGCATTCTCTTCCCATTCACGTCCGAGGAAGAGCGCCGCGACGTGATGATGAACTCGGTGGCGCCGTTCTGGGACGGCAACGAGACGTGGCTGGTGCTCGGCGGCGCTGGCTTGCTCGTCGCTTTTCCGCTCGCTTATGCGGTGATCATGCCGGCGCTCTACCTACCGATCATCATCATGCTGCTCGGCCTCATCTTCCGCGGCGTGGCCTTCGAGTTTCGCTGGGCGGCGAAACCCAGCCACGCGTTCTGGGACAACGCTTTTGCCTACGGGTCCATTGTCGCCACCTTTATGCAGGGCGTGGTGCTCGGTGGCTACCTGCAGGGTATCAACGTCCAGAATAATCAGTTTGCCGGCGGCCCGCTCGACTGGTTCGCCCCGTTTCCGCTGTTCACTGGTTTTGCGCTCATCGTCGGTTACGCGCTGCTCGGCACGACGTGGCTCGTGATGAAGACGGAAGGCGAGCTCGCGGTGAACGCGCGGCGTTGGGCGCAATACCTGCTGCTCGCCGTGCTCGTCATCATGGTCATCATCAGCTTGTGGACCCCGCTCGCCTTCGATCGCATTGCCGCGCGCTGGTTCACGTGGCCGAACCTGCTGTACCTGTCGCCAGTGCCGCTGCTCACCGCCGCGGCGGCATTCGCGTGCTGGCATGGGCTGACGTCGGGGCGCGACGTGATGCCGTTCCTGTCGGCAGTCGCCCTGTTCCTGCTCGGGTTCATCGGGCTGGGCATTTCCACCGTGCCCTATCTCGTGCCGCCGACACTGACGTTCTGGGATACCGCGGCGGTTCCGAGTTCGCAGATGTTCATGCTCGTCGGTACGCTCATCATGCTGCCGCTGATCCTCGGCTACACAGTGTTTGTATACTGGATGTTCCGCGGAAAGGTGCGCGAAGGCGAGGGATATCACTGAGCTATCACTTGAGCCTTTCGGCGGGGCCAAAGCCCTGCCATCATCTCGTGCAGGTTCAATAAACCTCGCGATTCGCTGCGATAGCGGCGGCGCCCCTTGCTCATTTCACATGACCGATACGGAGGCCGCATGTTCGGCTGGCGCAAACGCAATGACGGCTTTGAATGGCGCGATTACGTGCGCACGACCATCCTCGTGCGGCGCAAGAAGCGGCGCGATCGCGTCGGTGACGCCCGCAAGGCGGCCGTCGAGAATCTGAAGGCGGCAGGACAGCGTGGCGCAGCGGTCGGCGCCGAGGGCGCCAAGGCGATGGGCCGCGGCGCGATGCACGCTGGACAGCGCGGCGCGATGATGGGTGCCGCCGGCGCCAAACGGATGGGGCTTGGCGCGGTCTACTACGGTCAGCAGGGCGCCGTCATGGGCGTTGCCGGCGCCAAGGCGGCCGGAACTAGGGTGCGTGCAGCGCTTCCTATCGCCGGCTCCTTTCTGCAGCGGTTCGGTGCGGCGCTGATCGCAGCTGTGTCCTACTTGTGGGCGGTGCTGCGCACGCTCGTAGGGATCGCGTCGGACTACCTCGGCCCGATGTTGGCTCCTGTCGGCCGCGTGCTGCGCCAGCCAAGCGTTAGGATGCCTTTGCTCGTCGCCGGCGTCGTAGCCCTCCTCGGCGGCATCATTCGTGCTTTTGCCAATGGCTTTGAACGCGACACCTGGATTGCGCTGCTGATCGGCGCCTCCATTCTCGGCGTTCTGCTGCTCGCGCATCTCGCGCAAGGCACGCCGGCGTGGCTATCGGCTCGCGCGGGGTCGCTGCGCGAAGGACTGCGCGGGCGCCTCGCCGGCGTCACTGACAAGCCGGTGGTGCAAGGCGTGTTCGCATTGGTCGTACTTGGCATATTTGTCGCCGGCGCCGTTACCGCATGGCGCTCCTCTTCCGGCGGCTCTGTTACCACGGCGAGCGTGTCGCGCCAGGAAAGGCGCGAAGCCGCACGCGAGGAAGCGCGGCTGGCCGCTGCCAGCGGTGATCTCGAAGGGCGTGGCACCGCCGTCACCGGCGACACGTTGCGCGTCGGTCCGACGACGGTGCGACTTACCGGCATCGAGGCACCGGAGCCCGATCAAACGTGCACCGACGCCGACGGCAGCGAATGGTCGTGCGGCCGCGCCGCGCGTCAGGCGCTGAGTGGGCTATTGCGCACGGGCCGCGTGGTTTGCGACGTTTCGAGCGGTGCGGAGCAGCCAAGCAGCGGCGATTGCAAAATTGGAGATGTCGACGTCGCCGCCGAGCTCGTACGCGGCGGTCACGTGTTCGCAACCAGCGGACTATTTGCCTCCTATGGCGGCATTGAAAACGAGGCGCGCGCCAATAGGGCTGGCATTTGGGGTGGGCAAGCGACGCGGCCGTCCGATTACCGCGCGCAGAAATGGGAAGAGGCCAAGCGCGAGGCGCCGGACGGCTGCCCCATCAAGGGTAGTGTGCGCGGCGGCCGACGCTTCTACGTCGTCCCGTGGGCGCGCGGCTACGAGCGTGTGAGGGTGACCCAAAGCCGTGGAGAGCGCTGGTTCTGCTCGGAATCTGAGGCTCAGGAAGCCGGCTTCAAACCGTCCGAGCAATCCTAAGGCCGGGAAAAGGAAAGCCCGCGCTCCGGGGGAAGAGCGCGGGCTGCGATGCGTGACGCCGCTTAGGGGGGACAGGTGGGAGGGCGCCACGTTCGGACAGTCATATGATACCATAACGGCCCATTTTGCAAGTAATTCCGCCGGTGTTTCCCCTAACAGTTAAGAAACAACTTACAATAGCGTAATGCTTTTAGTTTTTGCATCACTGCAATGCACTATACCGGGAATTAGCCTTTTGGCGCCGGATAGCAAGTCTTCGCGAGCACAGCGCTACAGTTCGCGGTCAATCGGCCGCACTGCAACATCGCTGAGGCCGCTGCTGCGCACGACTGTTATCGTGACCGTCTTATCGATGCGCCGCTCGTCCAGCATGCGAAACAGATCGTCGACGCCGGTGACAACCTCGCCGTCCAGCCGCACGAGCAGATCGCCGGCCTTCAGGCCGGCTTGCCCGGCAGGGCTGTCCGCCTGCACCTCGCGGATGCGCACGGCGCTCGCCTGCGCCAAGCCCGCCTTGTAGGCGATGCGCGCCGGGAGCGACATTTGCTCGGCAACGATGCCGATACGCGCACGCCGCACGCGCCCATGCGCCAGGATCTGCGTCAGCACGTGCAGCGCCGTGTTCGCGGCAACCGAGAAGCAGATGCCCTGTGCCCCCATGATTACCGCCGTGTTGATGCCGATGACCTGGCCAGCGGAGTTGGCGAGCGGGCCCCCTGAGTTGCCCGGGTTGAGCGCGGCGTCCGTCTGGATGATGTCGCCGATCAGCCGGCCGTTCTGCGCGCGCAGCGAGCGGCCGACGGCGCTTACGATCCCGGCCGTCACTGTCGACTGAAAACCGAGTGGATTGCCGATGGCGATAGCGATCTGTCCCGGCCGCACGCTCTTGGAATTGGCGAGGCGCGCCACCGGCAAGGTTTCGCCCGTGTCGCCGCGCAGCACGGCAAGGTCGGTATCGGGATCCCGGCCGAGCGCTCGGGCGGCGAAGCGGCGCCCGTCCGACAGCGATACGGCGATCTCTTTGGAGCCGTCAATGACGTGGTTGTTGGTGAGGATCAGCCCGTCGGGAGACACGACGACGCCTGAACCGGTACCTTCGGCGCGGTGCCCGTTGCGCACGGCTGCGACCTCTACGTGCACGACCGCCGGCGCCACCGTGTCGACGGCGTCGACAACTGCGCGCGAATAGGAATCCAGCAGGTCGTCGTCAGCGAGGGCGCCGGCGGTGGCTGCAGCTGCAGTCGCAGAGATGCCGTCCCCACTCGGCTGCGCCGAACCCAAAAAACCTAAGACATTCCGCATGTTCGTCTCCCCTGGCACGATAGCGGCGCGGGCACGCCGCGGTCGCAGTGGGTTGATATGGGGAGTGGCAGGTGTGGTTGGAAAGGGTCCGTGAGCCGCGCGATGCTGCGTCGTTCAGCGCCAGCCGATCTCTATGGGGGACAAGCGGAGCATGCCGCCGCTTGGCGGCGCGCGCTTGTAGCCGATCGCGATGAGGACGCCGGTCAGCAGCACCTTGTCGTCCTTGCGCAACGGTACATTGTCGTCTTCGGCGAAGAGCTCGCCGTCAACCCACAGCCGCACAACGCCGTTCGGCTGGTTGGGATCGCTCAAGACGATTTCCTGCTCAATCTTGGTCCAGCGATTGGTCGGCAGGGAAAAGTTGGTGCCCGACATGCGCGAGTGCTCGCCGCCGTCGACCGCAGCAACCAGCGAGGGCTGGCCCTCGGCGCTCCATTCAAGTGTCACTGCCAGCCGGTCGTTCACGGCACGCTGCCGCGGAGCCGCCGGTTCGCCGCCGAATACGCCGGGAAGCACCCCGCCGCCGCCGAACTCGAATTTCTCCGGCAGCCATAGGCTGTAGCTCAGACAGGCGGAATTCGCACCGGCGATGCCGGGAGGCGACCAGCGGAACTCGATGCCGTTGCGCAACTTCGCGTCGGGGTCGTCACCGGCCGGCAGATTGCGCAGCTTCACTGCCAGCGCTTCGGGCGAGGGTCCGTCCTCGACCCGCACGACGGTTGCGTTGTCGATGACACCCAGATCGCGCAATCCGGCGCGCGCCTGCAACTCGACGGGTGTCAGAGGCTTGCCCGCGCCGGTCTGTAGCGAAAAGCGCGTCGCCGCCGGAAAACGCGTGCTGCAGGGCTGCTCGACCTCGGTGTGAAATGCGGCGTAGACGACGTATCCAACGACGATCAGGCCGACGAGCGCGGCGCCCAGATTGATCAGCAGATCGAGGTGCTTGGGGTTCTGCATGGTCTTTAGGCTTGGCCGCTCAAGCGGCACCTTAAGGGCAAGAGCGGCGGCCACCAGCGCAAGTCACTACACCGATCTCGTTAAATATCCGACCCCGCCAGGCGGCTGTGAGCGGCTCACCGGGCGCCGTGCCAACGCCGCTGGCGGCCGCGGGCCCCCCGTCTGGGACGCACATGCACGTGCAAGCGTCGGTCAAGGTGCGCAATCGGCCCGGTTATCGCCCAATTTCACTGGCCGATTGCCTCGATCCGCGGGGATTACTCGGGCGCATCGGCTTTTGTTACTGCGCGTACTGGGCTAATAAGCACCCGCTGTGAGCGATTTCTCGGTGCGCATCTTCGCCGACTAGGGGAGAGCTTCATGACTAAAAGGCTGGTGCTTGCAGGCGTCGCATTGGCGATTGCGGGCGTACTTTCGATGCCGCAGGCGCGCGACGCAACGGTGCCTCCCCTGGGCAAAGCGCTCGAGCGTAGCCAAGCGACGTCGCCGCTGGTCCAAATCAAGCAGCGCCGCCGCTCACGCAACGTCGGCACGCGCGAGACTGCCCCTGAGACATCGGCCATCCCGCCCGGCAAGGCCAACAACGGTGAGGTGCTGTTTGGTGTGCAGGACGTCGGCTTCCTCGTCGACCGCGATATCATCCGCGTCGGCTCCGAGATCGGCAAGTTCGACCGCATCCGCCTGCGCGTCCTACGCAACGAGATTTTCGTCACTGACCTCAAGGCGATCTTCGACGACGGCACGACCGAGACGCTGCTCACTGACGCCAAGATCCCTGCCGACCGCAAGACGGAGTGGATTTCCCTCAAGCACAAAGGCTTCATCAAGGAGATCCAACTCGTCTACCGCTCGAAGCCCGATTTCAAGGGCCTGGCCCGTGTTGAGGTGTTCGGCGAGTACGAGAACGGCTGGCTCGGACCCAACGGCGAGGGCCGCAAGTACAACGACGGCTGGGTTCTGCTCGGCACCGACACCGCGGGCAGCATCGGCTTCGACCGCGTGAAGATCCCGGTCGGCCAGAATGACGGCGGCTTCAAGCAGCTGCGCGTCTCGGTCAAGGACCGCGACGTCACCATGACCAATCTGGCGGTCGTCTACAACGACGGCGCCAAAGACGAGATCGAGACGAACCGCACCAAGATCGCCGCCGACGCCGCATTCGGCCCTGTCGATCTCAAGAAGGGGGCGACCATCAAGGAGATCGAGGCGACGTGGCGCTCGCGTGCCCTCGCCACCTCCAAGCGTGATCGCGCCTACGCCACGGTCCAGGTCTGGGGCAAGCACTAAGCCGGATTTTGCCGGCGTGAGATTGTAGGCCGGCACCAGGTGCCGGCCTTTTTGCGCCTCAGCCGAAGCCGCCGAAGTGGTGCGAGATGCCGGTGCCGATCTCGCGGATGAACTCGTACGCCTCTTCCATCGGCGTCAGGATCTCGGTCTCGACGCGCCCGTAGTCGTCGATGCCGTGCGGACGGTAGGTCGCCGCCTCCGCATATTGCGCGTGGTCGCCGGCTTCCCTTACACGCCGCGGGAACGCCTGCCGCATCTCGGCGACGACGGCCGGCACGTCGAGCATGAGCGCCATCTCGAACAGCTGACGGTGCGAGACGTCGTTGCGCGGCGAGAAGCGCGGCATCTGCGCGGCGAGAATAAACACGCGCATGATCAGCGCCAGGCGGATGGCCTGCAACAGATCGAGTTCGAGGCGCGTGTCGTCGGGAATCTTGCCGCCCTCTATGCCGATCTCTTCCAACATGGCATGCAGTTCCACCGCGTCGAGACGCAAGTGGTGCACGAGGCTGTTGATCTCGCCGTTGCGGTCATCGGACAGCAGCAGCGAAGCAAGTGAGCGGAAGGCCGGATCGAGGTTGGCTTCGCGACCCCACGAGGCACGCCACGCCCAAAAGCCCGGATCAAATACGATGGCGTTGGCACCCATGGCATTGAGGCTGGAAAGCTGCTTGCCGCGCGCGATCATCTCCAAGAGCGGACGCAGGCGCTGCGAGTTGCGCGCGAGCTCGATAAAGCGCTCGCGCTCGGAGCCGACCGCCGCGCCGAGGCCGGCGACAACGTTGGCCACATAGCCGAACTGCTGCAGGATCGCGTTGTTGGGAATGGCGCGCATGCGCGAGACGGCGCTGCGATCGGTGGCGCCGCCGGCGTCGCTCTGCCGCTTGACGGGCCGCGATCCGGTCTTAAACAGAATGTTCGGGCCGAAGGCGCTCAGCACCGCGCGATAGCCCGGATGGGCGAACAGGTGCTCTTGGTAGGCACGCAGGCGACCGATGAAGTCGAGCCGCAGATCGGTGTCCTCGTAGAACGGATCTTCGCCTGCGGCCGGTACCTCGCCATCCATGATGACGGTCGCCAGCGCACGCGTCGTCAGACGCCGGTTGGCGAAGAACAGGTAGCCGTCGCCGCCCTGGAAGCTCGTCTCGTGTTTGATCGGAATCTCGTGGCGGCCAAAGCGGCGGCGTGCCTCGTCGGAGAAGACGTAGTGCAGGCGCGTGCGCATTTCGCCGGGGTGGGCCCCGCGCCCCATGGATTCGCCGTGGGTCGAAAAGATCAGTGTCTCGACGCCCCTGAGGTCGGCGCGGTGGATCGCCTCGGCAAGACCATGGTGCAGACGCTCGATGGCGAGCGTCGCGGCGATCTGGCCGACGAAGCGGCCGGCATCGGAGAAGCCCGTCTGCAGCGCCAGGCGCCGGCGGCGGTGCACATAGTCGAGGTAGGCCTTCTCCTCCAGGAGGCGCTCGATGACGCGGGCGCCCGTCTCTAGGCCCAGCGGCGTCTCGAACAGCGGCGACACGTCGGTGATGTGATCGACGCCGAACAGCCTGGCAAAGAAGATGGCGATCAGCACCGTTGCCGGAGATTCGGTTTCGGCAATGAGGAAGCGGATCGGGGTTTCGCGATCGACGTGCTTGTGGATCTGCGCGATGAGCGCGAACTGGCGGATTGCCGTCGCCGTCTCGAGATCGAGCGACTCGAAGTTGACCGTCTCGCTGCGTGCCGTCTCGATCATGCCGACGATGCGCGCCAACGCCTGGCTTTCCGAGAGATCGCGCGTCCACGGCTCGTGCACGAACGCACGGAACGCATTGTTTAGCTGCACGGCGTTGATGCGCACGTGGATGTGCGCTGTGCCGAGACCGGTTGCCTCCATAAGTCCCGCCAGCACGGCGACGCCGCGCTTGCCTTTGCCGGCCGGGAGGGCGTCGACCAGCGACCGTAACAGGCTGACAATCGGCTCGACCGTCGTGATGTTGTAGCCGTCCGAGCGGGTGATGATGTTGGCAGCCTCGGCGAGCGGCGTATCGGACAACATCACTTTGCCGAGCGCTTCGACCTGCTCGTCGACAGCGGCGATGGTGAGATCCAGCTTGCCGGTCACCTGTCGGGCAAGCCGCTGTGCTTCGCCGTCGGCGGGGAGATCATTCTTGAGGCCAAGAAAGCGCTCGCGCATATCGGCGAGCGAAGCTCGCTTTTCCTGCAGCCGCAGTATGAACGACTTGCGCCAGTCGATGTCGGTTCGGCCGTCGAGGTCGTAGCCGACCCAGCAGGCGAACGTCGCGAGCTTGGGGCGCAGCGAATATGCTTTGTCGCCGAAGCGACTGGCTGCGGCGCTGAAGAAGCTGTCGAGTAGCTCGACATAGGCGTTGCGCAGGTTCTGGATAGCGTTCTGCGCGCGCCCGTGTTCGTAGGCGAGGTCGATGTTCTCATCGGGTCGATGCGGCACGCCGATGCGCGTGTTGGGATCGACATCGTCAGCAACGGCGATCTCGACGATACGCTTTGACAGTGCATCGGAGAGGCCAAACGTCGGGTGGGCGGTGAGGACAATGCCGGTGCGGGCCCGTTCCCAACGCGCCTTGAAGCTGTCGAAATCGGCGGCCGCGGCGGCGCTTTCGACAAAGTCGGCGAATTCCTTGTAGGTCGTGGCGCGGTCGACGAAGCCCACACGCTCGCGCAGGTGGCGGGCGCGCTGCACGCAGGCTCGGTCCATGAGGCGTCCCGCGAGCGCTTTTAGCTCGGCGAACTTTATGTCGCCTGATTCAAGCCGGCGCGACAGATCGAAGGCGAGGCTGACGATAGGGTTGAGAGCCGGCGAATCCGGGATTTGCGTGCGCAGGGCGCGGAGCTCGTCGCGCAGCCGGAACTCGTCGAGCTTCCCGGAGGGGGTCGGCTGCACGTCTTTCTGCATCATGGTCTCCACGCTTCGCGATCTGCCGCCGGCCCGCGGCAGGACGTCGTTCCGTAGAGAGCTCGGGGCGCGCCGGGGGTGCGGGCCCGCCTCCTTGCGAGGCGGGCCCCAAGCTCTTAGGCGACTTTCTTCAAGGAGCCGAGAACGCCGGCCATGGTCGATCCCATCTCGGACGGCGTCGGTGCGATGGTGACACCGCAGCCTTTAAGGATTTCGACCTTTTCAGGTGCGGACTCGCCGAATGCCGAGATGATTGCACCGGCGTGGCCCATCTTGCGGCCCTTGGGAGCCGAGAGACCGGCGATGTAGGCAACGACCGGCTTCTTCATGTGGTCGCGGGCGAACTGGCCGCCTTCGGCCTCCTGCGGACCGCCGATCTCGCCGATCATCAAGATGGCATCGGTCTCCGGATCCTTCTCGAAGTGCTCGAGAATGTCGCGGAACGAAGAGCCGTTGATCGGGTCGCCGCCGATGCCGACCGAGGTCGAAACGCCGATGCCGAGCGCTTTCAGCTGCGCGGCCGCCTCGTAGCCGAGCGTGCCGGATCGGCCGATGATGCCGATGCGGCCGGGCAGGTAGATGTGCCCGGGCATAATGCCGAGCATGGCCTTGCCCGGAGAGATGGTGCCGGCGCAGTTCGGGCCGGTGAGCACCATGCGGTTCTCTTTCTTGTATCGCCGCATGTAGCGCTTAACGCGGATCATGTCCTGCGCGGGGATGCCGTCGGTGATGCATACGCAGTATTTGATGCCGGCATCGGCCGCTTCCATGATCGCGTCGGCCGCGAACGGAGGCGGGACGAACACTATGCTGGCTTCCGCAGACGTCTCCTGCACCGCCCCCTTGACGGTGTTGAACACCGGACGACCGAGATGCGTGGTGCCGCCCTTGCCTGGGGTCACTCCGCCAACGACGTTGGTGCCGTAGTCGATCATTTCCTGGGCGTGGAAGGTGCCGATGCGCCCGGTGAACCCCTGGATGAGGACCGGGGTGTTCTCGTTGATGAAAATGGCCATGTGAGCGATCTCCCTTAGTGAGCGGCGCTTTTTGCGGCGGCGACGGCTTTTTGAGCCGCTTCCGCCAGCGTTTCCGCGGTGATGACGGTTAGGCCGCTCTCATCGAGAATGCGGCGCCCCTCTTCGACGTTGGTGCCGGCGAGCCGGACCACGACGGGCATCTTGATGTTCAGGTCGGTGATGGCGTCGACGACGCCCTTGGCGACCCAGTCGCAGCGGTTGATGCCGGCGAAC
>DATBSP010000079.1:0-11239 GCA_036559705.1 Hyphomicrobium sp.
GCACCCGATTCCGGGGCCGGGCGCCGCATTGCCTTCCGCGCCGGTGTTCGCCGCCGAGCCGATCTACAATTCGCTGCCCGGCGTGCCGGCGCTGCAGCCGCCGCTGTCACCGAACCTCAACCCCGGCTTGCCGCCGATGCCGATCCCGGCGTCGGGCGCCGCGCAGCCGTCGGCGCCCGTTTTCGCCATTGAGCCGATGCTCGGTCATGCACAGTCGTCGCCAACGCCGAGCGCGATCCAGCCGCAAGGCGGCAAGACCGGTAGCGCCGCGCCTCTCGTGCGGCCGGTTCCGATGCCGTCGGCGGCTCCACTCCCCGTGGGTACCGCGGCGGGCGTACCCGCGGCCCCGCGTGGTATTCCGAGCGATGCAGACTCAGCGACGCTTCCCTATTCGTTGGGCGGCGTGATGTCGCTCATTCCGAGCTTCGAAGACACGCCGTCGCCGTATGGCCCGAGCGGACTGAGCGGTCCGGCCATGGGTTCGGCGACACCGAGCGAAACCTTCTCGTTTCTCGATCGCAGCGCCGCGCCGGCCTACGATCCCTCGCCGCGCGCCGGCAATGGCGCGACACCCAGCGCGTCGGGCGCGGCCCCGCGTAACGGCGCGTCCGGCTCGAGTCTCCCCTTTGCCTATGGAGTGTCGGTGCTCGACCTGAGCGCCCTGAATTTCCAGCACCAGCCGGGGCTAGGCGCGCCGGCCACCGGCATAACCGGCGTTCGCCCGTTCGATCCTTATGCGATCAAGCGCGATTTCCCGATCCTGCAACAGAACGTAAACGGCCGCCCGCTCGTTTGGCTCGACAACGGCGCGACAACGCAGAAGCCGCAATCGGTGATCGATCGCATCTCGTATTTCTACGAGAACGAGAACTCGAATATCCACCGCGGCGCCCACACGCTGGCGGCGCGCTCGACGGACGCCTATGAGGGCGCACGCGCCCGAGTTCGCGCCTTCATCAACGCGCCGACGCCCGACAGCATCATTTTTGTGCGCGGCACGACGGAAGGCATCAACCTCATCGCCAAGGCGTGGGGCGGCCGCAACGTCAACGAGGGCGACGAGATCGTCGTCACCCATCTCGAGCACCACGCCAACATCGTTCCCTGGCAGCAACTCGCTGCCGAGAAGGGCGCCGTGCTGCGCGTCGCCCCGGTAGACAACACCGGACAGATCATCCTCGACGAGTACGAGAAGCTGTTCACGCCGAGGACGCGCGTCGCCTCGTTCAGCCAGGTCTCGAACGCGCTCGGCACCATCACGCCGGTCGCGGAGATGGTGGCCATCGCCCACCGCCACGGCGCCATCGCGGTCGTCGACGGCGCCCAGTCGGTGTCGCACATGCCCATCGACGTGCAGGCGCTCGACGCCGACTTCTTCGTCTTCTCCGGACACAAGATGTTCGCGCCGACGGGCATCGGCACCGTCTACGGCCGCCCGAGCATCCTCGAAACGATGCCCCCTTGGCAGGGTGGCGGCAACATGATCCAGGACGTGACGTTCGAGAAGACGACGTTTCACGCCCCCCCCGGACGATTCGAAGCCGGCACCGGCAACATCGCCGACGCCGTCGGCCTAGGCGCGGCTATCGACTACTTGTCGACCATCGGCATGAGCAATATCGCCGCTTACGAACACGAGCTCTTGGGCTACCTGACACGAGGTCTGCTGACCGTTCCCGGGCTGCGCATCATCGGCACCGCGCACGAGAAGGCAGGCGTTGCCTCGTTCGTACTCGACGAGTGCCGTTCCGAGGACGTCGGCAAGGCGCTCGCCCAGGAAGGCATTGCTGTGCGCTCCGGTCACCACTGCGCCCAGCCGATCCTGCGCCGCTTCGGACTGGAAGCGACCGTGCGACCTTCGCTGGCACTTTACAACACGACCGACGACGTCGATGCGCTCGTCGCCGCGCTGCAGCGGATCCAAATCGGCCGCGGCAGACGCCCCGTCTAGAGTGCGGTGTGGGCGACTCACGCTCACGCCGCTCATAAGCAAAGCAGTTTTTAATCGTTCCCGCCGCCCGGGCGCGCTGGCTACTTTTCGCGCCGATCTGGGATGGAGGGAAATCCGATGAATTTTGCCCGTACGTTCGCTCGCACGGTGGCGCCGCGGTGGCTCGTGCTCACGACGCTCGGCATCGCTGCTGCGCTTGCGGTATCGCCGGCAAATGCCGACGAGCCGAAGACGCTGCTCAACGCGTCGTACGATGTGTCGCGCGAGCTCTATAAGGACATCAACGAAGCCTTCGTGGCCGACTGGAAAAAGAAGACCGGCGAGACGGTGACGATTAACCAATCGCATGGCGGCTCGACCAAGCAAGCGCTCGCCGTTGCCAATGGTCTCGAGGCCGATGTCGTTACCTTCAACCAGGCGCCGGACGTCGACGTTCTCGTCAAGCAGGGCGGCCTCGTTGCGGCCGACTGGCGCAAGAAGTTCCCCAATGGGGCTGCGCCTTACACGACGACATCCATCTTCCTCGTCCGCAAAGGCAATCCCAAGGGCATCAAGGACTGGGATGATCTCGCCAAGCCGGGCATCGAGGTGATCGTTCCCAACCCGAAGACCTCCGGTAACGGCCGTTACACATATCTCGCCGCCTGGGGCTATGCACTGCGCAAGACCGGCAACGAGGCAGGCGCCAAGGAGTTCGTCGGCCAGCTGTTCGCCAACGTGCCGGTGCTCGATGGAGGCGGTCGCGGCGCCACCACGACGTTCACCCAGCGCGACAAGGGCGACGTGCTCGTCACCTTCGAGAACGAGGCTGCACTGATTGGCAAGGAATTCGGTACTGACAAGTTCGACATTATTTATCCGAAGGTGAGCATCATCGCCGAGCCACCGGTCGCCGTTGTCGACAAGGTCGTAGACAAGCGCGGCAGCCGTAAGTTGGCCGAGGCCTACCTCAACTTCCTCTATTCGCCCGAAGGCCAAGCGATCGTCGCCAAGCACGACCTGCGTCCGCGCGACGAAACCGTACTCAAGGCCAACGCCGGTAAGTTTCCGGCGATCGAAACATTCTCCGTGGAAGAGCTTCTGGGCGGCTGGGAAGCCGTGCAGAAGCATCACTTCGCCGATGGCGCCACTTACGACCAGCTCGCGGTCAAATAGTAGCGCCTGCTCACGGCGATGCGTGGGCTCGGGGTCTTGTCCGCCCCGGGCCCTTCGTTTGCGTGTCCGCCACGATCCGGCCATTGCGCACGCCCGCGCCCGCCACACGGAGATCGACCTCGGGCCGCAAACTTCGCATATGAGAACAACCCAATTCTGGCTCATTCCGGAAAGGGAGTTGTCATGCAGATCGTTACGCTTACTGCGGCGAGCCTAGCCGCCCTAGGTATTGCACTATTTGCCCCGCGCCCGGCTTGGGCCGACTCCACGCCGGTCATTTCCGGTCCGCATGTTCATGAAAATCTTGCCGTCTATTTCGTGCATGGCGCCAGCACGTCAGGCCCCGTGCCACTTACGCTGCAGGAAGCTCTGGCCGAGGGCAGCGTGCGCGTGATTGAGACGGGCGAGGTCAACGAGTTGAAGGTCGAGAACACTGGCAGCGAGGATGTGTTCATCCAGTCGGGCGACATCGTGAAGGGCGGCAAGCAGGATCGCGTGCTGACTTTGAGCTTCGTGCTGCCGCCGAAGTCGGGCGAGGTGGGACTGGCCGCCTTCTGTGTGGAGCACGGCCGTTGGTCGGCGCGCGGCGCCGAGGACGTCAAGGCCTTTGCCAGCGCGGCCGAGGCGATGCCTTCACGCAAGGCCAAGCTCGCCATGCGCGCGCCGGTAAAGGCAGCGGCAGCGGTAGCCGGCGACAGCGGGTCATTCGAAACCTACACGCGCCAACAGGAAGTGTGGGCATCCGTTGCCAGCACACAGGGCAAGCTGTCGGAGAACCTCAGTGCCGCGGTGGCTGCACCCGATTCGGCGACGAGTCTGCAATTGTCGCTCGAGAACGAAAAGCTGCAGAAGGCGCGTATCGCCTACGCCAGTGCCCTGCAGGCGGCAGGCGAAGGCAAGGAAGATATCATCGGCTATGTGCTCGCCATCAACGGCCGCATCGTCAGCGCCGACGTCTATCCGTCCAACGGGCTATTCCGCAAGATGTGGAGCAAGCAGCTCGCCGCCGGCGTGACGGAGGCGATCGGCGAAGCGGGCGCTCAGCGCGCGGCGCCGCCAGGGCAGGAAGCAGCCGCTGCGTTCCTCAAGGCTGCCGAGAAGCCGACGGCCCGCGAGGAAACGGTCAACGGCTTTTCCCGTCAGGCAGTGCACGACGCCGACACGGCACTCTACGTCGAAGCCCAGCGCGGCGACGGAAGCTGGGTGCACCGAAACTACCTGGCGAAGTAGGTCTACGTCCGCGCCGTCTTCTTTCCCGCGCAACGGCGCGGCTCGTCGGTCTCGGGCAGATCTATCAGATCGGCCGTCAGCGTTCCCTTTGGCCTCAATCGCCATTCGAATGGACGGTCAGGCACAACCACGAGCTTGCTCTTATCGACGAGCCCAATCCCTTCCGGCCGCTCGCAAGGATACACGCGGTCCGCCTGCGCAAGGCGCTTAGCGGGCTCGAAATCGAACAGAAATTCCAGATGCCCGGTACCCAACTCGACCTTCTCGTCCTTTCTTGAGGCGCGGTCGAATGCGCCATGCCAGCGGTAGAGCGCGAAGGGAGCGTCAAGATCCATGCTCGGGCCTGCGAGCACGAGCAGGTCGTCGCCCTCGCGGACGAGATCGCGTATGCCGAGACCGTTGAGTTGCAAAAAGCTCAGCCGGTAGCGCTGTCCATTTCGCTTGCGCAGAGAGAAACCCTTGTCGCCGATCGCAACCGAAAGGCGCATGACGATCGCGAAGCCGCCAGCGGCAGGTCCACGTAGCCCAAGCAGGATCTCGGTGTCGTCAACCGCTATGCCTTCGATGTCCAGGCCGTTCTCTTTGGCAGGCCATTTGAGCGCATCTGCGAGGTAGCCGCCTTCGCTCTCAATGGCGGAGTGCAGGCTGCCCTTTTCTCTGCCTAGTGGCAAAGCGAGCCCGCCGTTCGGGACGGACCGGCCATCATCGCGCAGTGGTACGAATCCCAATGCGCAGCGGCGCCCTGTCCAAGGTCCGGCGGACGCGCTTGCGTAGTTGCGCGGGCTTGACGATCGGCTTCGGCCCTTTGGCCCCTCCGCTAGCGTCCTTGAATGCGGGGAACAGCTTCACCAGATCGAAGTTCTCGGCGCGCGAAAATCTTGCCGACCCGCGGGTCAATCGTTCGATTGATGCCCCTTCGTCGGATGCGGTCCACGAGTCCGTGTCCACCGCTGCGACCGCCGAGATGTTGGCGATCCGCGACCTGTCCTTTGAACCTTCTTTGGCTGGACGATCAGCCATCTTCGCGGCGATAGCCGCATAGTCGAGTACAAGGCGATTCTTGGCGCTTGCCCACATCGTCCCCTCCCCGTCGACGCTACAGTTGCCGATCCTACATCCTTCAGTTGGTCAATTCTCTAGACGTCGCTCAACCCCCCGCATCCTGGACGGCTGATGGCGCCCCGCGCTAAGCTTGGAGCCAAATGCACGAGAAGCCCACATCCCACTTGTCCGCTGAGGAGATCGAGCGCTACAAGCGCCACCTCGTGCTGAAGGAGGTCGGCGGCCAGGGTCAGCAGAAGCTGAAGGCCGCCCGTGTGTTAGTTGTCGGCGCCGGTGGCCTCGGCTCGCCGCTCGTCCTCTATCTTGCCGCAGCGGGCGTCGGCACCATCGGCATCGTCGACGACGACCGGGTGTCGCTCGACAACCTGCAGCGCCAGATCGTCCATGACACGGACCACGTCGGGGTGGCAAAGGTCGCGAGTGCGAGCGATGCTGCCCACAAGATCAACCCACACGTCACTGTGGAGGCCGTAGAGGCGCGCCTTAACGCCGGCAACGCCGCGTCCATAATCTGCAGCTACGACATCGTCGCCGACGGCTCGGACAACGCCGAAACGCGCTATCTCGTCTCCGATGCCTGCTACTTCGCAGGGCGTACGCTCGTGTTCGGCGCCGTAGGCCCGTTTGACGGCTACGTCTCGACCTTCAAGCCGCACGAGCGCGACACCGCCGGCAACCCCTACCCGAGCTACCGTTGCCTGTTCCCGGAAGCACCGCCTCCCGGCACCATACCCAACTGCGCCGAGGTAGGCGTCCTCGGTGCCGTCGTCGGTGTCATCGGCACCCTGCAAGCGACCGAAGTCTTGAAGGAAATTCTGGGGATCGGGACTGGTCTTGCCGGCCGCCTGTTGATGTACGACGGCCTGGCTGCACGCTTTGAGACGCTGTCGATCGCCTGGGATCCGGAAAATCCGATCAGTGGCCGCAACCCGACGATAACCGACCTTTCAATTCACATTGCGAATAGTCGCAACTCGATATGCGCCGCGTGAGAGGATAGCGCTTCCATGCTGCTCGTTCGGATTTGGCTCACCGTGCTCCTCACCATTGTCGCCTCCATCTTGCTTCCGCTCCCTGGCTTGGACAACGAGATCCAGGCGCAGCCCGAGCAGCCTATGACGTCGGTCGCTCCCGCTCCGCCGTCACCTGAGGCGCCGGAGTTTGGTGCTATCGCCTTTACCCCAGATGGTTCGTTCTTCTCGGTATGGAAGATCGGCTCGCGAACGGAAGCCGAGGAAAAGGTGCGCACCGAGTGCGCAGCGCTCGGGCGTGGCACCTGCGAGGCGATGAGCTTCCGCGGCGAAATTTGCGCGGCGATCGCCTCAGCGCAGATCGCCAAGCAGCGCAAGATCACCTATTCGGGCGGGGCACTTACCCCGAGCGACGCCGAGCGGCTGGCGCTCGGGCGCTGCAACGCCGACAGGCGCGCGCGCGGTAGCTGCCAGCTGCGCACAACCGTGTGCGGCGACGGCCGCTTGGATTCGGCCGCACGCGTTCCCTAAAACATCGCCGGGTGGACGCGGTCGGGTGGGGCGTGGCCATCGAGGAACGCCTTGATGTTGATGATGACCTTCTCGCCCATGTCGATACGTCCCTCGACCGTCGCCGAGCTCATGTGCGGCAGCGCCACGACCCGCTCCGAGCTGAGGATCTTCGGATTGACCGCCGGCTCGTGCTCGAACACGTCAAGACCCGCCCCGGCAATAGCGCCCGCCTCGATCAACCGCGCCAGCTCGTTCTCGTCGATCACCTCGCCGCGTGACGTGTTGACGATATAGGCCGACGGCTTCAACAGCCGCAGCCGCCGGGCCGAGAGCAGATGATAGGTCCCGGGCGTGTGTGGGCAGTTGACGGAGACGATGTCGACCCGCGTCAGCATTTGATCGAGGCTCTCCCAGTACGTGGCCTCGAGCTCCTTCTCGACATCCAACGAAACACGGCGGCGATTGTGATAGTGGATCTGCAGGCCGAATGCCTTGGCGCGCCGCGCCACCGCCTGACCAATGCGACCCATGCCGATGATGCCTAGTCGCTTGCCGTATATCCGGTGGCCGAGCATCCAGGTGGGCGACCAGCCGCTCCAGGTGTTCTTCTGATCCTTCAGATAGGCGGCGCCCTCAACCAGCCGGCGCGGGGCGGCGAGGATGAGCGCCATGGTCATGTCGGCGGTATCCTCGGTCAGGACGCCTGGCGTGTTGGTAACCGTGATGCCGCGGTTGCGGGCGGTATCGAGGTCGATGTTATCGACGCCGGTGCCGAAATTGGCGATCAGCCGAAGCTGTGGGCCGGCCTGGGAAATGACCGCGCGGTCGATGCGGTCCGTCACAGTCGGCACCAAAACGTCGGCGATTTTCAGGGATTCGGCGATCTGGCTTTGGGTCAGAGGCGTGTCATCGACGTTTAATCGGGCGTCAAACAGCTCGCGCATGCGGGTCTCGACGACGTCGGGTAGCTTGCGCGTGACAATGACGATTGGCTTTCGGGCACTGTTCGGCATCGGGGGTAGCTGTCGCCTCTTCGATGGTGGGTGACGCTCTGGAGGGGGGCCAGGACGGACTTGCTTCTCGATCAGGCAGGTCTAACAGAACGTCATTGCGATGACAAAGTGCGGGATTTTCTGTCCGCAGCAGCGAGGGCAGATTGATCGGCAGCTGGTGGGGGCCCGGCCGGCGATTCCTAGTGAGCGACTACGGGCGAGGCGAGAGGAAGGCGAATGCGGGTGAAGGCGGGCTTCCGTTTTCAAATGTTGCTGGCGGCGGTGGCGTCCGCCATCGCGACCGTTGCCGCAGCGCAACCGGCCGACTCCGGCGCAAGCTTCCCCGGCGGTAGCGGCTTGCCGGTGCCGCGCTTCGTCAGCCTCAAGTCCGATCGCGTCAACATGCGCAAGGGGCCGGGCACCGACTACCCGACCGCGTGGGTCTACCGTCGCGCCGGTCTGCCGTTGGAGGTGATTAAGGAATTCGAAGGTTGGCGGCAGGTGCGCGACGCTGATGGAGCCGCCGGGTGGGTGCTGCAATCATTCCTTTCCGGACGGCGGACGGCCTTGGTGTTGCCCTGGGAGATCAAGCCGGGAGCGCCGGCGCCGAAGATCACGCTGCGCCGCAACGACAGCGACCGGGCGCGTGCGGTGGCCATGATCGAGGCCGGCGTTATCGCTAACCTGTCGTCGTGCGACGGGCGCTGGTGCCGCGTCAGCATCGACAAGTTCCAGGGTTACATCGAGCAGAAGAAGTTGTGGGGAGTCTACGAGGGCGAGGTCATCCGCTAGGCCGAGCGGCTCAGTCCTTCTTGGGCACCAGGCGGACGACAACGTCGATGTGAGTGATGCTCATCCCCTCCGGCGGCTCCGGCACGCCGTCGACGCGGATGGCGTGGCCTGGGATGTCCCGCAGCTCACCTTCGTCCTCGATAAAAAAGTGATTGTGGTTCGACGTGTTGGTGTCGAAGTAGGCCTTGGCACCGTTGATCGCCAGCTCGCGCAACAGCCCGGCGCGCTTGAACTGGTGCAGCGTATTGTAGACGGTCGCCAGCGAGACGTGATGGCCAACGGCGGTTGCCTCGGCGTGCAGCAACTCGGCCGTGACATGCCGGTCCTCGCCTTCGAACAGCAGCGCGCCCAGCGCCAAGCGCTGACGCGTCGGCCGCAGCCCGGCCTTGCGCAGGAGCTGAGCGACGCCCCGAGGGCTTTTGTCGTCCCTATGAGAACCAGGCGTGTTGTTGGTCATTTCGCGTGGCATCGCGCCATGTTGTTGGGGTGGCCGCTTGTCCGAGAGCCATACCCCACCATAGGGCGGCCAAATCAAGCTGACACGAGCCGTATAGTATAGGCAGCAAGCGGAAGGCCTGCAACTCGGCCAAACCGTGCCTAAGCGAGGCGCATCATCGCTTTATAGCCGGTCCCGAACCCTTTTGAAGGCCAAGTGACTGTGTTAGGAAGCGCCCGGCAGCGGCAGAAGCCGTTAGGCGTTTTGCGCCCGGGGACCTTGCGAAGAGATCATGACAGAACGCCGCACAAGCTTCGAATACGAGGATCTTCTGACGTGCGCCCGTGGAGAGCTCTTCGGCGCGGGCAACGCCCAGTTACCGTTGCCGCCCATGCTGATGTTCGATCGCATTTCCCATGTCTCCGAGAACGGTGGCCAACACGGCAAAGGCCAGATTGCAGCCGAACTTGCGGTAGCCGGCAACAGTCGTCTCGACTGGTTCTTCAAGTGCCATTTCCAGGGCGACCCGGTCATGCCCGGCTGCCTCGGGCTCGACGCGCTGTGGCAGATGACGGGCTTCTTCCTCGGTTGGCTAGGCGCCCCCGGCCGGGGCCGTGCGCTCGGGGTCGGCGAGGTCAAATTCACCGGCATGGTGGTGCCGACCACTAGCCACGTCGAGTACATCGTCGATATGAAGCGGGTCATCTTGCGCAAGCTCAAGCTCGCCATCGCCGACGGCGTCATGAAAGCCGACGGCCAAGTGATCTATACGGCGAGCGACCTGCGCGTGGGCCTCTTTGAAAGTGGCGACACGGCGGCGGCGCTCAGTCCTTGATCTTGATGGTTTTTCGTGCTCGCTTCCGCCGGTGCCGAACTGCGAAGGAAGCTTTAAGCTTCCGGGACCGGGCGAAGAGGATGGACGGATGAGACGTGTGGTCGTCACGGGCATGGGCATCGTTTCATCGATCGGAAACAGCTGCCAAGAAGTGCTCGCGTCTCTCCGCGAGGCGAAGTCCGGCATTGTTCGCGCCGACAAGTACGCAGAGCTCGGCTTCCGCTGCCAAGTGCACGGCGCCCCCAACATCGACTGGGAATCGCAGGTTCCGCGCAAGCCACGCCGCTTCATGGGCGATGGCGTCGGCTGGAACTACGTGGCGATGGACCAGGCGATCCGCGACGCCGGCCTTGAAGAAAAAGACATCATCAACGAGCGTACCGGCATCATCATGGGTGCTGGCGGCCCATCGACGCGGGCTATCGTCGCCGCCGCCGACGTGACGCGCGAGAAGGACCCGCGCAAGGTCGGACCCTTCGAGGTGCCCAAGGCCATGTGCTCGGGCCCCTCGGCGGCGCTGGCGACCAGCTTCCAGATCAAGGGCGTGAACTATTCGATCGCCTCGGCCTGCTCCACCTCGGCGCACTGCATCGGCAATGCTGCCGAGCTGATCCAGTGGGGCAAGCAGGACGTGATGTTCGCGGGTGGCTGCGAAGAGCTCGACTGGACCCTATCGGTCCTGTTCGACGCTATGGGCGCCATGTCCTCGAAGTTCAACGACACCCCGGCGAAAGCGAGCCGCGCCTACGACAAGAACCGCGATGGCTTCGTCATCGCCGGTGGTGCGGGTGTCGTCGTGCTCGAGGAGCTGGAGCATGCCAAGGCGCGCGGGGCACGCATTTACGGCGAGGTTGCCGGCTACGGGGCGACATCGGACGGTTACGACATGGTCGCGCCGTCGGGCGAAGGCGCCGTGCGCTGCATGCAGCAGGCCCTTAAGGGGCTCGACGGAAAGGGTGTCGGTGGCAAGGTCGACTACATCAACCCGCACGGCACCGGCACGCCCATCGGCGACCTGCGCGAGATCGAGGCGATCCGCAAGGTGTTCAACGGCGACGTGCCGAACATCGCCGCGACCAAATCGTTGACCGGCCATTCGCTGGGCGCCGTCGGCGTTCAGGAGGCGATCTTCTCACTGCTGATGATGAACAACGGCTTCATCTGCGAGAGCGCCAACATCGAAGAGCTTGACCCCGACTTCGCCGACGTGCCCATCGTGCGCGAACGGATTGATAACGTTAGTCTTAACTGCGTCATGTCGAACAGCTTCGGCTTCGGCGGCACTAATGCCACGCTCGTTTT
>DATBSP010000080.1:0-19177 GCA_036559705.1 Hyphomicrobium sp.
CCGAAGCTCAGGCGATAGGAGGCGAGAACGCGGGGCGTCGTGGCCACGTGCCAGAATTCAGTCCACCCCAGAGCACTGCTTTTGATGAACACGGCCGCAAGTGGCACGAGCACAATCAGCGACAGATACGAGATTGTGACGGCCATCGACAGGCCGAAGCCGGGCAGCACCCGCCGCGCCTTAGCCGAACTCATTTCCGCGCCCCCTCAACTACCGGCGAACGCATAAGGGTGCGAATTCCCGACAGGCTCGACGTAGACCCGCACAACGTGCACCACAGCTTCCTTTGTATCTAGATTGCGATAGCTGTGCGGCACGTCGGCGTGAAACTGAACGGCATCGCCCTGCGGCACCAGCACGGGCCGCTCGTTGCCGACGGCAAGCTCGATGCGGCCCTCGACGACAACGATGTTTTCTTTGGTGCCGGCGGCCTGCGGCTCGGCCACCTCGCGATGCTGGCCGGCGATGCGTACTTCGTAGAATTCGGCGCGGCGCGTGCCGTCGGAGGGAAACAGGGCGCGCGAGGTGAAGCGGCCATTGCTGGCGCTGACGATTTTGGCGCGGCTCTTTGGCAGCACCACGGTGACGCGCGAAGCGGGCGTCACCAGGAGATTGGCGATGGGCACGCCCAGCGCGTCAGCGACCTTCAAAAGCAGGCTAATGGTCGGCACGCTCTTGCCCGTCTCGATCTGGCTTAGCATGGCGCGGCTGACGCCCGCCAGCTTGGCAAGGCGCTCCAGGGAGTGACCCTGGCGCGTGCGCAGCCGCTTCAAATTTGTGCTGATCGTGGTCAAGAGAGCCGTCGTGTGGTGGGTTCGTTGCTTGGCGCGGGTATTGACTTTAACACCACCACCAGACTTGTCCCTCTTTGCCATGGCGATGTCTATCGTTCGGCTCAAGCGCCCCCCTTCAGCGGCGCTTGCACACCGCTGCCCAGTGATAACAGCGAAATTAACGTTCACGCTGGGCATAAGGGAACGCATAAAAACTGCTAAGCTTATGAAGCGGACCGCGCAGCGGCCCGCCGAACGCACAAGAGCCGCCCGCGGGCGGCTCTTTCACTTTGTTCAGGTGTGTCAGCGCGCTGCCATCAGAACTTGATGATGGCGCCCGACATCACGAGGTCGAGGTCTTCGATCGGCGGTCGCTGCACCGCCGCCCAATTGGCGCAAGGTGAGGTCGCCCTCATGCATCAGATCTCTCCGAGCTCAAAGACATCCTCTTTGCCGCGCGGCATGAACACTGGTGGCGCCGCGTCGGTGCGCAGCGACCAATAGATGTCGAGACCCCGGGGCCAGGCGCCGTAGCCGGAGTTCACGTTGATGTGGCCAGCGGCACCAAGATTGAGCAGCTCCGATCCCCACGCTTCGGCCCATGCGGCAGCGCGCTCGAACGACATCCAGCGATCGTTGGTGCTGGCGACAATGATGGAGGGCACATCGAACCGGCTTTCGCTTATCACGGACTTCAACCCGAAGCGCTCAGGATCGGCAGGTGCCACGAGCATCAGTCCGGAAACGCGCTCCCCGTAGTCGAATGCCGTCTGCACGGCAGCGAGGCATCCGAAGCTGTGGGCGACAATCCACACGCGGCCCGGTACGCGGTTCAACTCGCGGCGCAGCTTGGCGGACCATTGCGGCAGGTTCGGCGTATTCCAGTCGCTCTGCACGACGCGCACACAATGGGCGATCTTGCGCTCGAACCACGACTGCCAATGGTCAGGGCCGCTGCCATGGAGGCCGGGAACGATGAGAGTCGTATCCATGTCGTGCCTCGTAACGTCGTATCCTTAGCAGGTTTGTGTGCCGTCTTCCTACGCCCCCGCGCGGAAGACGGCACACGTGTTGACGATCGACTTAGGGAGCGGTGCCTCGATCAGCTATCGGCGTGGGTCCGCTGCTGATCGAGGGGTTGGCCGATCGTCGTCTTCGAACTAGCGTCAGCTTTTCTTGTCGCTGGCGCCGGGAACGTAGATCTGGTCGAAGAGCGCGCCGTCCTTGAAGTGGGTCTCGTAAGCCTTCTTCCAACCGCCGAAGCCCTCGTCGATGGTGAACAGGTTGATCTTCGGGAACTTGTCGGCGTACTTGGCGGCGACCTTCGCGTCGGTCGGGCGATAGTAGTTCTTCGCCGCGATCTCCTGGCCTTCAGGCGAGTAGAGATACTCGAGGTAGGCTTCGGCGACCTTGCGCGTGCCCTTCTTGTCAACGTTCTTGTCGACAACGGCGACCGGCGGCTGCGCGAGGATGCTGATCGACGGAACGACGATCTCGAATTTGTCGGGACCCAGCTCCTTGATGGCGAGCTCAGCTTCATTCTCCCAGGAGATGAAGACGTCGCCGACGCCACGTTCGACAAATGTCGTCGTCGAGCCGCGGGCGCCGGAATCGAGCACTGCGACGTTCTTATAGAGCTTGGTCACGAAATCCTTCGCCTTGTCGGCGCCGCCGTACTTCTTGTCGGCGTAGTGCCAGGCGGAGAGGTAGTTCCACTGCGCACCGCCCGAGGTCTTGGGGTTCGGCGTGATGACGGAGACACCTTCCTTTACCAAATCGTCCCAGTCCTTGATGTCCTTCGGATTGCCCTTGCGGACGAGCAGAACGATGGTCGAAGTATATGGCGTCGAGGCGAGCGGCAGTCGCTTCTGCCAATCCGCCGGCAGCAGCTTGCCCTTGTCAGCGATCGCGTCAATGTCGCGAGCGAGTGCGAGGGTGACAACGTCAGCGTCCAGGCCATCTATTACGGCGCGTGCCTGCTTGCCGGAGCCGCCATGCGACTGCTGGATGGCGACGTCCTCGCCGGTCTTCTCTTTCCAGTGCTTGGCGAACGCCGCGTTGAACTCCTGATAGAGCTCGCGCGTCGGATCGTAGGAAACGTTCAATAGGGTCGTCTGGGCCAGCGCCACATGGGCGCCCCCGACGAGGCCTGCAGCAACGGCGAGTGCCAACGCCTGTCGCCGGGTGAAATCGATCTTCATCGGTGCATCCTCTCTGTCCGTGACCTCAACCAATGCGGTCCGGGGAAAAGAGAACTAACGATGGGGCGCTTCGATCCGAACTAAGAAGAATTTCTGAGCTTATGCGGAATCCTGCAGTGCACGCGCCGACGCAATTCTGCATGCAGCACCACCTCCCGGCGCCCGATTTGGGTGCGCAGACGAGACGCAAGCGCCACACTTTTCATTCCGGGAGCGTGCGCTTTTGCCAAGCCTCTGTTGCCAATGACATGCATTTGCCCGAGGGTGGAAGGCGGTTTCGATACGCCCCTTCTTGAGGATGTAATTTCAATGACGCTGTCGTTTTGCGCACATTCGTTGCGCCTGTGTCTTTGCGTTGCCGTTCTCGTCCTCATTCCAGCGATTGATGCGAAGTCGCCGTTCTCTTGGCGCCAGGGATGCGCCTTAGCCGAGCCCGCCGATGCCTCGGAGAAAGAGGCTTTCGAGGCCGCGAAAAGTCTTGGCACCGTCGACGCCTGGGAAGCTTTCCTCAAGAGCTATTCTTCCGGCTTTCATGCCGATCTCGCCCGCGCCTATATCAAGAAACTGGGCGAAGCCGCGCCGGCTCCCGCGCCTGCTGCAGCACCTCCTCCGGCCGCGAACGATGAATTTCCGACACCGGCCGGCTCGTGGGGCGGCATCGTGCGTGACGGGCCGGGACAGGACCATCGCAAGCTCGACAGCCTCGAGGAAGGCGAACGCATCTCGCTCATGGGACGCAGCGACGTCGTTGTCGACGGCTATCCATGGTTCAAGATTTGGTATCGAGGCGAGCGCAAGGGTTACATGTGGGGCGGCATTCTTTGCTCGGTCGGCGCCGAGCGTCCCGACCTTTACAAAACATGCCCTGCGGCCTCTGAAGCAGACAGCGGCGTCAAAGACGAGTCGAAGGCTTGCGAGAAGGGCGGCGGCGAGTGGGACGGGCGGCGCTGTCGGCCCGCCGGCTATTTCGATGAACCGAAGAAAAAGAAGCCGCAGACCGCGAAGAAAAAGAAGTCGTGCCCCAAGGGCATGTATCTCAACCAGCTCGGCGCCTGTCAGCCCAACGAGACTGGCGGCTAGTGACGCGCCTTCTGGCTGGCGCTCTGCCCGGCGACCCACGTATCCAGCACCTCGATGCGCGACGGGTCGAAGGCGACCATGTCGGCGCGGAAGCCTTCGGCAATGCGGCCGAGCATCGTGCCGAGCCCGAGAAACTCCGCCGGCTCCGTCGAGGCAAAGCGCAGCGCCGACGTCAACGGCACGCCAAGGTCGCGCACGGTGTTGCGTACCGCGCTCGCCATATCGAGCGCCGAACCGGCGAGCGTACCGTCGTCGCGCATGCAGCGCCCGTTGCGCACGGCCACCTGCTGCCCGTACAGGCTGAAGCTTAGGTTCTCACCGCCCACCGGCGGCATGGCATCGGTGACCAGCATCGGGCGCGCCGCCCCGCGCAGCGCGAGGCGTAGCATCTCCGGCGCGACGTGCTCCCCGTCGACGATCATGCCGAACCACGTGGCCGGCGCTTCGAGCGCCGCAGCAATAGGCCCGGGGTCACGGCTGCCAAGCGGCCGCATCGCATTAAAGAGATGCGTAAAGCCGGTGAGGCCTTCGGTGATCGCCGCCTTGGTTTGCATATATGTCGCCATGGAGTGGCCGAGGGCTACGCGCACGCCGCAGCGCGCCAACTCGGCGATGAACTCGGGCGGCACGCGCTCGGGCGCCAGCGTCACGAGAACGGTGCGCGCCGGCCATGACGTGAGCAGTTTGAGGTCGCGTTTTTCAGGTGCGCGGAACGTCGCCAGATCGTGCACGCCTGGCTTCTCGGGCGACATGAACGGCCCTTCGAAGTGAATGCCGAGCACGCTCGGGTTCTCCGCCGCAGCACTCTGCGCTGCCGCCATGGCAACGCGCATCTTGTCGTACGTATCGCTGATCAGCGTCGGCAAGAGGCCCGTCGTGCCGTACCGGCGATGCGCCGCAGCGATGGCGTTGATGCCCGCCGCGGTCGGCGTGTCGTTGAACAGGACGTCGCCGCCGCCGTTCACCTGGACGTCGATGAAGCCCGGTGCGAGCCAGGCATCATCGGGCAGGGCAACGACCGGCATCGACACCGGCAGCTCGCCGCGCGGCTTCACCTCCCCCACGTGGGCGCCCTCGATGATCACGGCGCTGTCGGGTAGCACGGTGACGCCGTCGAAGACGTTGCTCGCAGCGATGGCGTGAGTGTGCGATCCGCTCATATCGTGCTGGTGACTTTGCTGAGATGCCGCGGCCGGTCGACGTCGATGTCGAGATGCTGCGCCAATTGCACCGCCATCGCATAGAAGCTCTGGATCAGGCAAATGGCATCGGCCTCGGGCTGGTCCGCAGCGAGCGTCGGCAACCGCATGTCGCCGGCGTCGCCTTGTTCAGCAACAAACAGCGCCGTGCCCAGGCGGCGCAGCTCGCCAGCCAACTGCCGCATTCCGGGCGCCGCGGCGTCGGTCGGCATGAACATGAGGATGGGATAGCGCGAGGAAACCAGCGCCACCGGACCGTGCAGGAACTCGGCTCCGCTGAACGCTTCGGCGTGGCGGTTGCAGGTCTCCTTGAGCTTGAGGGCCGCTTCGCGCGCGATCGCCAGCGTCGACCCACGTCCGATGGTGACGAGGCTCCCCGCCTTAGCCAGCACCGGCAAAACGGCGCTCCAATCCAATGCGGCGGCGGCAGCAAGACGCTCCGGCAACCGCCCGATGGCGGCGTCGAGCGAACCATCCTTCGTCCATGCGGCGGTGAGCCGGGCGAGGGCCACTGCTGTGGCAATGAACGTCTTCGTCGCTGCGACGCTGAGCTCAGGGCCGGCGCAAATCGGCAGAACGAAATCGCATCCTTGTGCGAGCGGCGAATCCGCCGCGTTGGTGATGGCCACGGTCAAAGCGCCAGATTGTTTCGCGCTGGCCGTCATCGCGATGAGGTCATCCGAGCGCCCCGACTGCGAGATGGCGAGCATCAGCTGATCTTTCAGGTGCATCTCCTGGCCGTAGATGCTGGCGATGCTCGGCGCCGCCGGCGACACAGGTATGCCGGCGTAACGCTCGATGAGATGTTTGCCGAACGCCGCTGCGTGCGCCGAGCTGCCGCGGGCACAGGTAACGACCACCTGTGGCGGCCGGCGCTGCAACCGCGCGGTAAGCTCCGCCAACGGCCGCGCCAGCGCTGCCTCCTGGCGAAGGATCGCCATCGGCGCCTCGCTCAACTCTTGCGCCATCTGTGCTTTGGTGTTGCCCATGCCTCGGCCATCCGACCTCATCCGCGATTCATAACCGGCGGTGGCTCCAGCGCCATGGCCTCGGCCTCGTGCCGCGCCATCTGTAACGCACCGCTCAGCGCATCGCCCTGTGGCCGCACCAGGCGCCCCTGCGTCGCCAGCGACAGCCACGGTTCCATGTTTGGGGCAATGCCGCCCGCCAGCGCCAATTGGGTAACGCCGAGCACGCCTAAACGCTCCGCGATGATGTCGATGTGGCCGGCGGCCAGACCCATCAATTCGAGTGCCATCGCGTCATCACGCCGAGAGTACTCCACAACGAGCGGCGCCAGGGCTGCAAAGTCGCGCGGACGTGCCGCGCCCATCCAGCGCACGATCGCATGCGGATCGCCGTCAAAGCGCTCGAATACTCTTTTCAAGAGCCCTGTCCATGCGCAGCGACCATCGTGTGCCCACAGCACGCGGCGCGCCACCTCGCAGCCGAGCCAGGCACCGCTTCCTTCGTCGGATACGGGAAAGCCCCAGCCGCCGACACGATGCTCGCGCCCGCGAACGACACCCCAGCCGACGCTTCCCGTGCCGACGATGATGATGCCGCCATCCTTGCCGCCGTGAGCGCCGACGCACGCGGCATGCGCATCCGTCGTAATGATGGCCCGTCGGAAGGGGAGCACATAGGCGCGGGCTGCCGCGAGATAGGTCGGCTCAGTCGCCCCGGCCAGCGCTAGGCAGGCTATGATATCGGCGTCGCCCAGCGACAGCCCGGCTTGCGCGAGGGCCTCGTCGGTCGCGCGCAGCACCGCCGCAAAGCTCTCGTTGATGCCGAAGCGAATGTTCGCCGGACCGGCCGTCCCCTCGCCTCGGACCCGATCCTCAAGGTCGACAAGGCGGGCGCGGCACGCCGTCCCTCCCCCATCTATGCCAAGAAGTAATGGCGTCCTGACCATTGGATGCACGTTCCTAAGCATCTACGTTATGTAGGGCGTCACCATAAACATGCCGGAAATCACATAGTGCCAACGCTGACCCCATGAATACGGAACGGTTAAGCCCCCGCTACGCCGATATAGACCTCTGGGAACCCGTCGACATCCTCGACGCGATGATCGAGGGGCAACTAGCCTCCGTCGCGGCCGTCCGGGCGGCGACCCCGGCTATTGAGCAGGCGGCGCTCGCCATCGAGGCCCGGCTGCGAAAGCACGGACGCCTGATCTATGCCGGCGCCGGGACCTCCGGCCGGCTTGCCGTGCAGGACGGCGCCGAGCTGATGCCGACCTTCAGCTGGCCGGCCGATCGGTTGTTGCTGCTGCTAGCCGGCGGCGACAAGGCCATGACGCAGGCGGTCGAAGGCGCCGAGGACGACGTTACGCGCGCCGCCGCGCTCATCGAAGAGCATGGTGTTGGTGCCGCCGACGTGCTTATCGCGACAGCCGCCAGCGGCACGACACCATTTACCTTGACGTGCCTGCTTGAAGCGCGCCGGCGCGGTGCTTTGACTATCGGCATCGCCAACAACCCTGATACCCCGGTGCTTGCCGATGCCGAGCACCCTATCCTCCTGGCAACGGGACCCGAGCCCATCGCCGGGTCCACGCGCATGAACGCCGGCACAGCGCAACGCATCACGCTCAATCTTCTCTCCACCCTCGTCATGATCCGCCTCGGCCGCATCTACCGCGGCATGATGGTGGAGGTGCAGGCCTGTAACGCCAAGCTGGAGAAGCGCCGCGAAAAAATGCTCGCCGACCTCACCGGTCAAAGCGACCGCCAGGTCCGCGAGGCGCTGCGGCGCTCCAGCGGCAGTGTCAAGCTCGCGGTGCTGCTGCTGCAGGGCTACGACCTCGACGACGCCACGGAGGCGCTCGACCAAGTGGGCGGCCGACTGCGCGTCGCCATCGATCATCTGGCCAAGGCAAATACGCCCGCTCTGGCCGATGGGGACGACCTCGACGACGGCATCGACAGCGGACGCCGCTGAGCGATTGCCCCGTTCGTGTGCAGACTCCCGTGCAGCTTCCATATTGTTTTTTTGGAATCCATCGCAAACGACTTGAATCGGATCAGATCATCTCGCCCAGGTGGAGTTGGCGCGCCGTCTCGACGACGCCGAAAGCTCCGGGAGGGCGAAGGCGCGCCGCAGCGGCCGGCGGGTTGTGAGCAGAAGCTACAGCGGCGCTGGTGGTGGCGGCGACTATGGCGGCAGCAGCGCAAGGGTCAGCAGTAGCGCTTCGTCGGCCAAGGATGTCGTCCGCGGGAGCTTCGGCTACTGACCGGATTTTTTGCATCCGGGTCATGGCAACGGCCCGCGCTGGTGACCGATGGGCGTTCAGCGTGAATAGCGCTTTCCACGCCATGCGCTGTGCGCGTGCAAAACCCGACACGTCGTGCGCAATCGGCACGTCAGTGAGCGATAAAAAGGTCTACGTTCGTCCACCAAAGATAAAGCCTGTCCTTCGCCTTGCGTTGCTTAGCCGATTGCGCTCGTGATGACTGAACGAGGTTCGCAATCAACGAGTGAGGACGCAATGTCGAAAGGCACGCACACTGACGTGCCGCGATCAGTACAGGGCCAACAAGGCGGCTGGCATCAGCGAGCCCAGATGGACCGAGGAAGGCGGCGGGTACTACAGCGAGTGCAACAAACGACTGACCAGCAGTAGGCAAATCCACCCTTTCAGTAGCGATAGGAGAGAGACATGGGACTGCTTGACGACACCATCAGGCAACTTACGCAAGGCGGCCAGGGCGGAAACCCCAACCAGCCGCTGGTGGCCGTGTTCCAGGAACTCCTATTGGGCAGGCCGCAGGCCGGTGGCCAAAGCTCCCCGCAGCAGCAGGCCTCGATCCCGCAAGCATCCCCATCACGCGGCGCGCCCGCGGGCCAGGATGCTGGCGACTTCGGCGGCCTTGGCGGGTTGTTGGCGAAGTTGCAGGCCAGCGGCCTCGACGAAATCGTCAAGTCGTGGGTCGGCACCGGACAGAACAAACCGGTGCAGCCGGACGAACTCGGCGACGCGCTCGGCAAAAGAGCGGTCACACAAATGGCCGACAAGGCCGGCTGCAGTCAGGACGATCTGCTGACGCAGCTGTCGAAGGCTCTCCCCGGCCTCATCGACAAGTTGACGCAGGACGGACGCATTCCGAGCCAGCAGGAGGTCCATCAGCGGTTGAGCGGCCGCTGAGGCGTCGCAGCTTACGGAGTGCTCAGGGCCGGTGCATGCCGAACGCATGCCCCGGCCTTTCTGCGTGCGGTCGGCCGACGACAAAAGGCGCCGGTGTGTCACGAGACCGGTCGCCCGTGCTCGGCGATGGTCCTGAGCAACGCGGCGCCGTAACGCGCGATCTTGCTGTTCCCGAGACCGGTGATGCCGTGCAACGCCGCCTCGTCCGTCGGGCGAAACAGTGCCAGCTCGGCGAGTGTGATGTCGTTGCATATGATGTAGGGCGGCAGCTTGGCCTCGCTGGCAAGCCGCAGGCGCATAGCGCGCAAGGCTTCGAACAGCGGCCGGTCGCGGTCGTTAACTGCGATTGCACCCTTGCTTTGGCGCTTGGATTTCGGACGTGTGTCGTTGGCCGCAACACGCACGAGGAAGCGCTGCTCGCCGCGCAGGATGGGACGCGCCGCATCCGTGATCAGCAGCGTGCCGTAGCCGTCGTCGTCGCCGGTCAGATGCCCTGCCGCCGCCAACTGGCGGAACACACCCTTCCACGTCGCCTCGTCCGTTTCTTTGCCGATGCCGAAAACCGGGAGCTTGTCGTGGCTGGCGCGCGTGACGCGTTCGTTTGCGCGCCCCATCAGCACGTCGACGAGATAGGTGGCGCCGTAGCGCTGCCCCGTACGGTACACGGCAGACAGCGCTTTCTGCGCCAGCACCGTTCCGTCCATGGTCTCCGGCGGGCTGAGGCAGTTGTCGCAGTTGCCGCAAGGTTGTGTCCGCCGCTCACCGAAATAGGCGAGCAACACCTGCCGCCGGCAGCTCGGCAGCTCGCATAGGCCGATCAGAGCGCCCAGCTTCTGCCGTTGCGCCTGCTTGTAGGCTTCGGAACCTTCGCTCTGCCCGATCCACTGACGCAATTGAATGAGATCCTGCAGGCCATAGGCTAGCCAGGCGTTGGCGGCCATGCCGTCGCGGCCGGCGCGTCCCGTCTCCTGATAGTAGGCCTCGATCGTCTTGGGCAGATTGAGGTGGGCAACGAAACGTACGTCCGGCTTGTCGATGCCCATACCGAAGGCGATGGTGGCGACGACGATGACGCCGTTGTCCTGGCGGAAGCGTTTAAGCACGCTGGCCCGCACCGGCCCCTCGAGACCGGCATGGTAGGCGAGAGCCGTTCTTCCCTTCGCGGTCAGCCCCGCCGCCGTTTCTTCGACGGATTTGCGCGACAGGCAGTAGACGATCCCGGCATCCTCGGCATGCTCGGCCTCGATAAACTGCCACAGTCGCTCGCGAGCGCCCATCCCGCCCATCGTCGAGATCGTGTAGCGGATGTTGGGCCGGTCGAAGCTGGCGATGAAGCGCTTGGCGTCGCCGAGCCTGAGTTCCGTCACGATCTCTTCGCGCGTGCGCTCGTCGGCGGTGGCCGTCAGCGCGATGCGGGGAACGTTCGGGAAGCGCTCGGCCAGCACCTTGAGTTGACGATACTCGGGGCGAAAGTCGTGTCCCCACTGGGAGACGCAGTGTGCCTCGTCGATGGCGAACAGCGACAGCTCCGTCCGCTCGAGCAGCGCCAGGGTCCGCTCTTGCAACAGACGCTCGGGCGAAACGTAGAGGATATCGAGGCCGCCAGTGGCGACGCGGCCTTCGAGCGCCGACTGCTCGCGAAAGTCGAGAGTTGAGTTGAGGAACGCCGCCTTCACGCCGGCCTGCGTCAGCGCCTCGACCTGATCCTGCATCAGCGCGATCAGCGGCGAGACGACGATGCCCGTGCCGGCCCTGACAAGGGCTGGGATCTGATAGCAGAGCGACTTGCCACCACCCGTCGGCATCAGCGCCAGCACGTCGCCGCCGGATATCACTGTCGCGATGATGTCGGCTTGATGCGCGCGGAATTGCCGAAAACCGAATACATCGGCGAGCACCTGCTGCGCGCGATCAAACGAGACAGCGGAATTCATGACCTTACGCGCCGCGGTGCGAGACATCGTCCTCAAACATTATGCTGCCGATCCCCAGACCCGGTTAGCGCGATTCGACCGCCGCGCGCATCCGCCCACCTCTGGTGTGGCCCATGCTCCCCATGAAATGGTCTGATCATGAACATTGCATCGTTTACCAGGAACATTGGGGGACTTGTGGCAGTTGGAAGCGAAAAGCGATGGAGGAATGCCATGGCTCTTTACAACCGACCGCACAATCCGCCCCAGGACCCAGCGCTCACCGGTCGCCCGCGCTACGATGGCAGCGCTCTGCTGCCACTGATCTTGGCGGCGGCCATCGTCGTCGCATTGATCACGATGTTTTATCCGGGCACCGGGACCCAGGTGGGAAACACCAATAACGCCGGCCCAGCGGTGACAACGGTGACACCGTCACCCACGCCGTCGACCTCTCCGATGGTGCCGACGCCAAATCCGACCGCGGAGCCGAGGCCGACGCAGGCGCCAATCCGCTAAGAACGATTGGGCTGCCTCGCTGTAGCGCTTACCCCCGGCAACCATTTCTTCGCGCCGGCGTTGCAGCATGCAGAAAGCAATGGAGTGCTGTCATGCACAAACTGTTCAGCGTCCTGGCGACGCTAGCCGCCGTCAGTCTCGCCCCGAGCGCGGCCGCGGCGGCCGATCTCTACGGCGACGACGTCCATGGCGTTATTGTTGACGAGGAGTTTGACGACGGGCCGGTGGTCATTGAGCGCGAGCGCATCATCGAACGCCGCTACTACGGCCCCCGCGCCTACATCGCGGATGTGCCGTCGCCCGTCGAGGCCTACGAACGAGGTTACCGACCGGCCTACTATCCGGAGCGGTACTACAGGCGCGCATACGACGAATGGTGAACACGCTGACGATGCCTGCGTGGATGCGCGACTGAGCGCGATATTACCAAGCTATGGTTGGGATCAGCCCTAGCGCGCCCGGCCACGTTTGACTGCGGGGCGGCGTTTGTCGACCGGCCGCGGCTCAAATCCTTCCAGGAACGCGGTCTGCTGCTTGATGAAAAGACCTACCGGCGACCACGCCATCATCGTCCTGAATAGAGCCAGTTGGCTGTCCAGCAAAGAGGGCGAGTTCACCCGTTCCCGTCGCACGGGATCGGTTATCGCGAGCGCCTTTGATTTCGCTCGGCCCCGCCCGCGCGCCTTCGCACGCGCAGGCTTGGCAGCGGTAGGCTTTTTGCGTGCGGCCACGGCAGCTTCCTTTACTGGAGGAACAGACTCATTGAGACCCGAATGTTCCTGGGTTGCAACTGTTGTTTCTGGGCCGCCCTGTGGCAGCCGAGCAGCGTTCGTCGTCCCGCTGTGAACGTAACCCGACGCTGGCGGGGAAGTTCCGGCCCGGCAAGCAGGCAATATCTTGGGCGATTTTGAAGAGATAGCGGGCCGACGCGCTGTTCAGTCCTCGTCGTCGTTATCGATCCTGCCAAACCTGGAAGAAGGCCCTCAATTTCCTGCGCCAATAAATTCTTCCGTCGGCTAGGACGTCGAGGAACTCGGCAAGTCGGCTTGCCTTTATGACTGTATAGACCGTGAGCGCGATCACCAACACAGCGACAAATCCGAAGTAGAATACCTTGGCGGCAAGCGGAGCTCCTGCCTCATCGAGAAGGTTCATGCCGAAGAACCCCGTGGTCGCCGTGCCAATCAAGCTCAGGATGGCGACGACGGTCAGCCGCACGATCGTCGCCGACGAACGGCGCAGCATGTCACTGTCGAGATACTCGCTCATGTCGCGGAGCTCCTCGCGAACGTCGCCATAGAGGCGGGTGGTGCCGAGATGGTCGGACCACAGGCGAAATAAGTCGCGCGCCACTGGTTGATTAGCCACCTCGTAGAACCAATACCGATGCGAGAAGCGAAGAAAACTCTCGAGCGAGCGGCGGATTTCGGCCTGGAACTCTTCAACGCTCTGGGGACGCTTGGTGTCGAGCTGGCCAATGCTGTGCGCCAGCCGGTCCGACTGGATGAGCAATGCGGCCCGATGCAAATGGGCGATCAAGCCCAGTAGCAAGAATGAATGGCGGAACTGGGCCAACAGGCCGCGCTCCAGGTCGGTAACGACCGGCTGGCGCGCATCGGCGACCATCACAAACGCATGACCACAACACATGATGCGCGAGTCGACCCAGTCGCCCGTGCGCACGGGATCATGGAAGCGGTCGTAGCAGTATCGTTGACTGAAATCTTGCAGGAAGGCCGCCGCATAGGGTGCCGTTGCCGGATCGCCCGGGGGCAACACCAGGCCGAGACGGACGTGGTCGTTCTCCGTGAGGCTCAAGGGATCATCAACGGCGAGATAGGCCATGATCGGGATCCAATTGTGCTCCACCAGGCGGCACCTCAGCGGCCCCTTCTCATCGCCCTGGCTCGTGGTCAGTGGCGCCAGCAGAAACGTCCAATGGGATGCGATCGTGGCCACGCCCTCCCGGCAAATCGAGGTCAAGAAAGTTTCGCGCTGCTCATAGTTGGATGTCGCCAGAACTCGGCCTTCCCGGTCGAGCCATTCAACGCGCTCCGGGCAATGCCAGGCCTGACCGGTGTCGGTCCAACCGGACGGGTAGGCGCGGCCAAAGCGATACATGACCTGCTGCACATGCTCGAGGGCCACATCCCGAGCCTCGATCTCAACGATAAGGATCACCACATCGACGTCGCCGAAAAAGCGAAGCTCCACCCGCGCGACGTCGAACAGTAAAGGGGCCGCACCCTCGATAGCGGTGACGCGCACGTGCGCAATGTCGGTGCGGCTAAATACACGGACCGGCGACCCCTCACGAGCCGAGCCGGGCGAAGCGCGGAGCCCATAGAGAAATCGCTGCACGTGGGGCAGAAAGGATACGAACTCGCGGTAGGCGTGTTCGCCAAGCATGCTTGGATCGGTAGGAAACTCCTCGCTAATCTCCACCCAGCTTGAATCCGCTCCGCTCGTCAGCGCGGCGGGGAAATCGTCGCCCTTGGTTTGGCCGCCCGGCTGGGGTGGCATCAATTGCAGCGGCCAAAGCAGAATCTGCCGGAATTGCCGCACAAGGCGGTCCGCTCCAACGGGCGATCGCGCGCCGCGCGCATCCGCCCGGCGAAAGTCGGACGATTGGTGGTCGGCATTGCTCGTTGGCGCCATGACGTCCTCGAGGAGAATGACGTTGCGGTCACGGCTGGTTCGATCGTGCTATCGAAATTGAGCGGCGCTCCGGCGCTCGCATCATACCACCTGAACGTAGCACAAAAGCAGCTACTGACCTCCGCAGGTCACGCATCGGGTCAAGAACAGAATTGAATTGGCCGCGTTAACGCGGCTGCAGCTCTGGGTCGCGAGCGCACATGCGTGATTAATCAGCGTCCGACCGACAACGGGATCGTCAAGTTCAAGCCGCCCCCGTCGCCCGTCAGGCGGTTTTCGACGGCGAACTCGCGGAAGTATTTGAGCTCGGTGCTGATCGGCGTCTTGCCGCACATGAACGTGTAGGTGATATCCGGACCGAGACTGGTGAGGTTCTTGCCGGGTAGTTGCACTCTTCGTCAATGGTTGGCCGGCCGATGCGGCCCGCGCCGCTGAGAATGTACGGCTGGAAGGATGTTGACGTCGGTATCGATGCGGCGGGGAATCGCGTCCTCGTGCTCTCTTGCTCACCTCAAGGCGAGGCTCTTTGGTTAACCGAACATCGAGTGGCCTAATCTATCACTCGTCAACCTGTAGCTGGTGCCCGCGGCACCACAAGCTAATTGAACCATCGATCAGATTGCGGATCGTGTGATGGGTGTGGTTCACTAAACGCACCGGCAGAATACCCCCCGTGTCCGGTGGCCCCGCAGGAATGGCGCGATGTCGCCCCTTCTGAAGCAGACGCAGACTGAGATGGCGTGGATACCCGGTGGCACGTTCGCCATGGGATCGGACGACCATTATCCCGAGGAGGCGCCAGTCCATCGCGTGACGGTGGACGGGTTCTGGATGGATCCGGCGCCGGTCACCAATAAGCAGTTCCGCGACTTCGTGGAGACGACCGGCTACGTCACCTTCGCCGAGATTGCCCCGCGCGCCGAGGACTACCCCGGCGCGCTGCCGCATATGTTGAAAGCGGGATCGCTCGTCTTTCGCCCGCCCGCGAGGGCGGTTGACCTACGCGATTGGAGCCAGTGGTGGGAATTCCGCTTCGGCGCCGACTGGCGCCATCCTTACGGACGCGGCACCTGGATCAAGGGCCTCGACGCTCATCCGGTCGTGCACGTCGCCTACACGGATGCGGAAGCCTATGCCAAGTGGGCCGGCAAGGAGCTGCCAACCGAAGCCGAGTGGGAGTTTGCCGCGCGCGGTGGCGCGGAGGGCGCAGAGTTCGCCTGGGGTCATGAGTTCGCGCCCGGCGGCAAGCAGATGGCCAATACTTGGCAGGGTAACTTCCCGCACGAGAACACGAAGCTCGATGGGTACGAGCGCACATCGCCGGTCGGCACATACCCGGCGAACGGCTACGGCCTCTACGACGTGATCGGCAACGTATGGGAGTGGACCACCGACTGGTACGTGCCCAAGCACCCGGCCGACGCAGCGAAGGCGTGCTGCATTCCAGAGAACCCGCGCGGGCCGCGCCGAGATGAGAGCTACGACCCGTGCCAGGCACAGTTCAAGATACCCAGGAAAGTTCTGAAAGGCGGCTCCCACCTGTGCGCGCCGAATTACTGCCGGCGCTATCGGCCCGCCGCGCGCCATCCAGAACCGATCGACACCTCGATGAGCCACGTCGGGTTTCGCTGTATCAAACGACAAAAGGAGTGAACGAGAAACCGCAGCGAACAACGATCCAGGGAGGGTCAAGTCTTGCGTAACATACCAAAATGCCCCGATGCGCGCGCAAATCCGCATGCCGGTCCCGATCGCAGAAGCCTGCTTTTGAGCGGTGCTTCGCTGCTTGCAATGTCGGCAGTGACCAGAGCAGCGGCACAGGCGCCGCCAGCGCCGGAGATGGGGCCTGCGACGCCGGTCGCGACGCCCGCGGGGGGCAAGCCGAATATCCTCATCATCTGGGGCGATGACATCGGCTACTGGAACGTCAGCGCCTACAATCAGGGCATGATGGGCTACAAGACGCCTAACATTGACCGCATCGCCAAGGAAGGCGCGCTGTTCACTGACTGGTATGGCCAGCAAAGCTGCACCGCGGGGCGTTCATGCTTTATCACTGGCCAATGCGGCTACCGTACCGGCCTGGTCAAGGTCGGGCTGCCGGGCGCGCAAGAAGGCTTGCAGGCGCGCGACGTAACCATCGCCGAGCTACTCAAGACTCAGGGTTACTTAACTGGCCAGTTCGGCAAGAACCACCTCGGCGATCGCGACGAGCATCTCCCCACGGTACATGGATTTCATGAGTTCTTCGGCTCGCTTTACCATCTGAATGCGGAAGACGAGCCCGAGCATCCGGACTACTTCAAGGACCCCGAGCTGCAGAAAAAATACGGAACGCGTGGGGTGATCCACTCCTGGGCGAACCCCGACGGGACGCAGAAGATTGAGAGCACGGGCCCGCTCACCAAGAAGCGTATGGAAACGGTCGATGAGGAGTTCACCAGGGAAGCCTTGCGGTTCATGACGGAAGCAAAGGAGGCCGACAAGCCGTTCTTCCTGTGGTGGAATTCTACGCGCATGCACATCTGGACGCGGCTCAAGCCGGAGAGTGAGGGCAAGACGGGTCTCGGCATCTATCCCGACGGCATGGTTGAGCATGACGGTCACGTCGGCCAGTTGCTCGACAAGCTCAAGGAGCTGGGCCTCGATGAGAATACCATCGTGATGTATTCCACGGACAATGGTGCGGAGAAGTTCTCCTGGCCGGATGGCGGCACGTCGCCGTTCCGCAACGAGAAAGCGAGCAACTGGGAAGGCTCTTACCGCGTGCCATGCGCCATCCGCTGGCCGGGCGTCATCAAGCCCGGGACCGTCCTCAACGACATCTACTCGCATGAGGATATGCTGCCGACCTTGCTGGCCGCGGCCGGTGCTCCCAACGTCAAGGAGGAGCTGCTCAAAGGCATGCAGGTCGGCGACAAGACCTTCAAGGTGCATCTTGACGGCTACAACCTCACCGATGCGCTGGCCGGGAAATCTCCCAGCCCGCGCCACGAGTTCTTCTACTTCAACGACGACGGCTCGCTCGTGGGACTGCGCTACGACCAATGGAAGATCGTATTCGCAGAGCAACGCGCGATCGGCCTCGGTGTGTGGGAGGAGCCGTTCACACCGCTGCGCTTCCCGAAGCTCTTCAACGTGCGCTCCGATCCGTTTGAAACGGCCGACCATGAGAGCATGGATTATCCACGCTGGCGGGTCGAGCATGCTTTCGTGATGGTTCCGGCGCAGCAGTACGTCGGCCAGTTCCTAGCGACCTTCAAAGAGTTCCCGCCGAGCCAGAAGCCTGGCAGCTTCTCGATCGACCAAGCCATGGAGGCGCTGCAATACGGCCCCAAGGCCGCAAACTAAGCGGGCGACCAACCGACCGGCACCTGAGGGGGATGAAGCCAATGACCTAGAGAGGATGCAAATGAGTGTGAGTAAGGGACAGAAGGACCAAGCAAGTTCTCAACCACAACTCGATTTTGATCGAAGGAATATACTTCTGAGCGGCGTATCGCTGCTCGCCATTTCGGCCGTGAACAAAGCGGCGGCGCAGACGCCGCCAACGCCGCCGAAAACTGAGATGGGACCGGCGGCGCCAGCTGCGGTGCAGGCTGCCGCAAGCAAGCCCAATATCCTCGTCATCTGGGGCGATGACATCGGCATCGCCAACATCAGTGCCTACTCCAACGGCTTGATGGGGTACGAGACCCCGAACATCGACCGCATCGCCAAGGAAGGCATCAAATTCCAACATTACTACGGAGAACAATCCTGCACGGCGGGCCGCTCGGCGTTCCTCACCGGCCAGCACATCATTCGTACTGGGCTTAGCAAGGTGGGCTTTCCGGGCGCACCGATGGGGATGAGCCAGCTCGATCCCTCCATCGGCGGGCTGCTCAAAAATCTCGGCTACGCCACGGGCCAGTTCGGCAAGAACCACGTCGGCGATCGCAACCCCTCACTCCCCACGGTCAATGGCTTCGACGAGTTCTTCGGCAACCTCTACCATCTCAACGCCGAGGAAGAGCCGGAACTGCCGGACTATCCGAAAGACCCTTCCTACCTTGCCAAGTTTGGGCCGCGCGGCGTGCTCCGCTGCAAGGCGACCGACGTCGACGACCCGACGGAGGATCCCCGCTTCGGCAGAATTGGCAAACAAACGATCGAGGATACCGGCCCGCTGACCAAGAAGCGCATGGAGACGATCGACGACGAGACCTCGGCCGCGGCCATAGCATTCATGCAGCGCCAGCAGGCGGCGGGAAAACCGTTCTTCTGCTGGTTCAACGGAACCCGCATGCATTTGCGGACGCACGTCCGCGCCGAGCATCGCGGCCGTTACAAGCACGGCGACAGCGAATACATCGACGGCATGCAGGAACACGACGATACCGTCGGCAGCTTGCTCAAAGCGCTCGATGCCATGGGGGTCGCGAACAACACGATCGTCGTCTACTCAACCGATAACGGGCCGCACATGAATTCCTGGCCCGACGGCGCCATGACTTGGTTCCGCTCCGAAAAGAACACCAATTGGGAGGGCGCGTTCCGCGTACCATGCCTGGTGCGTTGGCCGGGTCAGTTCAAGCCCGGCACCGTGACAAACGAGTTGATGAGCCACAACGATTGGATTCCGACCCTTTGCTCAATCGCGGGCGAACCGGACATCGTGGCCAAGCTCAAGGTGGGCTACACG